>JAYUHS010000077.1:0-14575 GCA_043766715.1 Luteolibacter sp.
CCTCGTCCGTGGTCACATCCACCACCTCGACTCCAAGGCCGTCAAATCCGCCACCGGCGAGGCCATCTGGCACCCAGACGCCTACTACACCCTCAACGAGATTCCCAAGTAACCCCGGAATCTCAGCTCTTCTTCACCGAGGCGAGAAGAGCAGCGATGAGTTTACGGTTCTTCACCGCACCGTGGCCTTCGCCGTGAGCGCAGAGCATAAAGACCTTACCCTCAACTGAGAAGAAATACACCTCCGCGTTCGACGGGTCGCCATCGTCCTCTTCCTCACCCGTACCGGTGAGGACTTTCCCCGGTGCACCTGCCACGGTGATTGGCTTGGTTTCACTGACCTTAAAATCAGTGACTTGGCCCTTGATCAGTTCCGGAGCTTTTCCCGAAGCCTCATCCACCGACGCATTTCCAAGCGCGGAAATCTGAAGATGCACGCCCGACATCGGCACCTCGATCGCCGTCGAGCCATCCTTGGCCACCGAGGTCTTCCAGCCGTCTAGCAACTCCAGCGTGATGGAGAGCTGCTTGTCAGAAGCCGACACGCTCAACGGCTTAGCCGCTTCCGCAGCGCTAGCGACACAGCAAACCCCAGCAAACAGGGCCGCGAAAAGTGAGGACATCATGGTTTTCATAAGGAGCAAAATCGGAGACTTTCATCCCCTAACACACAAGATCCATTTCCTAAGACAGACGCCGACTCTCCAAAAGTCACACCGGCAAGGACCTCCAGACCAAGGAAACCGAAGGCCAGTTCCTGTGCGAGCAAGTCCTTGATCCTGAGATTCACGAAGCCGGTGGCGCCATGGCGCATGAGGGCGAGCTTGCCTGTTTCGACGTGAATCTTCACGTTCATTCAAAGCTTCGCCATGGCCCTTCACCCCGAATTCCCCACCTCACCCTACGCGCCACTCATTCCGGCGCATCGCTGGTTTCCAGCCGAATACCGCTCCGTCGTTGGCTTTTTCACCAAAATCGTCGGTGAAGTGAATGCCGGCGGCTTCGAGCTGGCCTTCGCTGCTTTTCTCGAAGCCGGGCCGGATGTGCAGGCCTTCACCAAGAACTACCTCGCGATCGGCTTCAAGTTCGACTACGTCAAAACCAACGGCGACCTCTCGAGCTACATCCCCGACTTCATCGCCCGGGACTCGAACGGCACCGTCTGGATCATCGAAACCAAAGGCCGCGAGGAACTCGACCTTCCACAAAAAATGGCCCGCCTGCGCCAATGGTGCGCCGACTCCACCGCCGCCGAGGAAGACGGCACTCGCTACGATTTCCTCTACGTCGATCAAGCCAGCTTCGAGAAACACAAGTCCAAGACCTTTGCTGGACTTACCACTTCCTTCCTTGAGTATCGGCCATGATTACTCGTTTCGAGATTTCTAACTTCAAGCGTCTAGAAACGGCAGAATTGCAGCTTGGCAATGCAGCAGTCTTCATCGGACCGAATAACTCCGGTAAGACAACCGCCTTGCAAGCACTAGCCCTTTGGGACATCGGCTGGCGCAGGTGGGCAGAGAAGCGCGACAAAAGTGCTGCTAGCGAGCGCACCGGCGTCACCATCAATCGGCGTGATCTTTACTCCATTCCCATTCCGAGTGCCCGTCTGCTATGGAATAACTTACACACGATGGGAACTACCCAAGTCGTGGCAGGAAAGAAAACCCCGGAGAAAGTTTATATTACTTTAACCGCAGAAGGTATCCACAACGACCAACCATGGTCCTGTGCCCTCGAGTTTTATTACGCGAACGAAGAGTCATTTTACTGCCGCTTAAAAAATGGCACCGATGGACGTATTCCGGAAGGTGTTCGAAAGCATAATGTTGTTTTCCTTCCGCCCATGTCTGGTCTCTCAGAGCGAGAACACCGCAAGGAGGCCGGAGAAATTGCAGTACTCATCGGGGAGGGCCAGACTGCCCAAGTGTTGCGTAATCTTTGTTGGCAACTATTTTCGCGAGAAGATAAGTCCGCTTGGAAGCAACTAGTCGAGCACATTAAGCGTCTATTCCATATCTGTTTGCTGGAACCACAGTATATCAAGGAACGTAGTGAACTTTCCTTGGGATATAAGGAGTCCTCGGGTGTAGAGCTGGATTTATCGTCATCCGGGCGCGGGTGCCAGCAGGTGCTGCTTCTGCTGAGTTATATGCTAGCCAATCCCGGTGCGGTATTGCTTCTCGATGAGCCGGATGCCCATCTGGAGATCCTGCGGCAACGGGATGTTTACAACCTCATTACCGAGATCGCTGCCGAACAGGGTTCCCAAATCATCGCGGCCAGCCACTCCGAGGTCATTCTCCAGGAAGCTGCGGAGCGGGATGTCGTGATCGCATTTGTCGGTCGGCCACATCGGATTGACACTCGCTCTAGAGCCCAAGTCAGGAAGGCTCTCGAAAGTATCCACATGGCCGATTACTACTTGGCTGAGCAAAAAGGCTGGATGCTCTATGTGGAAGGATCCACCGACCTCGCCATCTTGCGTCGTCTCGCTCAGCGACTCGAGCATCCGGCGAGGGAATTCTTGAGCGATTCGGTTCCCGTCTTCTATCTGGGTAACAACAAACCCCAAGAAGCCCGCGATCACTTCCAAGGATTGCGCGAGGCCAAGTCCGATCTCGCTGGTATTGCCCTGTTTGATCGTCTCGAGAAGGAACTTCACAGAGGCTCGGCACTCACGGAGCGCATGTGGAGCCGTCGTGAAATCGAAAATTACATCACCACCCCGGCCAGCCTGCGGGCTTACGTGCAGCAAGGATTACGTGGAAATGATCTAATCGACGAAGCGGAACGCGTAAACCGCCTAGCGACTCTCGAACAATGTGTCGAGGAACTCGTCAGTGCCCTACGCGTCACCCAGAAGCCCGACCCTTGGGGAGCTGAGATCAAGGTGACTGACGACTTTCTCGACCCACTCTTCGCCAATTATTATCAACGGTTAGGCATTCCTCAGCAGACCTTCAAACGGGATTACCACGGGCTCGCTGAAGCAATTCCTGTTGATGAAATTCCCAACGAAGTCATTGAGATATTGGACGTCATTTCGGAAGTAGCAGGCAGAGCAACTCCCATGAAATGACCACTCCCCACCTTTCCCACCATGGCCTGTCCATCCACTGAACACTACGACCTGACCGAGCTCGAGAAGCGCGACCTCATCAAGCTCATCGAGCAAGGCAAGCCGCTGCCCGAGAAATACCGTTTCCTGCTCTTCGCCGATAAGCGCGAGGTCGAGCTGGTCTGGAATGGCAAGACCCGTGAGGTCTGCACCGCCATCTTACCCTTCCAAACGCTGGAGCACATCGACGAGCCAAGGAGCGTGGGCGTCTCGCCCACTTCTTCCTCTTTCCAGCCCGACCTCCTCGACATGAGCGGCCGCCAGACCAAGGGCTGGACCAACAAACTCATCTGGGGCGACAACAAGCTCATCCTTTCCTCCCTCAAGTCCGGCGCGCTCCGCCGCCAGATCGAGGACACTGGTGGCCTCAAGCTCATCTACATCGACCCGCCCTTCGACGTCGGCGCGGACTTCTCCATGGACATCGAGATCGGCGGCGAAACCTTCCGCAGCGAGCCCAAGCGCATTAGGTCGTTGAATTAGGTATTCTTACGAATAAATTCCCTGCATCTTTTTCGGATTCCACAGCGGAACTGGTGCAAGGTGATCTCTCGAAACATCGTTTTTACTTTCTTGTCGTAAACGTTTTCAAGAAAGGCATCGACATCGCCTACGTCGAGGCCATGCCGCGCTACGGCACCAAGGTGGAGGCGCAGTTCGAGAAGATGATCGGTGCCGCTTCCAAACTGAGGAAACCTTGAATTCGACACCCAAGAATTAAATAAAATGGCTAAATAATTTAATTCTCATTGCTCAAATGAAACAAAACTTAACATTGGCGGCACAGAATTAAACTAAATCACTATTTTCTTAACATGTTACGCGGACTCACAGGCCATTATTTACCGATCAGCACCACCGGGGAGACCGCTAGAGCCTTCGTGCCGCGTGCACTGCCGCCAGATCCGCTGTTGGAAATCGATGGGGAACTGGGAGCCTTACTCGATGCGGCATCCACCGCCTTGGGACGCTTGGACGGCATCTCATTGTTGCTACCCGATCCTGGGCTTTTTCTCTACAGTTATGTCAGAAAAGAGGCCGTGCTTTCTTCCCAGATCGAGGGGACTCGATCTTCTCTCTCAGATCTCCTCAGCCATGAACTAGGAAACACGCCCGCAGGCTTGGAAGAGGATGCCGCAGAGGTTTCTTGCTACGTGGACGCCATGCAGCACGGACTCGCACTCTTGAAAAAGGGTGAGCCGCTCTCCCTACGGATGATTCGCGACATCCACCGCATCTTGCTGTCTCATGGTAAAGGGAGTGGAAAAATGCCCGGTGAGTTCCGCACCAGCCAGAATTGGATCGGTGGCTCACGTCCCGGCACCGCTCGTTTCGTGCCACCACCGCCGGAACTCCTGATGGAAGCAATGGGTGCTCTGGAGCTTTTCCTCCATGACCAACCCGTCAAAACCCGCCCTTTGCTGAAGGCCGCTCTCGCTCATGTACAGTTTAAAACGATTCATCCGTTCCTCGATGGCAATGGCCGCTTGGGTCGCTTGCTCATCACCTTTATTCTCTGTGCCGAGGGTGTGCTGGAGTCTCCCATGCTTTATCTTTCGCTTTACCTGAAAAAAAATCGCGACGAATACTACCGGTTTCTTCAAGAAATCCGCATCTCCGGCGATTGGGAGGAATGGCTCACCTTTTTCCTCGCAGGCGTGCTTGAGACCTCACGCGCCGCCACTCAGACCGCGCGAGATTTACTCCAGCTTTTCGGGCGGGATGCCGTTGCGCTCCAACCCCAAGCAGCATCGGTCATCCGCCTGCATCAGCACCTCCAGCGCCGCCCGGTCACCAGCGTCGCGGAAGCGGCCCGTGCGCTTGGCGTTTCCACTCCCACCGCCATCAAGGCCCTCGCGACTCTGGAAAAGTGCGGTGTTGTCCATGAAATCACCGGCCAGAACTACCGCAAACTCTACGCCTACCGCAGCTATCTGGATATCCTCCATGCGGATACCCTTTGATTGATTTCTCACCTCATCTCCTCTCCCATGCCCGCTGAAAAACGCACCACCTATCCCACCGCCACCGTCGCCGTCACCGAGTTCGATGTCATCTCGGACGAGTAGGAAATCCCGCGCGAACTGCCACCCAAGCCATCGGTCCCATACCTCCCATCGGTCCTATCTCTTCACCAACCATGGTGGTCCGCCACGCCTATTTCCTCGGCGCGAACGATCCCTACAGCGCCCTAAAAACCACTCTCAAGGCCGAGATCAACCCAGAAGCCTTGGGCCACCCTCAACAGCGACACCTCCCGCCCTTTCGACAAACCGAAGAGCGGACACATCGGGGTGAAAGTCATCAACCATCTCGATGACGAAGTGATGAAAGTATTTCGCGTTGAAACTCCCAGCAGAGATAGCTGATCCCTGTGGGCTTCAGCTCTTCCGCAACTTTTAAAGGATCACCTTCCCACGTAATTTCCGTTTCCCGGCGCGTTTTGGTGGTTTTTTCAGCGTCTTTAATCAACTCCCTAACCGCTTCATGAATCCACGAGCATTCTATTTAAAGCGCCTTATTGAATATCCCCGTCGTGAGTCGAACACGAATCTACAGTTTAGGAAACCATCGTTCTATCCATTGAACTACGGGGACTTTGGTGGCCGAGAGGCGGGCAGGAAATAACTGGGCTGGGGGTGGGACGCAAGCCAGTTGTGGTAGTTCGGGCTAAGCCTTGAGTGACCGCCTCGAGTGGGGTCAAAGCGCCATATAAATGCCTTTCGAGCCGCTGCACCGCCACGCGACGAGGCAGGCGATGGCGATGTAAATGCCAAGGCCGGTTCCAAACAGCTCCATCCCGAGGAAAATTGCGGCCAGCGGCGTCTTGGCGGCTCCTGCGAAAATCGCGACAAACCCAAGTGCTGCGAACAGATCGGTCGGCCCACCTAAAAAGACGGCGAGCGCATTTCCCAAGGCCGCACCGATATAAAACAACGGCGTGACCTCCCCACCCTTGAACCCAGCGCCGAGCGTGATGACGGTGAAAACCAACTTCCATGCCCATGCACTGGCTGGGACTGGCGAGCCGGTGAAAAAACTCGGCAGAGTCAGCGAGCCGGGGTGCTCCGCCAATACGCCGAGACCCAAGTAATCAGGATTTCCACACAGAAAAAACAACCCAATCACGCACACTCCACCGACGACGGGGCGGAATTCTGGACGAGGCACATAGATTTTGAAAACATGGCTCATACGGTGGGAAAGTGTCGAAAACAGCAGGGCCACACCTCCGAATACCGCAGATACCAAGATGATTTTCCCTACTAACCATGGGTTCCCCAAGGCCCCAGCGGCCAGCGGCTGGACGTAGTATTGCGTGTGCTCAGCCCCCCAAGCCCGGCAAACCCAGTCGGCAAGAAACGAGGCAAAAACACAGGGAACCAGCGCGGCGTATTTCACCCGGCCCACCCTCACCACTTCCAGCGCGAAAACCGCCCCGGCCAGCGGCGTGCCAAAAACCGAGCCGAACCCCGCAGCCACTCCAGCCATCAGTAAAATCCGCACCGCCGCTGCATCGAGATGGAACCACTTCGCGAAACTGGCCGCGATGCTGCCACCCATCTGCACCGCCGTCCCTTCCCGCCCGGCAGATCCACCGCAGAGATGGGTCACCAGCGTTCCTAGCAGGACTAACGGAGCCATCCGCCGCGGCACCCCGGCGCTGGGTTCGCGAATTTCAGCCAAGATCAGGTGATTCCCCCCGCCGGCTGATTTCCCGTAGATTAGATAAAGTGCTCCGACGAATAGCCCACCGATCGGCAGGAGGAACAGCAATCCCGGATGCGCGAAGCGAAAACGAGTAACAGCATCCAGCGCCCACAAGAAAAACGCCGAGGCGGAACCGACCGTCACAGCCACTGGCCCTACGATGGCGGCCCAACGCAGGGCACCGCGCAAGTGAGGCAAGGACCGGATCATGGACCAAAAACGACTGTCACGATCTCTCTTACCTTGGGTTCAAACGGTTCCCGGATGCTAGATTCGCTTCTTTCTGCCACCGCTCCACCGCCAGCCGGATGCCAGCGGCCTTGTGGAGGGTTTCCTCATATTCCTTTTCTGGATCCGAGTCCGCGACGATGCCGGCGCCGACTTGATAAATCAACCGGTCGCCTTGGCGGATGAGCGTGCGGATGGCGATATTGAGCGAACTCTCACCATTATAGCCAAGCCAGCCGAGGGTGCCGCAGTAGAGTCCCCGGGGAGCCTCTTCCAGCTCGCGGATGATCTCCATGGCGCGTTTTTTCGGTGCACCGGTGATGCTGCCACCGGGAAAACAGGCAGCGAGCGCCGCCAGTGCATCGATCTCTGGACGCAGCGTGCCGGTGACTGTGGAGACGAGGTGGTGGACTTGGGCAAGTGTCTCAAGTCTAAGCATTTCCGCGACCTCGACGCTGCCGAACTCGCAGACTTGGCCAAGGTCGTTGCGGAGGAGATCGGTGATCATGACGAGTTCGGAAATTTCCTTCGAGGACGTCTGGAGTTCGTAAGCCGAACGGCGGTCCTCGTCGGGATCGGCGAAGCGCGGACGAGTGCCCTTGATGGGGCGGGTCTCGATGCCACGACCGGAAATTTTCAGAAAAATCTCGGGCGAAGAGCTCAGGATTTCGCGGTCGTCGAGATTCAAGTAAGCGGCTTGTGGCGCGGGCGAGGCCTCGCGGAGCGCTTCGTAGAGGCTGAAAAGTTCCCCAGTGACTTCGGCGGCGAAGGCTTGAGAAAGATTCGCTTGGTAAATGTGACCGGCAGCGATCCATTCCTTGATGCGGAGGACGCTGGTGGTGAATTTCTCCCGTGAAGCTAGCGGGACGAACTCTGAAATCCCGGCGGACCCGCCACTGGCACGGAGTTGGCTGGAAAGCCCGCCCACCTCCCACCAAGCGCGGTCGCGGTGGCTGTAAACCAGCATTTCTGGATAGTCACCGAAGACGAAATCCCCCTCGTAATCGACCCACCCACAAAGCCCACCGCTGGGGAAACCGTGATCTCCCGCAGGCTTCGGCCCGGCAGCTAGGGCGGCTCGCAGGAGCTCCAAATCGGCCGGATTGTGGATTTTCCCGCGCAGCAGTTGTTGGGGATTCGCGGCGATCACTGAGATAGGCCGGGTCTGCGATGACGGCAGATTTCCTGCGGTATCGAAGAAGACCAGCCCCGGCAAATGGCGCAGCATGGCCGCCACTTCCACCGGAGCCATCCCTTCAAGCCGAGGCGGATGATTACGGATGCGGACCTTCGTTTTCACCATCACGGCGAAAACCAAAACCCACCCGCAACCCGAAGCAAGGTGAAACGGCGGATGCTGGAAAATCGATGATTCACCTCCGATTCGCCTTCCGATTTGCCGATTGCCAATGCCGGAAACTCGGCTTAATTTTCCCGCCCGGCAGGAAATTCCACCATGGAACGTCTCTGCCAGATGAACCGACTTTTACACCGCTGTGGGATTTTTGGATGCCATCAAACGCTGGCGGTTGGCCCGGAAGGGACTTTCGTCGGGAAAAAAACGCCGGGTGCATCACGAGAACCCGGTAATCCAAGCACTGGAGGATAGCTTTTGGTTGAAGGTCGCGCTCTACGCTACTTTTGCGGTGGGCAGTGCAGTGCTGGTGCTGAAAGCCTCTCCCGGCACGGCATTCTCACAAGATCCGCTGACCGGGGCCTTATATGGATTTATCATCGCGCTGACGGCCATCGTGATGTTTCAAGTCAGCCTGCAAAGCACTTGCCGCCGGAATAGCCGGGTGGTGCTGGTGCTGGGCGGGCTGGTCTTCCACTTGCTGATGGTGCGGGCGGTGATGAGCCTGGTGGACTCTGGGACGATCCCCGAGGTGTTCCGGTTTTTCGCCGTGCCCTTCGCCCTCGCGCCGATGCTGCACGGCGTGCTGCTCGGCCGGGCAGTCGCCTCATTTTCAGCGGTTTACGTCACACTCATCGGCTGTCTGCTGGTCCCTCAGGCGGATGTTTTGGGATACATGATTCTGAGCCTCGTGAGCGGAATGACCAGCGTGCTGCTGGCTTACCAAGTGAGGAAACGGCTCCAGCTCCTGCAATCCGGCATCTATGTCGGCGCGGTGACACTGGGGCTGGGCTTGATTCTCGGGCGCTTGAACATCGCCGCTTGTTTCGGGCCGGACCCCATGGGGCATTTGCAGCTTCTGGCGATCGGGAGTGCGGCCGCTGTGGGAACTGCGGTCGTCACCGCACTGCTCATCAGTGGGTTACTACCGATTTTCGAGGGCACATTCCATCTCACCACCGATATCAGTTGGCTGGAACTCAGTGACTTAAATCACAAGCTACTCCGCCAGATGCAGCTCGAAGCGCCCGGCACCTTCCACCACAGCCTCGTCGTCGCCGCGCTTTCGGAGGCGGCGGCAGAAAAAATCGGCGCGAACGCCCCGATGTGCCGGGTGTGTTCCTATTTCCACGACGTGGGGAAACTCAAGAAACCCGGCTATTTCATTGAGAATCAGCACGATGGTTGTGAAAATCCGCACAACTCACTCACACCGACGATGAGCTCGCTGATCATCATCGCCCATGTCAAAGACGGCGTCGATCTGGCGGTGAAAAACAAGCTCAACCCCCGGATCATCGACGTGATCCAAGAGCACCACGGCGATTCGCTGGTCTATTATTTCTACCGCCGCGCTCAGGAGCAAAAGCGGGCCGACTTGGAAAAGGTGGATCGGCGTCTAGAAAATCCCGAGGACCTTCCGATGATCGAGGAGAAAAACTTCCGCTACCCCGGACCGCGTCCCAGCACCCGGGAAAGCGGCATCATCGCCCTCGCAGACAGCATCGAGAGCGCCTCGCGATCACTCCAGAAACCCACTCCGGCCAAGATCCGCTCGTTGGTGGACGACATCGTCCGGGCGAAAATCAACGACGGCCAGCTCGACGATTGCCCGCTGACTCTGCGTGAGCTTTCACTGGTCAAGGACAGCTTTTCCAGCACCCTGCGCAGCATGCTTCACAGCCGGATCGACTACCCGAAGGACGACGCCAGCACTGCCACTAAGCGGCTTACGAACGATGCTTCCTACGGTGGTCGCATTATCCCGATGCAGAAGCGGGCCTAATTTACTTTTCCGTAAAATCCCACCTCCATGTCGCTCGAAGTCATCATCGGCAATCACCAGCAAGCCACGGAAATCCCCGAGAGCTGGCTCACCGCCCTGGAAAGTGTGGCCCACGAGGCTGCCCGGCTTGCTTTGGAAAATGCCGCTGAGGACGACTCGCCGCTCTCCCACCTCGCCACGCTGGAAGTGGCGCTGGTGGATGACGCCACCAGTGACCAAGTCCACCGAGATTTCATGGACATCCCAGGAGCCACAGACGTCATCACCTTCCACCACGGCGAGATCGTCATCGGCGCAGAAGTCGCTGAGCGTCAAGCGGCTGAATACGGCGAACCCCTTTCCCGGGAAATCCTACGTTACTTCGTCCACGGCCTGCTGCATCTGGCTGGTCATGAAGACGCTCACCCCACAGAACGCGCCGCCATGGAAGCGGCACAGGAGCAAATCGTCACCACCCTCTGGACTGCCGAGCTGCGCGAACGGCTCGGCGGCTGTTAGGATTATTGGATCCCGTGTAATTTCCTGAAGGCCTGCTTGGCGGCATCGTCGTTCTCCGGCCACTTCTCATAGATGCGCTTGAGTGTCTCCTCGCGGTCTTGGCCGGGCGGCAGGGTCAGCGCCCATTGCGCGGCGGTTTCAGGTTCATACTTGGCAACCGCCTCTGCATAAGAGCGGATGGAGATGTCTTTGGTGGGACAGGCGGGAGTCGCTGCCAGCCATTTCCCGGCGGCCTGATAGTCATCTTCCGTCCACTTACGGACCATTTGGCCGATTCTGTCCCTGGATTTTTCCACAGGTAATTTGGCACCGATCCACTCGATCCATTGGCCACTTTCTTCACGGTTGATGCCGTAGGGGAATGCACAAGCCTCCGCTAGCTGTTCCGAGGTCAGTGCCGCGTTTTCGAACCACTTGCTGCCCGCCTCGAAGCCCTCCTCCACAGCATTTCCCCCTAAGAAACAGAAAGCTGTCCCGGACGCTTTATCCCGCATCTCGCCCTCGGGGAGCGTGGCAAGATGGGCAAGAAGGGCGGCGAGAGTGGCGGTGCGCTGCTCTGAGGTTTTCGGAGCACCCAAGATGTCACGGATGGCGGAGGAACTGTCCTGGATTCCAGACTCTGCGATGAGTTTGAAGGCGAGTTTTGGATCAGTTATCGCCGCGCCGGAAATCATTCCGTGGATGGCTCTGCCGTCCACGAGATTAGGAAATTTTTCCACGTTCGTATGCACCCATTTGAGTGCTGCTGCGGCATCGTCCTCGGCCCACTTCGCAAGTGAGGTGGAGATGATTTGATTGCTCAAAATGCCGCTAGCCTTCAGAAAATCTGGGGATTCTGTGAACAACATCAACGCGGTCTGCGGGTGATCACTGGCGAGCGTCATGACCGAAAAGGCGACGAGATCTTTCAGGGCCTTATTCTCAAGCTCAGGGTTCGCGTGGATCTCAGCGAAGATGATTTTCAACTGTGCGGGATCCAGTGCCATCATGCGGCCCAGAAACTTCGTGATCTTCTCGTCCAGCGCCTTGTCGGGTGGGCCACCTTTCTGCTCGTTGGCTTTCAATTCCTTGGCGAAACTGATGAGTTGGGCGGTGGCGTTATTGCCATCCACTTCATTGTCCTCGTGCAGACGCTCACGCTTGGTGACGCGTAAGGCGTCGGTTTCATGAGCAGCGTTGAGGACGATGCCGACCTTAGCGGCTTCCGCAGCGAGCTTGTCATAGCTCGCGTGGACGGTCGCATACCGCTGGTGATCTTGCCAGCCGAGCACCGCGCCGATGCCAAGGATGAGTAGTGAGAGAGCGATGGGAATTTTCATGATCCGGCAGCGGGTTATTTGAATCGGGTGAGGATTTCTTCGCGCTTTTTCACGTCGGAAATCTTCTGGGCAAGGACTCGAGCCTCTTCTGTGGAGCCCCTGTTCGGGTTGTAAGCCATAAGGAAACCGGTGAGCACATCGTCATTACCGCTGGCCTCGTGATATTGAGTGGCGAGGGCAGCCGCTTCGGAAAACTCCAGCTTTTGAGTGCCTTGAGTAGAGTTCGCAAGCGCGACACCGGTCACTTTATCGGTCGTTCCTGGGGCTTGGCTAGTTGTCCACTCACGCATGGCGTCCAGATCCTCACGAGTCACTTTTCTGTTCCGCGAAAGGTCCTCGATTTTAGACTTTACCACATGCTCGACGCAGATGGCGCGTTCAGCGGAGGTGGCTTTGATGCGATCCAAATACTCGGTGATCTCGTTGGGTCCCCCTCCGTCTAACCTGTAGGTGATGTGATCTGTGAACATCTCGGCCTGATCTTTTGCTGGCAGCACGGTGCGGATCAGATTGGCATATGCGAGCTGGTCTTTGTCTTCGATGGAGCTTCCGCCATTTTGCAGAGATTTGGCACGGTGGTCTTCAGGGATGGATTTTAATCGGCTAGCAGCGGCTGCAAGGTCGGTCGGAAACAAGGCCTCGAACAATTGGCCCTCAAACTGAATCCGCGTGTAGTTCTCGCCGTCGAGTGACTTGGCATCGAACTTCCCGGCGGCGATCTGCTGGTCGAACCACGCGGTCGCAGCTGCTAGATCTTTACCCGCCCAGTTTTTCATCGCGCCGGAAAGCACCCCGTTCAAACTCTCACCTTGGTCATCTATCCGGCCAAAATAGCGTTTTAGCGCATCCTCAGGGTCCTTATCGCACAGCGGCCTGAGTAGCATTTGCTGGAGAAGTCGCAGCGATTCGTCAGGCAGATCGAGAGTGGCGCTCTCCTCCAGTGCGGAAATGAGTTCTTCCTTGGACAGCGCGGTAAACTTTTTGTTAAAGCGCATGTAAGACGCAAAGTCGCCCATGTCGGAATTTGCTCGGATTTCCTCCATCTGGGCGGGTATTTTCTTCCAATCGATGGGTTCCTTTTCCTTCCCGAGCGGATCCGCCGCTTTTGGAACTGCCGCATCCGCTCCCACGCTGGAGGCCCGGGCGGCGAGGGCCTGTTTCAGGAGGGCGCTTTTTTCCTCCAGCAGCGAAATGGAACGGCGCCCACTGCCGATCCAACCGGCGACCAGAATCAGCGCGACGACTGGCAGGATGAAGAATTTACCTTTCAAGATCCGCCATCGATCAAATTCCGCCAAAGCCTGTCAAGGGTGTAAGCTCCAGAGCCTCAGGCGATCAATTGATCCCATGTAATTTCTTGAACGCCTCCTTAGCCGCCTCGTCGTTCGCGGGCCATTTTTGATAGATGGTCACAAGTGTCTCATCGCGGTCCTGGCCGGGCGGTAGGGTCAGCGCCCATTGCGCGGCGTTTTCGGGTTCGTAGCTGGCAACCGCCTCGGCATAACTGCGGATGGAAATGGTTTTGGTAGGACCAGCGGGCGTCGCTGCCAGCCATTTCCCTGCGGCCTGATAGTCTTTTTCCGTCCAGTGACGGACGATGTCGCCGATGCCGTCATTAGACTTTTTTCCGGGCTCCTTAGCACCGAGCCACTCGACCCATTTACCACTCTCTTCGAGTTTGAGGCTGAAGGTAGAAGCCCAAATCTCCATCAGCTGCTCCGCGTTCAGCCCGGCGCTTTCGATCCACTTGCTACCCGTCTCGAAGCCTTCTCTCGCAGCATTTTGCGTGAGGGACTGGAGGACGCTTGCGGATGCCTTATCCCGCACTTCGCCCTCGGGTAGTGTGGCAAGGTGTTCCCGCAGGGCGGCGAGGGTGGCGGTGCGCTCTTCCGGAGTTTTCGCGGCAGCGGTGATCTGGCGGAGAGTGTTGTCATCGTCCTTGAGTCCGAGCTCGCCGATGAGCTGGAAGGCGAGCCTAGGATCATTCACCGCCGCGCCGGAAATCAGCCCGCGTTTGGCGTCGTCATTGACGAAATCGGGGAATTTCGCAGCGTTGGCACGCACCCATTCGAGGGCTGCTGCTGGGTCTTGCTTGGCATAGTTCGCAAGTGCGGTGGAAGAGGCGTGTTGAGCTGACCTGCTTTCTTTCAGAAGGTCCGCTGACTCGGTAAAAAGCACCAGCGCGGCCTGCGGCTGATCTTTGGCAAGAGCTGTGATCGAGATTTCGATGAGTTGCCGCTTGGAATCTTGCTTGAGATTTGGGTTCGCCCGGACTTCGGCGACGAGTTGTTTCAACTGAGTGACATTCAGTGACATCAAGCTGTCCGTGATCTTTAGCCCCTTCTCCCGCATGGCCTCGATGGTCGGGCCACCTTCTTTCTCCGGAGTCTCCATTTCCTTGGTGAAGGCGATGTATCCAGTGATGAAATGCCCGACATCTGCTCCGGTATTTTTACGTTGCCGCTCACGCTTGGCACCGCGCTTGCCATCCTCCACTGGGGTAGGGTCGAGGGTGATGCCGGCATGGGTTGCTTCTGCGGCGAGCTTGTCAAAACTGG
>JAYUHS010000078.1:0-34281 GCA_043766715.1 Luteolibacter sp.
GGCGGGAAATACGGCTGTCTGGATCATCCATGACTTCCTTGTAATTTGCGACCCAGCCTGGCATCCGGCCGATGGCGAAGAGCACGGTGAACATATTCATCGGGATGCCGATGGCTCGCATGATGATGCCGCTGTAAAAATCGACGTTTGGATAGAGTTTTCGCGATACGAAATACTCATCATGGAGCGCGACTTCCTCAAGCTTCTTGGCGATGTCGAGCAGCGGATCCGAGACGTGGAGCTGGGCGAGGACCTTGTCGCACTGTTCCTTGATGATGACGGCGCGGGGATCGAAGCTTTTATAAACCCGGTGACCGAAGCCCATCAGGCGGCGGTTCCCGACCTTGTTTTTGACTTGTTCGAGGAATTTCGAGCCATCGTCGCCATCCTTGTGGATTTCCTCGAGCATTTCGAGGACGGCTTGGTTCGCACCGCCGTGGAGCGGACCCCAAAGGGCGCAGACGCCAGCGGAGGCTGAGGCGAAAACGTTCGCCTGACTGGAGGCGACCATCCGAACGGTGGAGGTGGAGCAATTTTGCTCGTGGTCGGCGTGGAGCAGGAAAATGAGATCGAGTGCGCGGACGACTTCTGGGTTCATTTCGTAATCCTCACCGGGCAGCGAGAACATCATGTGGAGGAAGTTCTCGGTGTATTTTAAATGGCTTTTTGGGTAGCTCGGTGGCAGTCCGGCGGCCTTGCGATAGGAACAGGTGGCAATGGTCCGGGTCTGGGAAATGAGCCGTGCGGCATGGATCGGGAAGGCTTCCTGGAGCGACTTGCCATGGGTTTTCGAGGACGGATAGGCGGAGGAGGCGTGGATCATCGCCGAGAGGATCGACATCGGGTGAGCCTGCGGCGGAAAGGCGTCGAAGTGCTGCAACATGTCTTGGTGCAGCATTTGGTTTTCCGTCAGCAGAGCGGAAAAACCAGCCAGCTCGCTGACGGTGGGGAGGTTTCCGTAGATCAGAAGGTAAGCGGTCTCGACGAAGGTGCTCCTCTTGGCGAGCTCGGCGATGTCGTAGCCGCGGTATTGGAGGATGCCCTTTTCCCCGTCGATGAAAGTGATTGCGCTCTTGCAAGCCCCGGAATTTCCATAACCCGGATCGAGGGTGATGTAGCCGGTTTTCGCCCGTAAGCTGCCGATGTCGATCCCCGGCTCGTTCTCGGTTCCGACGAGTGTGGGTAACTCAAGAGTCTTGCCGTCGATGATCAATTCCACTGTTCCATTCATGCGGCGCAACCCTAAACACCGCTCAATGAATTACGCCAGCATCCATTGCATCGAATTTCCAGTCGGCTGAAACGAGTGGAAATTATTCGCCCGCATCGGGATAGGAGCCGAGGAGTTTGACCAGAGAGCAGTGTTTTCCGAGTTCCTCTAGAGCCTCGGAAATTTTCGGATCGTCGCAGTGGCCGGACAGATCGACGTAGAAGATATACTCCCAATCTTTCCGCTTCGACGGGCGGGACTCGATTTTCGACAGGTTGATGTGAAATTGGTCGAAAGCTTGGAGCGCGTTGACGAGCGAACCGGGGCGGTCGTGGATGGCGAAAAGGATCGAGGTGCGGTCATTTCCCGTCGGCGGGCAGGTTTTCTCACCGATGACGAGGAAGCGAGTGGTGTTGGTCGCACGATCTTGGATGGATTCTTCCAGCAGCGTGAGGCCATACATTTCCGCCGCCAGCGGGCCGCCGAGTGCAGCGGCTCCTTGCGCGGCTTGATCCTTAGCGATTTGCGCGGCCTTGGTGGTGGAGGAAACTTCGACCAGATCCGCCTGAGGGAAATTTTTTAAAATCCAGCTCCGGCACTGGCCGAAGACTTGTGGGTGTGAGTAGAGCGTCTTGATTTCCTCGCGAGGGATGGCCGCCATCAGCCCGTTTTCGATCCGCAGCAGGATCTGCGCACAGATGTGCAGCGGCGAATCTACGAATAGATCGAGAGTGTGTGAGACAGCACCTTCCGTGGAGTTCTCGATCGGCACGACGCCGTAGCTGGCGGTGCGGCGGGCGACTTGATCGAAGACATCGGAGAAATTTGGCTGTGCGGAGTAGTTCACCGAGTGGCCGAATTTCTTGATCGCCGCTTGGTGGGTCCACGTCCCTTCCGGCCCGAGGTAGGCGATGGTGAGATCGTCTTCTAGCGCTAGCGCGGCGGACATGATTTCTCGATAAATCGCGCGGATGGATTTCTCCGGCAGGCGGCCTTGGTTCATCTCGACCAGTCGTCGGAGCAGCGCCTCCTCGCGCTCTGGGGCATAAATTTGCAAGCCATCGCGTTTTTTTACCAAACCGACCTCGTGGACTAAGTCTGCACGGCGGGAGAGTAGATCGAGTAGATCGCGGTCGATCGTGTCGATGTGGTTGCGGATGTCGTCGAGATTCACGGAGTAGGGAAAGGGAAATTAGGCGTCGTTTGAAGAGGCATCACCGGCAGCGGCGGCGGGGCTACCCATAGCGCCGAGGGCGAGTTGTTGTTCTGGATCGGCGGCTGGGGTAGGAGCGGATTGCGGCTCTGGCAGCTTCACTTTGCGGAGTTCCGAGGCGTTTGGGAGATCATCAATGGAGCGGATGCCAAAGTGCTCGAAAAACAGGTCGGTTGTTTCGTAAAGCAGCGGGCGTCCCGGAAGTTCTGCACGGCCACCGATGCGGATCAGGTTGCGATCCAAGAGTTTCTGGATCATCCCATCGCAAGCGACTCCGCGGACGGCCTCGATGGCGGCTTTGGTAATCGGCTGGCGGTAGGCGATGATCGCCAGCGTTTCCATCGCCGGGCCGCTCATTCGTTCCGGTTTACGGCCGGGGAAAAGCTGGCGGACGAACTCGCCATACTCCAGCCGGGTGTAGAGTTTCCAGCCTTTTGGGCGCTCGATGATGGTGAAGGCACGGCTATTCTCTTGGTAAAAGGCATTCAGCTCGCCGATGGCGTCGGCCACTTGATCTGCGGGTGTGGCGGTCAGCGAGAGCAGCCAGTCTGGCAGGACGGGTGCCGGCTTTCCCTCCTCTGTTTCGCGAAGCCTCACGTCCTCAGCCTCGGCGACACGGGCACGCACCAGCCGAGCAATTTCCTCCGAGGACAGGGGATTTTGAGAGGCGATGAGGAGGGCTTCGACGATGGCGCTGAGCTGCATAGCGGGGCCGCATCCTAGGAGCCGATTCAGGCATTTCAAGCCTGCTGCGGAAAAGGTGCGAATCACTTATTTAGCACGGCATGAATTTTCCGCTTGATAGACCGTGGATCGCGGGCTAACCCACCGCGCTCCTTACGCCGCCGGGATTTCGTTCCGGGACTTTGTGACGAATTTTTATCACCCGCATTTCCAGCTCGACGCCATGGCCGCGAAGAAAACCACCTCCAAACCTGCTCCTGACAAGGAAAAATCAAAACCCGCCGCGGAACCCTCGAAGCCTGTGGTCGTGAAGAAAACGCCCGCCGCCAAAGCGGAAAAAACGGTGGCTCCGGCCAAAGCTCCGGCTCCGGCGAAGAAGGCCCCACCGCTCAAGAAGGCAATTGCTGAGACTCCAGTGAAGAAGGCTAAACCGCCCGTGAAATCCGAGGAGACGGTGGCCAAGGTCGTCGCTGCCGAAACCCCCAAGGCCCAGACTCCAGTGAAAGCCGCTCCCGTGAAAAAGCCGACTCCAGTGAAGTCGCGCTCCTCGGTAGTGGATTTCCCCGCGCCTCCCGCGCCGATCAAGCCACCATTTGTTCCGCCCAAGGCTGCGCCTTCACCTGCCGGCGATCCCGTCGCTCCTGGCAGTAACGGCACACACAGCCCTGCCTTCGTCCAAAAACAACGCCAGCGCCTGTTGGATCTACGCGACGACCTCGTCGATGCGGTATCTGGTATGGCTCGCGACACGATTCGTAATGCTCCCGAGGGCTCGGAAGCTTCCGGTAGTGGCCAACACCAAGGGGATGCCGGCAGCGATGCCTACGACCGGGATTTCGCCCTCTCCGTCCTCGCGAAGGAGCAAGATGCGCTTTATGAGATCGAGCAAGCCCTCCGCCGCATCCAGTCAGGCTCATACGGGATCTGTGAAATGTCCGTCCGGAAAATCCCCCAAGCCCGCCTCGAAGCCATTCCATTCGCCCGATTGACCGTCGAGTGCCAAGCCCAGTGGGAGAAGGAATATGGGAACCGGCGCTTCCGCCCGTCTAACGAAGTCGGCTTCAGTGGAGGGAAATATGTCGATGATGATGAATCCGAAACAGTTTCTCTTGACGAAGACGACGATTAAACCATCCTCCCGCCCTCAAAGCCATGCCACGCGAGATTATCATTCTAGAATGCACCGAAGCGAAAGCTGAGGGCAAGCCGACTTCACGCTACGTCACCACGCGTAACAAGAAGAGCCTCCGCACGCCAGGCCGTTTGGAAAAAGTGAAATTCAATCACTTCCTCAAGCGCCGCACCCTTCACCGCGAACTCCGCTAACACGCGCCTTCACTCCCATGTCCGAGCCTAAAACAATCCAGCGCCGCATCAATTTCCGCAAGGCGAACCGCAAGATGACGCGCCGCCGTCATGATATCCCTGCCGATCAAGTCGTCGCCACCAATCCTGAGCTTCTCACCAAGTTCACCACCGAAACCGGAAAGATCCTTCCGCGCCGCGTGACTGGAGTTTCCGCCAAGCTGCATCGCAAAATCAACAACGCGATCAAGCAATCACGGGCGATCAATTTGCTTCGCTGATCCGTTTCCTAATCGAATTTATCCCAAGAACCGGCCCGTGAAAACGGGTCGGTTTTTGCTTTTTCAGCGGTCGTGGTGAAGGGGAATTCTTACCGAACTTTTACCTTGGAGCGGTTGGTTTCAGTTTCTACATTGCCCCCGGCGTAAGCCGCTACTCATGGCCAAAAAAGATTTCACCATTCTCAACAAGCTCGGCATTCACGCCCGTCCTGCAGCGCAATTCGTCAAAACGGCCAATCGCTTTCAAGCAGACGTCTTCGTGGAAAAGGACGGCGAGGAAGTGGATGGTAAGAGCATCATGGGACTCATGATGCTTGCCGCCGGTCATGGCTCGGTCATCTCAGTCAGTGCCGATGGAATCGATGCCGATGCCGCACTGGAAGCGATTGGCGACCTGATCACTCGCAAGTTTGAGGAAGATTGAACCTCAGGTAGCAGCCTAAAGATATCCATACCTCACCTTTCTCCGCGAACATCTATCAGCGGAGGTAACGGTACTGCTGAAAAATGGGCGTTTGCAAGCGGTGCAAATCCCAAGCGAACTGAGGTTCGAAGGCTGCGGGGTGTTGGTTCATCGGTTGATCGTTAGAGTGATGCCGACGCCGATCAAGGTCTCCACTTGGCAGAAGGAATTCTTCGCGAGTATTCAAATTGTTGTTCTCGAATTTTATTCCGCACGAACAAGGAAAGCGTCCGTCAATTGTCAAATTCAGCGGCCAAGCTTTCGGGTTTGATCCTTACCTCGTCACCCATAACGCCTCCCGCAAAACGTGTGCCGCTACGCGATCGGCATGATCTCACCCAGCCGGCCCGATCAGCCGTCGAATTAGAGGATGGGTGGTGAAGTTTAATGATCGGAAAATCTATCAAGCTAATTGACGCCACTGCCTCAAGAGTTTGCGGGCAACACAAATTTGAGATTACCCCAAAAATTTCTGATGGTAGTATCTGCCGCCGCTATTGGTTGGCCGCGTGGGTATGGCATGGTGCGGGGATTGGGATGTCTTGCGAATCATACCAAGGCAAGTGGCTACCGCGCTGGCGGATTTGTGGATCGGCTTGATGCCGCACGGCGAGTGTTGCGGCAGTAGCAAAGGCTCTTCACAAGGAGAGGCGATCTCCGAATTGCCTGTCCATGAGATGAAAATGGGGTGAGTAAATGCACCGGATCATTGGCTTTTCATGGTCATGGCGGATTGGAGCCCACCACTCCTTGGGGTGATGAACAGCAGACGTGGAAGGGGAAATACGCGAACGATGGATCTAAGCTTAGTCTAACCACCCGTTTGACTTGGGACTCTTCATTCGAAAAAGCGCTTGAGCGTCCGTTGTTCTGTCGGATCTAGGGCGTCTTTCCAGACGCGGTCGCCGCCTTTGCCAGTGGCATCGGTGTTGCCGCCGCCTGTGATTTGGGAGGGTCTGTCGTCCACGTCGTGCTCGCCCTCTTGGAATTCGAGGAGGTCGCCGGGTGTCGCTTGCGTTAAGTCCTTCGCTTCAAGTCCGGTGAGTTCGCCGATTTCCATGGATTCCTTTTCCTTTCCCAGCACGCCGGGGGAGTGGCCGGGGCCACGATCCACGCCGCCATTTCCATCCTCTCCCTCGCCTGCCAGCAGTTGATCTGACTCACCTTCACCTTTGCCGTTTTCTTGACCGTCCTTCATGGCTTCGGAGGTTTTTTTCAAATTTTCGCGAAGCTGTTCGACCTGCTCGGGAGTGAGATTTTTCATCTCCTTCGAGCTGAGTTGCTTCATCTGTTCGAGTAGCGCGGGGTTGGGTTTCAGCGCGCCGTTTTGGAGACCTTGGAGTGCTTGATCGAATTCTTCCATCAGGCGATTTTGTTCGGCCTGATTGGTGGTTGTCCTGAGACTCTCGAGCGTTTTTTCTGCCCGGCCTAGCTCTTGTTCTACCCGTGCTGTCTCGGCACGGTGGGATTTTTTTAAGGAATCAGTCGCTTCTAAAGACGCGTGGCTGAACCACTGCTCCTCGTTTTGAGATTTCAGCTCCTCGAGCCGCTTGCGGGTTTCTTCGAGGTATTTTTCATCGACGACTTGCACTTTCGTCAGGTGATCGAGTTCGGAATCCAGTTGTTTCCATGCTTGGGGTTGGTCGGGTGCATGGGAGACATCGGTGCTGCTAGCGGTCACCGGAAGCCAAAGTCCAGCGGCTAGCAACGTGATTGCGCCGAGCAGCGGCACCCATAAACGTGGCCATTGCCAAGCGAGTCCGGCATCGATTTTTCCCAATGGAGTCGGCCACGGGGAAACACCTGCCTGCGCCGCAGAGAGCGAGTTTTTTAACTGCATCGCCGCCTCGATTCTCACCAGCGATTGGTCAGGTTTTTCAAATCTCCTCGCCGCCCACGCCCAGCAGCCAAGCGCCAGCAGCAGCACGACGGTGCCGATGATGGCTGCCGGGATCCATGGCGCGAGCTGGGAACACTCCCGCCGCACTACCAGTAAGCCCGCTGCTCCGATCATGGCCGTGACGAGCAGGGGAGCGGAGAGCGTTTCCAGCCACCACGCGAAGTTCACGGTGTGGGCGACTCGTCGAGCCTTCGCTAGCCAATGGTCACGATTGGGGTTTTCCAAGCAAGAACTCATGACCGCCGAAACTAGGTGGAGCTAATACGAATGCGATGGGAAATTTCCCTCAGATCAACCCAACCGCCAAATCCAGCGACTCCACGACCAAGTCTGCGCCGTGAGCATCGAGCTCTGCAGCAGAGAAATAGCCAGTCGCCACGGCGAGACAGCGGGCACCGATGGCATGAGCGCAGGCGATATCCTTCGGCGTATCCCCGATGACCCAAGTCTCTGCAGCGGAGAAATTCTTCCCCGCGTGGACGGCGGCTCGTTCTAAAGCGATCGGCCCGAGACGATTTCTGTCCGCATGATCACAGCCGTAAGCGCCGAAAGCGAAATGATTTGCGAGCCCGAAGTGGCGCACTTTCGCTGCTGCGCCGCCCGCTGTATTTCCAGTGAGGAGCCCGAGCGTGGCGTCAGGGCGAGTCGAGAGGGCGGCGAGCAATTCCGCCACGCCGGGATAGACGCGGCCCGGGAAGCCGCCGTTCGTGAGGTTCCATTCGAGTCGCCCCTCATAAACCTCGAAATACGTGTCGATCCGCTCGCGAGTCGGTTCGATTTCGAAATGTGCGTGGATCTTGGCGACGATTCCGAGATCGGTGGCCCCTGCAAGGTCGAGCGCAGGTCCATCGCTACCGAAAATTTTGCGAGTCGCTTCGTTGAGGGCCGCCATTCCTGCACCACCCGTGTCCACCAGCGTGCCGTCGATATCGAATAAGTAGAGCATAAAAAAGTGGCGGCAGAACTCAGTCCGCCGCCACAATCCGTTTGAATTTAAGCTTTTGAAGCTTCTTCCTCTGCCACTTCTGCGGCTGCGGGTGCTTCGGAAGGAGCGGCCTCGTCGGCGACTTCGTCCGGGACGAAATCATCATCCGGGACTTCCTCTTCTTGGCCTTCCTCGTCCTCGAAGTCGTCTTCCTCCATCAATTCACCGTGGAAGAGGTGGAACTTGCGCTTGCGCTGGTGCGCGGGCAGCGGGGAAAGGATCATCGCCACGGCGCGACCGTTCAGGCGCGGTGCTTGGTCCACTTGGGCCATGGTTTTGAGGTCCTCAATGATGCGGTTCAAGACGACGAAGCCGAGGTCCTTGTGAGCATTTTCACGACCGCGGAACTGCAAGACGAAGCGGCACTTGTGATTTCCTTCGAGGAATCCTTCGGCGCGACCGAGCTTGATGTTGTAGTCGTGAGCCCCGGTGCCGACGCGGAATTTTACTTCCTTCATGCGGGTGGCGCTTTTCGACTTCTGCTTCTTCAGCTTGGCCTGCTCGTATTTGTATTTCCCGTAATCGACGATCTTGCAGACCGGCGGGTCCACTTGGCCGGCAATCTCGACGAGGTCGAGTCCGAGCGACTGGGCTTTGGCAAGCGCCTCGCGGGAACTCATCACGCCGAGTTGCTCGCCATTGGCGAGAACGACACGAACTTTCGGGGCACGGATGCGGTCGTTGATCCGCGTCATGTCGCGGTAACGACCCCTATTTGGGTCTCTTTGTGGCTTAGCGATGGCTTTGTCCTCCAGTGGTTAGGGGCGACGCGCCGCTGTGTAGTCGGCCAAGGCCGTCACACGATTTCGGTGCGAAGAGGGATGCTGAACGATGGAACCAACGCCGGATCATAGATCGGAAACAGCGTAGATGCGCCGATCGGTCAGATCGGCGTTGAGGTTCATTAGGTATCGTTCCAAAAAAATCATTGAGCGGCGGTTGCCGGAAACTTGGCGTTTGGAGCTACTTTCACCTGAGGGTTCCAGTAATCTCTAAACGTCTGCCGCGAGTGAATACGGAAGAGTCAGGATTTCGGCAAGCTTGATTTTTCTTGGGAATCAAAGGCTCCGTTCGGTTATTTCGGATTTCACTTGGGCGATGAAATCTTCTAAGGACATCGTCGTAAGTTCTTCCGAATCGCGGCGGCGGATCGAGACGGTGCCTTCTTCCACTTCTTTTTGGCCGAGGACGATCATGTAAGGCACGCGGTCGAGCCGGGCGAGCCGGATTTTCGCGCCCACTTTATCTGGTGTGCGGTCGATGGTGACACGGATTCCGGCGTCGGCGAGTTTCGCAGTCGCAGCCTCTGACGCTTCCATGGTCTTCTCGGAAATGGGGATGACGCGGACTTGTTCGGGAGCCAGCCAAGTCGGGAATTTCCCCTCGAAATGCTCGATGAGCAGCCCGGTGAAGCGCTCCAGCGAACCGAACGGCGCGCGGTGGATCATCACGGGGACGTGTTGAGCATTGTCTGCACCGACGTAGGTCAGCCCGAAACGGACTGGCAAATTGTAGTCCACTTGCACGGTGCCGAGTTGCCAATCCCGGCCGATCACGTCCTTCACCACGAAGTCGATCTTCGGTCCGTAGAACGCGGCTTCACCGATTTCTTCGGTGTAATCGACGCCGAGAGTTTGCACGGCTTGGCGCAGTGCGGCCTCTGCCTTGTCCCAGTTTTCCGGCGAGCCGACGTATTTATCCGAATCCGGATCGCGCAGCGAAAGGCGGACCCGGTAATCGTTCATCCCCAGTGTTTTCAGGACTTTTTTGACGAGTTCGAGACAGCCGGTGACTTCTTCCGCGACTTGGTCTGGGGTGCAGAAAAGGTGGGCGTCGTCTTGGGTGAAGCCACGGACGCGGGTCATGCCGCCGAGTTCGCCGGACTGTTCCCAGCGGTAAACGGTGCCGAACTCTGCCAGCCGCACTGGAAGATCGCGGTAAGAATGGTGATCGCTCGCGTAAATTTTGATGTGGTGCGGGCAGTTCATCGGCTTGAGCAGGTAGCCCTCATAGGTGCCGTCCGAGAGACCGTTGATCAGCGTGGCGCAGGTCGCGTCTTCATCGGCGAGTTTTTCCAAGACGTCGCGCTCGGCGATGGCGGGATACTGGCTGTCTTGGTAAAACGGGAAATGGCCGGACGTCCGGTAGAGATCCAGCTTGCCGATGTGCGGAGTGAAGACTTGCGAGTAGCCCTGTTTATCGAGTTCTGCGGTGATGAATTCCTGCAACGAGCGGCGGACGAGCGCGCCCTTCGGCTTCCAAAGAACCAGCCCCTGACCGACCATTTCATCGATGTGGAAAAGCCCCATTTCCCTACCCAGCCGCCGGTGGTCGCGCTTTTTTGCCTCCTCCAAGCGGTTCAAATGCGTTTCCAGCTCTTCCTTGTTTTCAAACGCCGTGCCGTAAAGCCGCTGCAGGCTGCCCTTGGATTCGTCTCCTAAATAGAATGAAGCGGAGACCGACATCAGCTTCACGTTCTTGCACTTGGAGGTGTAGCCGACGTGTGGACCGGCGCAGAGGTCGATGAAATCCCCATTCTGGAAACACGAAATTTGCTCACCGACCGGGATCTTATCGATCAGGTCGAGCTTGAACCGCGAGGGATTCCCGGGCCGCTCAGTCAGTCCGCCGAGACGACCGCTTTCCGCCATCGCCTTGGCCTCCTCGCGGGAAATCGCTTTATATTCGAACTTCTGATTTTCCTTCGAGATCTTCTTCATCTCCGTCTCGATCTTCTCGAAATCGTCCGGCGTGATCCGGTGCTTCATCTCGAAGTCGTAGTAGAAACCGTTTTCAACCGGCGGGCCGTAGGCGAACTGCGCGTCCGGCCAGATCCGTAAAATGGCAGTGGCCATGACATGGGCGGAAGAGTGGCGGACCCGTTCGAGGTCGGTCATTTGGGCGCGTTCGTCGAGAGTCTTGCGTTCGGACATTGGGAAAGTTGATGGTTGAGAGTGGATAGTTGATAGTAAGAGGGAAGAAGAAGAGTTGCGGGTGAGAGAGGAAGTGATGCGTGTGAGAAGCGGCTTAATCCACTCTTCTCTTCGCTATCAACAATCAACGATCCACCATCAACTTCTTCACCGGTCCATCAGTGCGAACTTGAGTTCTGCCTCGGAGACGACCTCGCCATTGACGAGGCAGCGGGCGCGAGTTTGGCCGATCGAGCCGCGCATTCTGAGGATTTCGGTTTCGATGAAAATGGTATCGCCGGGGAGCACTGGGCGGCGCCATTTGACTTTGTCCGCGCTCATGAAGTAGCCGATTTTCCCGGTGTTCTCGGGCTTGCGCAGCATCAGCACCGAGGAAACTTGGGCCATCGCTTCGAGCTGCAGCACGCCGGGCATGATCGGGTGGCCGGGGAAATGGCCGGCGAAATACGGCTCGTTGATCGTTACATTCTTGATCGCGGTGCAGCGGTTATCGCCTTCGAAGCTGACGATGCGGTCCACCATCAGGAACGGGTAGCGGTGGGGTAAAATTTTCAATACCTCGTTGATATCCAGCACGCTTTCGCCGTCTGGCAGCATCACGTCTGCCGGGACCATCGAGCGCATCCGGTTGTATTCCGCCTTCATCTTGGCGGCCATTTTGGTGTTCGGGCCGTGGCCGGGTTTCACCGCGATGACGTGGCCGAGGATGCGGACGCCGGAGAGCATCAAGTCGCCGATGAGGTCGAGCGCCTTGTGCCGGGCGAACTCGTTGTGATAGCGCAACGCTTCCTTCGACATGATTTCGTTGCCACGGATCACCACCGCGCTTTCGAGCGAGCCGCCCTTGATCAGGCCTTTTTCGAGCAGGGGCTTGACGTCCTCGTAATACACAAACGTCCGCGCGGCGCAGATTTCCTTCTCATAAAGCTCCGGCGTGACCTCGCTGGAGAAATACTGGGTGAACCGTCCGTCCGGGCCGACGTTGGTGACGGAAACTTTGAAACTCTTGCTCGGGACGATGGTGATGATCGTGCCGTCACCCATTTCCTGGTGGATCGGCTCGCGGATTTCCCAGACCTTGCGGATCGCGTTTTGGGGGATGATGCCGACTTTACGGATCATTTCCACAAACGGCCGGGATGAACCATCGCCGATCGGTGGCTCGTTGGCGTCCATCTCGATGAGCGCGTTGTCCACGCCCATCCCGGTCAGGGCGGAAATGACATGCTCGACCGTGTGGACCTTCACCGAGCCCTCGGCCAGAGTCGTCGCGCGTTCCACGGTCTGGACCTTGTCCACGTCCGCATTGATGAACGGCTGGTCTGCGAGGTCGATCCGGCGGAATTTAAAACCGTGACCTTCCGGCGCGGGTTTGAGCGTAAGCGTGACCTTCTGCCCGGTGTGGAGGGAAGTTCCTTCGAGAGTGGCTTGACCAGCGAGGGTGTGTTGAACGGCTGCGGACATGGAGGCGCAGGTTTCATTTTTACCCGCATCGTATCAAGCCGTAATGGTGGGGCGAAATTTCCCGGTGGTGTCCTTCGCTCAATCACCGGCTACCACTCGGAAACCCTACCTTATTTCTCGGGGAAACGGCTCGATGATCCTGTAAACGTCTCCGTAATCCCAGCTAGGAACGACCTTTTTTCGGATAATGGCCATGGTTTGAGGGTGGTCGTGTACCCAAAAAGGTTGTATGGTTACCCTTTTTCGGTAAACGTTTATCCTGCAAGGGTGATACCGACCCTTTTGGGGTAAACCCTTACCTTTCAAGGGTAAACGATTGACCCAAAAGGGTGAACGTTTACCCAAAAAGGGTCGGCGTTTGACCTTTTTTGGTCAATTTGATGCCTCTCGGACCGGTCGAGCGGCGATGGCAAGGGAAGGGGATGGTGGGTGAGCCATCACTTCCGCAGGGCGGGGAGCGGCTCGACTTTTGCGCCCTTGAGGTAGTCGATGGACCGGTCGAGGTGGGCTAGGTTTTGCAGACGTTGGTCGGGAGTGACGTTAGCGGGAAGTTCACTTGCCATGCCGATCCGCCGTTTCGCTTCGATGAAATCGCGGAGCGCCTCGGCGGGGCGGCGGTCGCGCCAGGCGGCATCGGCCTGCTTGCCGAGTAGGAGTCCAGCGCGGTAGTGGGCCTTGGAGCCGGCGATGAGGGTGGAGGCGAAATCGTAGGCTTGGCCCGCGCCGAGGTAGTCGCCGTTTGCCTCGCGGGCGGCACCGAGGTTTTCATGCACGGCGACTCTGGCGTCGTGAATGTCGGGGGCGGCCCAGCGCATGTTTTTCACGGATTGTTCCATCTGTTGGGCGGCCAGCTCCAGCGTGGTGAGGGCGGGGGAGGGGTCTTCTGCGGTGAATTGGCGCTGGGCTTTCTGGAGCAGATGGGTGGCGAGGAAGTAGCGGGCTTGGAAGGCTGGCTCCATTCCTCCTTGGAGCCGGATCGCCCGGTCATAGGCGGCTTCTGCCTCGAAATCTCGGCGTTTTTGGCTGAGTAAATTTGCGAGATTTACTTGGATGCCGGGGTCGTAGGAATGGAGATTTCCCGCTTGTTGGTAGTCCCGGATCGCATTCTGGGTGGTTTCCTCGGTCGTGCGGCCGGCGGGTGTCGCGGCTGCGGCTTGAGACAGCATCGCTCGGTCTGCGTAGAATTCTGAGACCGGCCAGATGGCGATGGCGGCGGTCAGTGCGGCGGTCTTGGACTCGGGTGAGGTCGTGGCCTGCTTGCTGAAATAACTGGGCCAGAGGATTTGGGTGGTGCGGCTGCCGTGCCAGCCCATCGGCACCAGCGAAATGACGCAGGCAAGTGCCGCGAACGACAGCAGGATTTTCGGGCCAATCCCTGCCGGTGCGGTGTTTCGACTCGCCGGGCTGCGCGCCATTTTCCCGAGGCAAATCCCCAGTAGTAAGATCCCGGGCATCAGGTGGAACACGAAGCTGAAGCACGATTGCACGAACATCCCGGCAAGTGCGGCAAGCCCGGCGAGACGCCACGCTCCGCCAGCGGTGGAATCGCCCTCCGCCGAGTCTGCGAACAGGATGCGAATCACCGCGATCAGCGTCCAGCCGCCGAGCAGACCGATTAGCAGCCCAGCCCCGATCAGCCCGTAGTCAGTGCCCGCTTGCATCAGCTCATTATGCACTTGCTGGGCCTTGCGGCTGATGGCGCTGCCCTGCACCCCGACGTCGTAGAACTGGAAACTTTCCCAACTGAAGCTCCGGCTCCCCCCGCCGAAAAGTGGATGCAGACCGATGCAGGACAAGGCGAGGCCGAGGAAATACAAGCGGTAGTTACTATCCAGCACCCCGCTGATGCCTGCGCCGGCCTTGCGGATTTCCTGCGAATCCTGCCAGCCTCGCAGCAAAAATGCAGCGAGCGCCAGCCCGACGAGTGGGATCGCCACCAAGGCCCACGAAAACCACCGCGAACCCGAACGTTTACCAATCACTAACGCCCCGCAGGCGAATACGCCAGTCCCCACCGCCGCACCGAGGATGCCGCCGCGCGAGCGAGTGAAATAGACTGCCGCCAGTCCGGCGATGGCGATCAGGCCCCAGACACTGCGGGTCGCCCGATCATACGGACCGAGCAACGCAGCCGAGGCCACCAGCAAGGACGAGGCGATCAGGTAATTCGCCGCTTCATTGTAGTGGGCGTAGAATCCTGAGGGGAAACCATCCGCCCGCGCGCGAAATAGTGGGCTAAACGTGGGATCGCCGATTTGTTTCGCGATCACCACCACGTTTGCCAGCAGCAGCAGCGCGATGCCCCACACCAGAATCCGCTCGGCGAGGCGGTGGCCCTCGATTTCCCGGATGCTAATGAATGCGCCCACCACTCCGGCCAGCAGCATCAGATCTGCCTCGGCCAGCTCCCGCACCGGGGAAATCCACGCTCGCCACGCGAACCATGCGGCGACCAGTAGCCCGAACGCGTGCATCCCGAAGTCCCCAGACTGCTTGGACTTACGCCAAAATCCCGGCAAGGCTGCCGCCACGGAAATCGCTAACGCCAGCATCGCCGGACCCCATGTCCACGGCCGCGTCTGGGGGCCGATGACCACGCCGAGGACCAGCGCGACAACGAGGAAGACGGAGGAAAAGACTGGCATGGGGCTGAGAACAAACGTTTCCCCGGCGAGAAAATATCGTGGGCTTTATCAGGCCGCGCCTTTGCCGAACAACACCGCTGGGATGGTCCGCAGCAGGATTTTTAAATCCAGCCAGAGCGACCAGTTATCGATGTATTTCAGATCCATCGCCACCCATTCCTCGAAGCTGGTGATCTTATTCCGGCCACCTGCTTGCCATTCGCAGGTGATCCCCGGTTTCACACTCAGGCGGCGGCGGTGGGCTAGCTCGCAAAAGGCCTCGACCTCGTAAAGCGGCAGCGGTCGCGGGCCGACGAGGCTCATATCGCCGAGGATCACGTTGAGCAGTTGCGGGAGTTCGTCGATGCTGAGCTTCCGCAACAGCGCGCCGAAGGGGAAAATCCGGGGATCGTTCTTCAGCTTGAAAACTGGACCTTCCATGTGATTCCCATGGTCCTCCTTGACTTGATCGAGCATTTTTTCCGCGTTGGCCACCATGGTGCGGAATTTCCACATCCGGAACGGCTGACCGTAGCGACCTGCCCGCATTTGGCAGAAAAACACCGGTGCTCCCGGGCTTTTTAAGCGAATGCCGATCATGGCAAAAATCCATAACGGCGAGCTGAACAGGATGATGAGTGAGGCACCGATCCGGTCGATGAAGCCCTTGCACAGCAGTTCCCAAGAGAGTTCGGGCGTGGACCGTAGCACCAGCATCGGCTTGTCACCGATGGCGTCGAAGACCGGTCGGGCGATCTGGGCGCGGATGAACGAGGCCGCGATCCATGCCTCTACCCCTTGCAGTTCGCAAGCTTCCACCGCCCGGGCGATTTTCTCAAACTCGGTGTCCTTCGCCGCGAAGACGACCCGCGACACCGAGTCGCGTTTGAGGCGTTGGTAGAGTTCCTCGACGTCTTGGGTTTTCAGGTCGAAGTAATCCACCACCTTCCAGCCCGCAGTGATTTCCGGGTCTAGCTCGCGGTAGAGTGCCTCCATTTCGCCATTGGACCCAGCGATGATGACGCGCTCTTTATAAGCGTCGTTCCGCATCTGGTGCTTGAAATATCGGGCAGTGATGCGGTCACGACACAGGATGAGTAGAAATACGCAGGCGATTCCTAGGACTAAAACCAGCCGCCGTGCCTCCATTTGTTTCGCAAATAGCGCAAACAATGCGAGTCCCACGCTGATGACAAACAAGGCCTTGACGAGGTGACTGATGGCCCGGGAGCTGGATTTCTGGCACGGCTGATTGTAAAAACCGAAGTGCTCAAGCACCAGCGGGGTGAATGGCACGGCGATGTAGAGCAGCCAGTTCATCGACTGGACGAGGCTCTCATCCATTTCAGGCAGCCCTAGCAGGTGCCGCACCGGGTCGCTGGCTTGGCCGCCTAGCCAGAAGGCCAACCACACGAGGAGTGCGTCGGTCAGTTGGAAGGCTTGGATTCGGAAAGAGTCGTTGCGGCTGGTGGCCATGAGGAAAAAAGGAAGCTCTGGGGAGAAAGGACGCCCGGAGACTCTTTAAAATCGATAGCAGTAGCAATGCCGATTCACCGTTTTTAACCTAACGCGGCGGGTGAAATCTCGCCTCACGGTTTCATCGTTCCGAGCCGTCCTTGGAAGGCATGACGGATCGAGTGCCACAGCAGCGGCAGTCGTTGGAGGCCGTCGAGCAGGGAAATACCGCCGAGGTAGGCCAGCGCCATCAGTGCAGCTTCGAAAGTGCCCGCCTGTTTGCGCTTCAGCCAGACCATGTTTCTCACCTTATAATAAAGTTTAGCGTCCGCTAGATCGCGCTCAAGGAACAAGCTGCGGCCGAGAAATTTCCAGTGAATCATGTTCTGCGGACCCGGGTGATCCATGGTCGCGCCGACGGCGGCCTCGAAGGAATACCCGGCTTGCTCGATCCGCCATGGGTATTCCTCATCTTCGCCGCGGATGAAGAGCTCGCCGTTCACCGGCCCGACATCTTCGAAAATCTGCCGGGAAATCAGTGCTCCGGTCCACGAGGCTCGCGTCTGGAGGTAGTCGCCCGCTGGGATGTCGTCGGTGGACCAGATGAGTTTCCAGCCTTCCGCATCATCGCGCACCGGCATCGGCCATGTCAGCCGGGAGGTGCCGGGGCAGACTTGGATCGCATGGCGCACCACCGTGGGTGACCAATTTCCACCCAGCAGTTTCTCCAGTGCTTCACTTCGCGGCCACGAATCGTCGTCCAGAATCCACACCGCGTCCGCCCCATCGGCGAAGGCCAGCGCCATCGCTTCCTCGACGCCACCGGCATTTCCCCGGTTCGACCCCATCCGGTGGACGGTCATCTGAAAGGGTAATCCCGCCAAGTTTTCCAGCACCGCGACCGTGTCATCCGTCGAGACATTATCCGCCACGATCACTCGATCCGGTGGCCGCGTCTGCAAGGCCAGTGCTCGGACGCAGTCGGCCACCGTGCCAGATCGGTTCATCGTCGCCATCACCACGGTGGTGAAAACGGTGGCCGGAGGGTCGCTCGTGGGAGTCACTTTGCCTGAGATGGGGGTTTGATTGGCGATGTCCACCAGTAGATCCGCGAGGGAATGCCGCCGCCCGCTGGGGTGGTAATCGCTGAGAAATAATTCGCGGTTTCGCTTGCCTAGCTCTGGCCATTTTTCCCGCTGCCGGATCATTTCCCGCAAGCCATCCGCAAGGGCAGCCACCGAGTCACTAGGGGAAAATAAAAGGTTGCCATCTGAGCCGCCGATGACGTCTTGATTCCCGCGCCACTGGCTGGCGACGATCGGCAAGCCCCACATCAACGCCTCCACCATCACGAGGCCGAAGGATTCATACGGCGCGGTGCTGGGAAACGCGAACAGGCTCGCCCGCCCGAACACCCGGCGTTTTTCCTCGCCAGTCACGACTCCGGGGAGCGCCACGCAGCCTTCGAGTCCGGCCTTTTTTAAATCCGCCGCAAGCTCGGTCTGGGTGTAAGGAGCCAGCGGCTCACCCGCCAGTTCGAGGAGGATTTCCGGGTGATCCACACGCAGCATCCCGACAGCCTCGATCAACCGCCGGGTGCCCTTGTCCTCGCACAGATGGCCCATCGCTAGGATGCGGATCTGATCCGGATTCCGCGCGATTTCCTGCTCGCAATAGGCATCTGCGAGGACGTGGGGCACGACGTGGATTTGACGGATCCGGCACGCCGCCGGATCGCGACGATTGTAGCGGGTCATCACCACCGCATGGCGGCAGCGGCCATAGAGCCATGCAGCGCAACGTGGCAGGAAGCCGCCGTTTTCTAACGCATCAGAAATCCCTGCCGCATGGAAATGCAGCACCGTCTCGCGGCTGACCAGCAGCACCCATGGCAGTAATAACAAATCCCGGAAAATCGGCACCCGCTGCGGCCCACCCGGTGGGAAAACCACGAGATCGATTGGTCCCCGCAGCCGCAATGCCACTAACCGCCCGATGACCCTCGCCAGCTCCACCAGCTTGCCGAGGCTGCCTTTTCGCGCCGCTTGGGTATCTTTGGTGAAGTAAAATGGTAGGTGCTCGACCCTTGCCTGCGGGTGCGCTTGGAGTTCCCGCAGCAACTCCAGAATCATCGCATTTTGCCCGCCGACTGGAGGCGGGATTTGACCGGCGACGATGATGCGTGGCAGGGGATTCATGCGTCCGTTTGGGGCGGGTTAGAGTCCCTGCCTTGAGACCGCAGCCAATCCAGCGTGAGCCGCACTCCGTCTTCTAGCGAGTGCCGTGGCTGACCGAGTATGGCGATGGTCCGCTCAATCGCGCCGGGCACTAGGTAGTCGCTGGTCATACTACGAACGCGGTTGGAATTGATGAGAAATGGTTTCCCGGTGAGCTTGGAAATGACGTCGCCGCCCAGCCCGAGCAGCCTCAGTAGCGGCCGCGGCACCCGCCGCGCAGGCTGGCCACGCAGCCCCATGCAGAAGGCACTTGCCCAGTGATAGATATCTCCTGCTGGATCACTCAGATAGAATACTTGACCGTGAACCTTGGGCTTTTCTGCCAGCAAGATCGCCTCCAAGTGAGCCACTAAATTTCCCACATAGCCGTAGCACCGCGTCACCGGTTGGCCGCCGGGATGCACATACCAGCCCTTCGCCGCCACCCGCCAAAATTCTTGCGTGTAGCGCTGATGCCACGGTCCCCAGATATTCGTCGGTCGCACCAGCGTCCAGCAGCAGTCCAGCCCCGCTGCGCGGGTCAGCTCTTCCGTGATGACCTTGCTCTGGCCATACACCGTCACCGGGTGGAAATCCTCATCATGCTGCGGCGGATGTTCTGGCCCACACACGAACTGACTGGAAATGATAATCGCCCGCCGCACCGACACGGTTTCCCGGATCGCATCGAGCACGTTCTGCGTGCCCTCGGTATTCATTCGGTAGCCGGCCTCCACCGTCGTCGTCTCATCGCACTCCGCCCGCGCGGCCAAGTGGATCACCGCATCCGGTTGAAATTCCCGGAACGCGCTCTTCAACGCCGCCGCCTCCAGAATATCCACGCGCCGCCATTTCGTCGTATGGCTCACGTCCAACGGCGGCTGCACGTCCAAATTGAGGATTTCCGCACCCGCAGCGAGGAAATGCTCCACCGTATGCGTCCCGATAAATCCAGAGCCGCCAGTGATGAGGATTTTCATGAGCGAGTGTGACGGGGAAACGAGGAATCCGCATTCCGGCGAGCGAGGCAGTCCTCATACACGGAATAGATTCCTTCAAGTGAAGCCCGCCAAGAAAATCGAGCCGCCCGCGCCAGCGCCTGCTCTCGCCAACGGTCGCTCATGCCGCCAGTCGCTAGCTGGGAAAGCCGCGCTGCGAGTTCCTCCGGCAAGGTCGGATCGAAGTAAATCGCCTCGTCACCTCCCACTTCCGGCAGGCTCGTCGTATCGCTGCAAATCACCGGTGTTCCATGGGCCAGTGCCTCCAAAACGGGCAGCCCGAATCCCTCATACAGCGAAGGGACCAGCACCCCATCCACCGCTTGGTAAAATGCTCCCACCTCCTCATCGCTGAGGTGGCCTAGCTCGATGAGTCCATTCGCCCCGAGGATGCCCCGGAGTTCTTCTGCCAGTGCATCCGGCAGCCGACCACCCACCCGCACCAGCCGGACTTTTCTCCCCGAGTCTTGGGCAAATCGGGCAAACGCTTCCGGTAGGATCCCCAGATTCTTCCGCGAGATCGTGCTGCCGATGCTGCCCACCGTCAGCACTGCCGGATTTGGCTGCAAGCCAGCCAACGGTGGCAGCGCCTCGCGGGAACCCGGCATCACCACGCCACATGCCACCACTCGGATTCGCTCTTCCGGGACATCCAGCAGTGAGACGATTTCGCCTTTTGTGTAGGCGGAATCGGCGATCACGGCATCCGCGTCCCTGATGTGGGAAACCCAACCTTGGAATCTTGCGGACTGAGCAGCGGTTAGTTCTCCCGTAAATCGCAGTGGAATCAAATCATGCACCGTCACCACCTTCAGCGCCCCGGTCGGCAAATGCGGAAGCATATCTGCCCAACTGTGATCTAGCACATGACCGATCTCCCCCCGGAACTCGCGGCGGACACGTGCCGGGTAGGAAAACCGCCGCTGCCAATAGCGCGTCGCACTACCTAGTAATCCAGTCGGCGCTTGGATGTCACGCGGTTGGATCACCGAGTGGATCTGGAATCGGTCATCCTCACGGACACTCTCGCTCAATGCCTGCCAATAGCGGCGCATCGAGATCGCCCCATAAATCGGGTGCGCCGGGATCCAACCGACGGAAATAGATGGTGGAGCAGAGTGCATCATTTCGAACTTAATAATCAGTAAAACTCAGATTGTCAGATGAAACACAGAACGTGGTTGCTGCGTCTCGCAGCAATCCTGCTACTCCAAGAATTTTTTAACCTCAGATGAACGCGGATAGACACGGAATAACAACCTATTTTCTCACTATCCATCACGCCATTCTCACTGCATCCATTCGCGGGTTACGTTGCTTGTACCGCACGTTTCTTCGCGGCGATGATCTCCTCGAACAGGCTCCGGATCTTGTGGGAGAATTCATCCAGAGTCACGGCCTCACCGGTCTGGGTGTGGGCAAGTCCTACCCGGTCGAGCTTGAGATCTTCCTCGATCACCGCCGCCATCCCGGCTGGCTCCCATGGCAGCAGACGGCCATTTTCCGGCTCACGCAGGATCATCTCGCTGCCGTAGTGGGCCGTCAGATAGAGCCGAAGTCCCAGCGCCCCAGCCTCGATCTCTGCCAGTGAGAAGGCTTCGAAATGCGAGGGAAATAACAAGGCATCCGCTGCGGATAGATGCTGCTCGATCGGGCTAACGAGACCCGCGAAGTGGCAGAAATCGCTGGAAATACGGCGTGAACCCAGACTGACACGAAAACGCTCAATGGTGCGGGACGATCCTCCCAGCACCAACAGTCGCACCGGGTAGCCCTTTTTCCTCAGGATCGCGAGTGCTTCGATCCCCTGCAGCAGCCCTTTTCTCTCGAAGTGACCGAATGAGGAGAAAACGAAAACCACCTCGTCCTCATGAAACCCATAGAATCGCCGCATTTCGGCCCGCCAGTGGTTGCGAATCTCGGGGTGAAAACGCTCGGAATCGTAGGGGTTCGGTAGGATCCGGAAATGCCCAGTTGCCCCGTCGGCTTTGATTTTTTCCGAGATCGAGCGGCTGACCGACCACCACCAGCGCTCTGCCACAGGATCGCAGGCGACCTTGGCTTCCGTCCTCGCCACCAGACTCGCCACTAGCCGGTGGTGCGGCTGGAGATGGAAGGCATCTGCCCGTTTCCGCTGTTCCTCCAGCATCGCCCGGTTCCAGTAATGCATGTAATGGATGTCAGCTCGGGGAATGTTACAGCCGGTGGTCATCACCACGGTATCAGAAGCGGGCGGATGCTTCCGAATCATCCGGCTCACCCGCCACTGGAAGTCCACCATGTGCAGCGTGGTCACCGGGATGCGTTTTTTCACCCGCTTCCAGATTACGCCGTTTCCTTCCGGCACATCGCACTCAGTCGCCCAAATCTCGATTTCGCTGAAAAGGTCGCGGAAGCTTGGCAATGCCAAAATCCATGAACGCATCGTCGGCGCCCGTGTCGCTACGAATGGATCAATGACTAGCAGTTTCATCTGGGGGAAATCGGGGCGGTGGGACTTGATAGCTCTAACGCGGGGGAAGAAATGGAATAGCCGCAAAAAGGCGCGAAATACGCGAAAAGGAAGATTGGTAGATGGTGGGTGGATCTTAAGACCCTACCCGAAAGGTGATACCAGAGTAGTCACCATCAATTTCCCAATTTACCTCTGAACGTGCGTATATCTGTGAAATCTGCGGTTGAAAATCTTCTCCCTATTTCTCTTTTTTAGGAAGACACAATCATCGGAGATTTCCCCCATCAGCGTCCATTCGTGGTTCGGATGGTTACTCCGCTTCTCGTTACCTAGAATCTGCCGCATCAGGTTCCTGAAGGCTCTGCCGGACCACGTTCGGGCGACTTGATGCACGAAAAAATCACGTTATCGCTAAATAGCCTCCCACTCAGTTTACTAGTGAAAATTTGTTGCCAAGTCGTCGTCAGCTTGGGCAGCGGCAAGAGACCATTTCCCGTATAGCTAAATTGCCCCTCGTGGAAGCCCGCCTCGCCGGCGCACCGTTCGAGGTCTTTGTGCAGCAAGGCCGTGATATGCCGTGGATAATCACGATCCCGGAATTGATCGAAATGCCCCATGGTGATGAGACTGACGAAGCTGCGAATCGATTGCTGGTTGGGAGTCGTCACGACCAAGAGGCCGCCTGGCTTGAGCTTGGAGTGGAAATCCCTAAAAACTGCGCGCGGGTTTTCTAAATGCTCGATCACTTCGGAGGACACCAGCACGTCAAACTGGGAACGATTACTCTCTAAGTCATCGTTCAAGTCCTGCTGGATCCAGTGGATAGACGGCTCGAGATCCGCTGGCCGTGCCATGAGATCCGCCCCGTAAAGTTTTTCGAAGAGTCTGGAAGCATGGAGTAATTTCAACAAAGCACCCGCTCCGGCACCATAGTCAAGGCAGCTACCAATCGCTTGCCGGAGTTTCAGTTCCTTCAAGACCGCATCATAGATCCAGCTTGAGCTGACTCCCATGGTGAGGTCGGATGCTTGTTTACGTTTTTCGGCGAGTTGAGTCGGACTGTTCATTTGGAGGATAAGAGAAATTTCATGCAGTGAGGTCGTGATTACCGGAATTCTTCCACCGCTTGCCGGCATCGAAGACGCAGAGCACCGAGTTTCTGACTTGATGGCGGTCGAGGTGAGCCTTGAGCCGCTCGGCGTCGATTTCGCCGCCGCCACCGGATTGGGACATCACCCGCAGCATCGCTTGGGCAATGCCTTCCATACTGGCCGTCTTGAAATAAAGTCCCATGTTTCCCGAGGCCTCCCGCAGCCCCGCTTGATCCGAGCACAACACTTGGCAGCCGCAAGCCAGTGCCTCCAGCGCGATCAGGCCGAAGGGCTCGATCCACACTGACGGCACCACCACCGCTCGCGAGCGATTGTAGAGCACCGCCAGTTCAGCCGGTTCGCACAAGCCGAAGAATGCCTTGGATTCGTCCAAATCCGCTGCGGAAATCCGGCTGCGAATCTCGTCTTCCTCGGGGCCGTTTCCCGCAATCGCAAATCGCAACCGGTGGCCCGCCACCCGCAGAAATTCAGGGGCAATCCGAGCCAGTGCCTCCACAAACAACAACGCGCCCTTGTCCGAGACCAGCCGTCCGACAAACAAGAAATCGATGTCGCGCAGGCCTTTGGCATCATGGAAAACCTCAGGCTCGTAAGGGTTTGGAATCACCCCGACATGCGGTCCCCAACCCCTTGCGATCATTTCGCTACAGGCGGCGGAAGGAGCCAGCAAACCCATTAGATATTGCACGATCCGGTAAGGTTTCCGGCCAGCACCGTGGGCATTGTAGTGAGTGTGATGGGTGATCAGTGGCCATTTGAGCGCAGCGAGTGCCACCATCATTGATTTCAGCGACATCTCTACGATCACCACCCGGTCCGCCGTTTTCACCAGTCGTCGGCAGTTGAGGAATCCAGTAAACCGGCACACCGTGACCGCGCCGCTCCTGAGTTGCGGCTCAAGGTCTAGCCACTCGCCATACGTCTGCACTCCTTCGCCCGGAGTTTTGGTGAGGATGATCACTTGGTGTCCCTGTAGCGCCAGCTCGCGCGCCCAGCGGTCTGCCACCGTGACCGTCCCGCCCAGCAGCGGAAAATACAGATTACTGGAGATGATGACGCGCATTCCTGTCTAAATTTGCAAACTGATAGGTTAGAAATATTTACCAAAAAAATGGATCACCTAACTTCAGTCAGGTCAGTTCTCCCACCAGCTTGCATGGATTCGATTCAGGGATCACAAAAGCCATGGTCTATTTAAGAATTCTTCGAAGGTGAACCGGATGCATCTAGTGGCGCTGGCCTCATTCTCAATGCAACTTTCTCAAAATATTCATAAATCAAAAATGATACGAACATCGTGAGCACGATCGCGAGGATCTTTTCGATGACCTTGCCAGCAACCCCATGAGACGCGAGGGGCAGCTGCTTTGTTAAAATAATCGCGACTGGGTGAAACAAATAAATTGAGTAGGACCATTTACTGATGTTTGTAACCAAACTTTTAAATGGAAGCCAAGCGAGGTGAATCTGGGAGACTTTCATGAAGATCAGAATAATACCTAGAGTTAGGCATACTGTGATCCCGAAACCCGTGAGGTAGAAATAATCGCTATCGACGGTTGAAGCGGATCGGTAGTTCGCTTGAAACAAATCCCCAATCGTGATTCCTAAGAGGACCGATCCAGCCAAATATACTGGTTTTGATTTCAAAATACGAGAAAGCCCTCCATGATATCGGGCTAAGTAGGCAAGCAAACAGCCGGCAGCCAATGCATCAAGTCTGCCGAGTGCGATTTGGCGCATATTGTAGTCCCATGGACCGTGAGAACCGATTGTAAGTCGGATGATAATGCTGAAACTAGCCATCACCAAGCAGCCGATGACGAAACTTTGCTTCTTCGAGAGTTTGAAGAAGGCAGTAGAGAGGACTACCAGCGGGAGGATTAAGTAAAACCATTCTTCTATCGTCAGGCTCCAAGAGACCACAAAGAAGCCGCGCATCGGCCATAATAGATTTTGAGCGAAAAATAGATGTTCTAAAAGGGTTTTGATCCCAGGTAATTCCCCTCTGTTGCTGTATGCTACTACCCCGTAGATGATTAAGAACAGATAGTAGTTTGGGAGTGTTCGCCACCAGCGCCGTTTCCAGAAGACAAGCAAGTGCTTGAATGAATAGTGGCGGGCTGCCACGAATTCGTCCAAAAAGATACCTCCCACCAGGTAGCCACTCAGAATAAAGAAAATTTCAACACCCAAGACCCCTAGCGGCTGTAGCGGGAAGACTAGATGGGCGATGAAAACGAACGATACAGCTAACGCCCGGATTAAATCCAAACCGAAGATCCGGTGTTCTTGAGAAATTAATTTATCGAGTTGAGCCTGATGATCCATTTGATTATATCTACCCTATTTTGGGTAGATGATATATTGAAAGTATTATCTAAAGGTCGAATTCTACCGACTCTTACCAATAACATCCATCTTCCACTGCCTTTGCTGTTGAGGGTTTGAGTTGTGCGCCCGGACGCACCCAGTGCTCATTGTAAAGGTCGGTCACCCCGTCCCAGCGCCCTCCCTTGATACCGAAGATGACTTGGATTTCCCCCCCCATGTGGATGGCTACCTTTCCATGCTCCTTCGCCCACTGGACTAATGGGATCGCATAGGCACCACAACCCAGCAAGATGATATCGGAATCTTCCAGTGCCGATTGATGTTCTGTCTTGAATCGTTCCAGAAGATCGACCGAGTCGCGAAAAGATTGCTGCGTCTGCTTTTCGAAACCGTAAGGGAAAGACACCGCCTTAAATGCGGCGGGTTCAATCCACGGGATTCTCCCTGCCCAATAGCGATTCCAGTCAGTCTCATTCGCTCTTTGGTTGATCAGTTCCGCGAAACTGGAAACCACCATCACTCGGTACCCCTTTAGCTCGGGAAGCCAAGAAGTAGCTGCACCCACTGCGATCGCTGGAATCTCACCCACCATTTCCTGATAGTTTGCGATCTCACAGGTAAGACCGAGCTTTTGGTAGAGATCAGGTTCTCCCTTGCCATTCCAAATTCCCAACAGATCCAACGACTTCACCCCTTCGATAAAAAGTTCTCCATAGTTTTTGAAAAAATCCAAGTCGTGAGGAAAGATCCCCGCATGGTCGTGCAGCTCCTTGAGCCTAGATTCCATGATGTCATACTTCAGGCACCACATGACCAAAAATAATTCGTTAGCGCCTATTTTGGCAGCTGCGAACGGTGTGTGACCCTTGAGTGCGCTGCGTATCCGCCCGCGGACTCCCTCAGCCGGGATTCTTGTAAGGCCCAGTTTCTGCCACTGGCCTCTCTCCTTCGCAGCCATGTGCAGTATATAAGGTCTGCGGATCCAGCGCATGTAGAGATGCCGTAATGCGGGATTCGAATGGAGAAACCAATGGCTGATAGCGGATTTGAAATAGGTGGTGGAGACCATACGGAAAGAAATAAAATCTAAAATCGCAAGCTAGAATGATGATGCCAGCCCGCTGTAAACTCAATCCACTTGCAGGGTCTTAACCAGCGTCAGACCTATCAGTCTCATGCCGGTAAGCTTGATAGGCGTGTGATGACCCTGCGAAAAGCCGATGCAGGATGCGTCGTGGGACGGTCAGTTTCAGTAGGATAATGCAAATCAAACGGGAAAAATCCTTCACCACCACCGCTGCGCCTCGGAATCCCCAGTGGCGGAGATTGTAAACAATCACCATCCGCGGGTAGAGCACCCCGCGCTTCGCCACCGCCACTTTCCAGATCTCTGCCACCGGTTTATCACCAAGAAGCCACGAACGGTTATCCGTTCGAATCACTTCCAGCTCGTAGAAAATCGCATTCGGCTGGATCAAACAGCGGAAACCCGCCGCAGTCGCTCTCAGCCCATAATCACTATCGCCCGCCATATGGGGAATATTGACTCCATCTGGATAGCCTATTTTATCCACTATCGCTCTGGGTATCGCCACCATATTACCTCGGCAAGTATCCACGGCGACAGGCCCTGACAACGCTCGGTCCGTATCCTGAATTTTTAGACCGTGTTTCTGTTTTAATAAAACCGGGAAATACCATTGTTCACCGTTTGCTAGATGGATGATCCCTTGACCCGTCACCATCGCTTGTGCTTCTAGGGCGAGTTCGATAATGCTCTCGAGCGAGCCATCCACCACGGTCAGATCATCATTCAGCCAGACTAAACAGGAAGCACCTTGGGAAATTGCGTGCCGCATTCCTAACTCCATCGCACCCGTCCAATACAATTCTCCGCCACCAAGGAGCACCTCTACCTCCGGGAAATCCTGTGCGATCGTCTCAGCGGTTCCGTCGGTCGACCCATCATCTACCACCAGCACCCGGAAGCTTGCAGAGACCCCGGTTTCTCTCAGCCGCCGCAAGCATCCCAGAGTAATCGCCTTACGATTGAAGCACGGGATGATGATCACCGGTCTTGAGTTTGACAGTGGCTGCGAAGGTGGAAATTGCTTATCCAAGGTGAGTGGAAGAGATGAACGGAATAATCGTTAGCGGAGCAAATTTTTGTAAATTTCACGGGTCTTCTGGGCAGTCGCCTCCCATGAAAACATCTGTATGCGTTCACGACCCTTTGTCACCAGTTCGCAGCGCCGTGAGTCATTCGCTGCCACCAAGGCCAGTGCTCTCGCCATGTCCCCGACGTCAAGCGGGGAAAAAAATTCTGCCGCATCGCCGATGACTTCGGGCATCGAACTGGTATTGCTAGAAATTACAGGGCAATTCCGGGCCATGGCTTCTAAGGGTGGCAGACCGAACCCTTCGTAGATCGAAGGATAAACCAAAGCGTGTGCACCGCGATACAAGTCCGCTAAACGCTCATCACTACCCTTCGTATGTCGCACTTGATCCTTTCGGTAGCCGCACGCCGCGATTCGTTCCGATTCTCGCGGCGAGAACGGCTCACCGCCGAAGGCGATGAGATCGAAATCCCGTTGGATGCCGGATTCCATACCCGCCTGGAGTAAGCGATCAAAATTCTTGTATCCACCACGATGTCCCACGAACAAGAAATAAGGTCGAGATCTCAAGCTCACGCGAGTTTCCTCGGACCCCGGTGGTGCGAAGCCTAGGTGGACAACGGAGACTTTCTCCGCATCTACTTTGAACAACCGGATCAGATCGTTGCGAGTGTGTTCGGAAATACAGATCACATGATCTGCGAGTTCCACCGACTGCCGTTTGACCGTGGTTTCAGAACTCTGACCCGGGAACTCCTCAGGAAAAAGTTCGTGGATCATGTCATATACCGTGAAGACCGCGGGCGTCCCTGCAGGAGCGCAAGATTGACTCCTGAAGTAAGTTTCGTGAACCAAGTCGGGTTTCCATCGGGTGATGGCACGTCTGGCGTAGGCTTCATTGGCCATGATTCGCAGCCGATGCAGCCGCCTAGGAAGCCCGGGAGCGAATCTTCCGTGGACTACCTCCGCATCCACTCCACGCAAGTATTCGTTCCGGTGCAGTCCCGCGAAAATCCTAGGAGTTTCACCGAGATTCTTAAGCCGAGGTGCTAATTCCGCGAAATAACGCGAAATTCCACCGAAACGCTGCTGGGTGAAAATCTGATGGTCAAATGCAATACGCATAGTTGGAATTAGGTCGAAAGCTACTCGGCTAGGATATTCTTACTGTCTGCATAATTGGCTTAAAACCATGGGTATGGTGTTTGCAAGAGATGTTCGCTTGTCTGCGACACTATGGGCTTCCTTGCGCGGCAGTTTTGAAGTCACGCCTTCACTTGGATGGCGACGCATGTGCGGGGCATTGCACGCTCGCTTCTAGGCTCATGATCACCGTTCGAAATGCTGAATTGAAAGACTCTTGCGAAAGGTCTAAACTGACTTTTTTTCTAGCATTCCTTCCCATGACTTCCGCTAACTCCCGATCGTTCCATAACTTCACGACTCCCGTAATAAATTCTTCCTCATTGTTTGCGAGATATCCCTCGATCCCATCCGAGAGAATACCTCGATCTATCCTTTGGTGATAACCGACGACAGCAAGACTGTATGACATCACTTCCGGCACTTTGAGTTGCTGACCAGTGCCACCAAAAGTTGGAATAATCGAAAATCCAGCGCTTTTGTAGATATCATGGATATTATTAACAAAACCAAGACAAACTAGGTAAGGGCAGTTCACAGCTTCTGTCGGAGCGTTTCCAGTAACCAGCAATTTAAATTCAGGAATGATGCGTATAATTGCAGGAAGTAATTTGTTGATGAAGTGAATGAGTCCTTGAGTGTTGAAAATATTTGTAGAATAGGCGAAAACGGGAAAACCTGTGTAGTCAGTCTTCTCGAACGTAGGTGTGGCGACACATGGCGAGATAAGATAATTCGGTATTCCGAGATGCAGTGAATCTATTTTTTGGAATTCTGAATCAGAAATGGCAATTATAGCGTCGTACTGCTTTAATTCTGCGATTTCCTCCTCACTGATGGCAGGATCAAGAGTTTCACTGAATTGTAACTCTAGGAATGCGGGATCTCCCATACCCTCCCACCGTGAAAGAGCTTCTTGTGAAGCTCGCACCTTTTGGTTATGGATGGACATTAAATCACATGTATCCAAAATATAAAATTTAGAAATAATATAACTACGAATGACTGTTGCGGTAGAATATTCCGTCACCACAACATCATACATCTCTTCTTTCTGGAAGCGGCGGAGTATTTTTTTAGCACAAAAACTCAAACGAAGTTGGGAGTATGGTAGTTCATTTTCTTTGATCCTGAAAAAAAATTTCAGGTAATCTTGCACCATGAGAAGTTTTCGTCTGGTGACCGGCAGGCTGACAGCTTTTTCTAAACCAAGCTGGCGGGCAATTTCACTATCAGATTCGTGAGTATCGCGGGGATAGATTACTGTAACCTTATATCCCTGAGCGATTAAACTTTGGATCACAGACTGACTACGCAGACGCGTGCCTGTGGACGCAGGGTATGGAACAGAAATGCAAATAACAGCTGCACGTTTATTGATTGCAGACATCAGTTCTTAACTTCGATTTCCGTTTCCGAAAAATCAATTATCTTCTCAAAGGTTTCCATCAAAATATTTCCACTTCTTATCCAATTATATTCAGCCGCACGTTGGATTCCATCTTTGCTAAGGCGTTTAGCCAACTCCGAGTCCTTAACGACCCTATTCATTGCTAATGCGATTTCTTCATCGTCGAATGGATCAACCAATAGTGCCGCTTCGCCTACAATTTCTGGGATCGACGTCGTGTTTGCACAAATCATAGGAACTCCATATTTCATGCATTCAAGGGGAGGCAGGCCGAAACCTTCGTGAAGGCTAAGATACAGACCGCAATAGGCGTTAGAAAATAGGCTATTCAGTGCTTCATCTGTGACATGGCCCATGCCTATAATCCGATCTTTCCATTTGCCAGCGTTCTTTAGAATTAAAGATTCTAGTTGTTGTGGACTTGGTCCCACAATCCTTAGCTCATGATTTTCTCCAGTAATTTCCAGAAATTTACAAAATCCACGTATGGTTCCCTCAACATTTTTTCTCCGTTGGCAATCGCCAGAGACATGGAGAAAATAGGGTAGATTGAAATCGGAAGGTTGATTGGTAGATTGGGCTTCTTTTATTGGAGTTGTCCCTAAGGGTACTATATGTATATTTTCTAAAGAAATCGCAAACATTGAAATCAAGGAATGCCGGACATATTTTGAATTAACTATAAAATGGCCTCCTTGATTGCGGATGGTTTCAATCGCTTCTCTATAATAAAAATCGCCTACAACGTTACCCTCGCTAAACAAAAGCGGAATGATGTCGTAAACATTCATTACCGGAATAACTCCAGATGGGAAAAAATCTGGTAATTTCTTTACCGATGGCACGAAATAAATCGAAGGTGAAGGGGGTTTTGGTCGTCTCTTAACGAAACGCCCGATGTCGGCTGGGAACTTAAATCTGGCAAACCATGGGGCAACTCGGCTCCTGATTTTTGCGCATTTCCAGCGCCCTGTTAAGAAATCGCAACATAGATCATCAATTAGTCGATTAGTTGATCCCTCCATTCGGTCGGCGAGCCATTTCCATTCAGGAGCAGACTGGAGGGCAATTCTGACTGATTGATGAACACCTGGAGCAACGAACGATATATTCTTCTGTTCATTCAGCTGGCACGCCCATTCGAGATTTACTCTGACCATTCCAGCCATACGGAGAGTCGAATTCGTCGGCGTTGAGAGAATCCCCCTCAGATCAAAGTAGATTTTCATTATTTATCTATAAAGATTTAGCTTGGAAGAAACCCCATTCCATATACCGCATTTGATACTCACCACCACGATGTTCTGTTTTTACAAATACGCGGTCTTTAGGACTCATTTTATCTATCTGAGCACATATATTTATTCTTGAGAACTGATCCTCGTTATTGATTACTGCTACGTCGTGAGTTTTTTTGAAACGATCAAGTAATGTTTTGGATATCGCATTATTGTGCAAATCATGAAATTCAATGAGCACGTCAGTAGTTTTTAAAGTGGCGACGACTTCCTCGGTGAAAAGATCGATTTCGTATCCCTCGCAATCACAAAAGATAAGCGTGCGTCCGCGATGCTGAAAATTGATCAGCGTATTGGGTGAGCAGAATGAATTATAAGTAATATTTGAAACGCCATTTAACTGAGCCATCTTTGAACAGAATTCTAGGTCGGCGATATTGATGTCGAAACAGTGGACTGTGGAATCTTTGCTCTTCATTGCAAAGCCAACTGCATAATAGCCTTCCGCGCAGCCGACATCTAAAATGTCATCGTATCCCGTTTCAAACAACTTGAATAGCTGAGTGTGTAACTGACTTTCGTAGGTTCCAAAAAATTTTGGTGCGAGGGCCAGTTCAGTAATTTCTAGCGATGGATACTTCATTCCTAAAAATGGTCCGTGAAGTATTTGAAGATTTGGCGAGAATTGTTGTACAAGTTTTCGGCCATGAGCAATGATTTCTTTAGAATCCAAACTTTCGCTTCTGTCTTGAATCTTTTGGATACTATATCCCAGAAAACTTAATATTTTTTTGATTATCAATTTCATGTAAAGTATAATGTCAGGATTGACGGTATTTCACGCTCCAATCGAAGTTCTCGAGATAATATCCTTGCCGTGTATCAGGAGGAGTAAGAAATTCTGACTCATTTGGTAGTTGGACATGGATGATTTTAATGTCGTAAATGGCGTCGAGCATTACATTTTTAGCGTCAATCGCAGTGGTAATATTGTAGCTGCCCGGCATCAACGATAGTTTAGGAATATGACAAGTTGCTTTGAATGGGCCAGATTTAATGATGAATTTTTTTCCGTAATAACTACTGTAGAACGTAGCTATCCGGACGTTTTCTAAAGTATTGAAACAAATTGAGAACATGACGGATTCTTGGTCTTGAAATGCTTCACAGTCAAAATTGACAATGATCTCAGCGCCTGTATCGATGCAATCAACGTCAGTGCCGGTGCTATTGGTAATATTGACAGATAGAAGCTTAATTATGCCATTTCCGATCCGTTGAGTGTAGTCGGCTTGGGTCTGACCTGAAGCGAGATAGGCATTAATCACTTCGGAGGTGGTACCCTGAAAAACTATTTTTCCGTTTGCGAGAAGAATCCCTGCTGAACAGAGTCGATTTACTGCGTTAAGGTCGTGACTCACGAATATAACGGTTCTTCCTTCCTTTGCGACATCTTGCATCTTCCCCATGCATTTCTTTTGGAACTCTGCGTCACCCACGGCCAAGACTTCATCGACCACTAAAATCTCAGGTTCTAGATGGGCTGCCACTGCGAAGGCGAGGCGCACATACATTCCCGAAGAGTAGCGTTTGACTGGAGTATCGAGGAATTTCTCAACCCCTGCGAAGTCAACAATTTCATCGAATTTGCGGGAGATTTCTTTACGGCTCATACCGAGAATCGCACCGTTTAAGTAAAGATTTTCCCTCCCAGTAAGTTCGGGATGGAAGCCGGTGCCGACTTCTAAGAGCGAGGCGACGCGGCCATTTAGGGTGACGCGGCCGGAGGTGGGTTCGGTGATGCGGGAGAGGACCTTGAGTAAGGTGGATTTCCCCGCGCCATTGCGGCCGATGATGCCGAGGACTTCGCCCTGCTTCACCTCGAAGGAGACGTCCTTGAGTGCCCAGAACTCCTCTACGCTATCGCCTTGGAGGCTTTGCTTGCCCATGGCGAGGTCGCGGGTCTTGCGCAGCATGGACTTGGCGCCGCTGGCGAGGGAGTCGCGCAAGGATGAGTAACGCTCGCGCGGCCCTTGGTGGCCGATGAGGTAGCTCTTGGAGAGGTTTTCGACGGAGATAACGGAGTCTGACATGGGTGGGAAACGGGAAGAAAGGATGGGGGAAGAGGGGATTTACCGCGAAGGCGCGGAGGCCGCGGAGAGGAAGAGGGATTTACCGCAAAGGCGCGAGGGCCGCCAAGGGACGCGGAGGTAAGAAGGGTTTAGCCGCAAAAGAGCGCAAAAAACGCAAAGAGAAGAGTGGAGGTTGGGTAGGATGAGGAAAGCTCAAGCACTCGTTGTGGGGAGCAAAGGGCTGGTTGCGAGGAGCGAAGGGCTAGTTGCGAAGAGCAAAGGGCAGGTTGCGAAGAGCGAAGGGCTGGTTGCGAAGAGCGAAGGGCTGGTTGCGAGGAGCGAAGGGCTGGTTGCGAGGAGCGAAGGGCTTGTTGCGAAGAGCAAAGGGCTGGTTGCGAAGAGCAAAGGGCTGGTTGCGAAGAGCGAAGGGCAGGTTGCGAGGAGCGAAGAGCCTGATGCGGAGAAAGAAGGATCTTACGCGGATCTGGGGGGTGCGGAGGAAAATGACAGTGAGAGGAGTGGGATTTACCGCAAAGGCGCGGAGGCCGCGAAGGGACGCGGAGGGGAGATTGAGGTGCAACCGATTTCTGGACCGTTTTTTTGTTTAGATAAGAGAATGGGTTTTGGCCTCGAACTGGGCGGGGGTCCGGTAGGCGAGGGCGGAG
>JAYUHS010000079.1:0-5483 GCA_043766715.1 Luteolibacter sp.
CTCCGCTACTGCGACCCGACGAACACCAACCGCTTCATTTCTAACGAAGCCGAAGCCTACTGGACGGATGAAAAACCCGGCATGGTCGATCTCTACGTCGGCGGCACGGAGCACGCGGTGCTCCACCTGTTATACGCCCGGTTTTGGCATAAGGTGCTCTACGACCTCGGTCATGTGAAGACGCCCGAGCCATTTCAAAAACTCGTCAACCAAGGCCTGATTCTCGGCGAGGACGGCCAAAAAATGTCCAAGTCCCGTGGCAACGTCGTGAACCCAGACGACGTCGTTTCCGAATACGGGGCGGATGCGCTGCGGCTTTACGAAATGTTCATGGGCCCACTCGAACAGGTGAAACCCTGGCAGATGAAGGGCGTGGAAGGCGTCTCGCGATTCCTTGCGAGAGTCTGGCGGGTGGCGTGCGACGAGGAGGCGATTTCCACGAAAATCCAAGACGTCCCGTGCACCGACAAGGAGCTGCTGCGCGTCGTCCACGAGACGATCAAAAAAGTCGGTGAGGACATCGAGAAACTCAGCTTCAACACCGCGATTTCGCAGATGATGATTTGCACGAATGCCTTCACCCAAGCCGCAGTCGTGCCGCTCAAGGAGTTCACTCAATTCCTAACGGTCCTCAATCCATTCGCCCCACACTTGGCGGAGGAAATCCACTCCCGCCTCGGTGGCACCACCATGCTATCAGAAATGACATGGCCCACTTACGACGAGGCAGCACTCGTGAGAAGCCAAGTCGAACTGGTCGTCCAAGTGAATGGAAAACTCCGCGACCGCATGATGGTTTCCAAGGACATCGACGAGGAAGGCGCGAAAGCCGTCGCCTTCGCTAGCAGCAAGGTCAGCGAGCATCTGGAGGGGAAGACCATCCGCAAGATCGTCTTCATCCCGGGGAAAATTTTCAATATCGTGGCAAATTGAAATGTTGGAGAACCTCATCACTGCGGTGCAGGGCGAGCCGAACCTTGATAGTTGGCTCAAGTCGAGTCTCTGGCGGCTCGGTTTCGACCGGGGGAGTCTCACCCGCGCCACCGCCTATGCCGACGAGGAGCACATCACCATCACCGAGGTCGATGGCATACCCAAGTTCTCGATCACCTGCGAGGCCAAGGTTCAAGGATCCGGTAAAAGCTTCTATACCACGCGGGTCGGATTCTTCAGTACAGGAAAAATCTGGGCGGTCCGGTGCGAATGCATGTGTCCGGTAGGGATCCACTGTAAGCACAGTGCGGGGATCATTTTGCTGCTGCTAGAAAAAATCTCCCCACAGAAGGTCATCTTCTCATCCGCGAGTGCGCCAGTGCCAGCCAAGCTCGACCCGTGGCTGCACGCATGGCTCGAGCAGATTAAAAATGTCAGTGCCCCGGCCAGTAAGCCAAGCAAACCGCCCGCAGACGAGAAGCGTTTCCTCGCGTATTGTATCACTCCAGCGTTGGGTTACAGCACTCACAAGCGTTGGCAATTCGGCATGCGCGTCGGCACCCGACTGAGGAATGGTGGTTTCTCCATCAGCGAGACTCAGGCCCAAGCAGACCCCGCCAAGCCACCGAAGTATATGGTCACGGAGGACTTCGTCCCGGCGGCACTCTATCACCAGCGCAAGCGTAAGAGAAATATCTGGGACCAAATGCCGCTGGACGGTGACGGCTGGGACAAACTGCTAGACACCGCGCTTGCTACTCAGCGAGTCTATATTTCCGACAAAGATTCCGACACTTGGCAGACCGCGCAGGCTGGCCCGAATCTGCCAGTCCTCGCCTCCTGGGAAATCCTTGCGGACGGCTCCGCCCAGCCCCGGCTCGCCTTTACAGATGAGCTTCCGCGCATCATCTTGCCGACGGTCCCGCTGCGCTACATGGAGCGGGAGTCGGGAAATATCGGACTGCTCACCAGCGACTTACCTGCCGCCACGCTCATGGCATGGTTCACCGGCTCACCGATTCCAGCGCGCCAAGTCCAGCCGATTTCGGAAAAACTCCGCGAACTCGCGCCCTCGCTGCCGCTGCCGCCCCAAGTGACCACCCTCGAGCTGCCCGCCGTCCCGCCACGGCCGCACTTGATCATCCGCAAGAAATCCGTGAACGCCGGCCACGACTTCGGGAACTTCATCTTCGCCCTGGTCCATTTCTGCTACGGCGAGGGCAAGCCACTGCCATCGCTCGCCGCGAGCCAGTCGCCGGTCCACTATGAAATCCGAGATGGAGTGCGCCGGGTCCAGCCGCGCGATGCCAAGGCCGAAGTGGCTGCGGAAAAACGCCTTGAGCACCTCGGCTTTTCCTCACTCAGCCGCTACCTGAGGTCGCCTTCATTGGCTGCCGATGTCCGCCGCGCCCTGCTGCCGCCGAATTTTCAAGACTACGACCCGGATGAAATGGAGCCCGCGTGGTTCGATTTCCTCGCATCCACCGCTCTCAGCGAGCTGAAACAAGGCGGCTGGACCATCGAAATCGAGCCGGACACCGGGCTGCTCATCCGCGAAGCCGGAGCGTTTTTCCCCGACATCGAGGCAGATCCGAACCACGGCATCGAGTGGTTCCGCTTCGATGCCCAGTTCGAGTTAGAGGGCAAGAAAGTCAGCCTCATCCCCTACATCGCCCAGGCCATCCGCCGGAATCTGCCAGCGCTAGGCTCGCCTGAGTTCCTTGTCTTCCCTTGCGAAAATCCTGCGGATGGCTCGATCCGATTTCCCGCCGCGCCGCTGATGGAAATGGTCGAGCAAGTCCGCCATTTATTCCAAGGCCACACCGGCGACGGGCCGGTCAGGATCGACCGCCTCGGTGCGGCCAGCGTCGCCCATGCCCTCGCCATCGACAGCTCGGAGACCCTACGCTCGCTCGCCAAGCTGGCGCAGAACCTTCTCAACATCCACTCGATCCCCGCCGTCCCGATCCCGAAAAAAGTCACTGCCACCCTGCGCGACTATCAGGCGGAGGGCTTCCACTGGCTGCAATTCCTCGCAGAAAATTCCCTCCACGGCATCCTCGCCGACGACATGGGCCTTGGGAAAACCGTGCAGACTCTGACCCATCTTGCCGCAGAAACCGCCAAGAAACCCAAGAAGCCGTCACTCGTGCTCGCCCCGACCTCGGTGGTCTCGAACTGGCTGGCCGAGGCGGAAAAATTTACCCCGCATCTCAAGGTGGTGCTGCTGCATGGCAAGGACCGCGGCGACTCGTTCCGCGCCATCCCCAAGGCCGACCTGGTCATCACCTCCTACCCGCTGCTCACTCGGGATTTCGAAATTCTATCAAAACAGGAATGGCATCTATGCGTGCTCGACGAGGCCCAATACATCAAAAACTCCAAGGCCATCATCGCTAGAAATGTCTGTAAACTCCGCGCCAGCCACCGGCTCTGCCTCTCCGGCACACCGATGGAAAATCACCTCGGCGAGCTGTGGAGCCTAATGCGTTTCCTGATGCCAGGCTTCCTTGGCGATGAAAATGCCTTCAACAACCAGTTCCGCCGCCCGATCGAGCGCGACCGTTCCCGCACCGCCCAGCTCGGGCTGAACCGTCGGATTTCCCCGCTCATCCTCCGCCGCACCAAGGACCAAGTCGCCACCGAGCTGCCGCCCAAGACCGAGATCGTCCACGCCATCGACCTCACGAAAAAACAAACCGACCTCTACGAATCCGTCCGCGCTGCGATGGACAAGCGGGTCCGCGACGCCATTTCCGACAAGGGCCTCGCCAAGTCCCACATCATCGTCCTCGATGCCCTCCTCAAGCTCCGCCAGATCTGTTGCCACCCGCAACTGCTCAAGAATCCCGCTGCGCAAAAAGTCACCGAGTCCGCCAAGCTCGACTACCTCACCGACGAGCTGCTGCCGACCCTGCTCGAAGAAGGCCGCCGGATTCTGTTATTTTCCAGCTTCACTTCCATGCTCGCCCTCATCGAGGCGCACTTGGAAAAGCAGAAAATCCCTTTCCTCAAGCTCACCGGCCAGACTCAAGACCGCGCCAGCCTCGTGAAAAAATTCCAATCCGGCGAGGTCCCCATCTTCCTTATTTCGCTCAAAGCCGGTGGCACTGGACTCAATCTCACCGCCGCCGACACCGTGATCCACTACGACCCGTGGTGGAATCCGGCGGCGGAAAATCAAGCGACCGACCGCGTCCACCGCATCGGCCAGACCAAGCCGGTCTTCGTCCACAAGCTGGTCTGCACCGGCACCATCGAGGACCGCATCCTCGACCTCCAAAAGCACAAATCCGCGCTGATCGAGGCCCTGCTTTCCGAGGAAACCAGCAAGCTCAAGATCGACTCAGAGACGCTCTCTCACCTCCTCGCGCCGCTGGATTCGGACTGAGTTACCCGAGATTTTCCAACCGGAACACCACCGGCGTGCTGTTGACGCAGTCGAGCGTTTCGATTTCCGCGAGGGCCTGTTGGAGTTTTCCAAATGGGCAGGTGTGGAGCAGGAACACCATGTCCACAAACTCGGCGTCCGGGTTCGCGGGATCGACCGGTGAGTGGGTGCCGGAAATGCCGATGCGGTGTTCCGCCAGCACTTGGGCGATTTCTGCGATCACCCCGGGCCGGTCGGTGACGTCGAAACGGACGTAGTAAGCGGTGGAAGTCTCGGCGATTGGCAGGATGGTGCCTGCCTCGCGGTAGGGTAAAAATCCCCGGTGGCCGCTGACCTGGCGGAGTCCGCGTGCCGCCTCGACGAGGTCGGCGACGACGGATGAGGCAGTGGGATCTTGACCCGCGCCGCGACCGTAAAACAGCGACTCACCGGCGGTGTCGCCGTGGACCGCCACGGCATTGAAGACGCCGTGGACCGAGGCGAGGATGTGTGATTTCGCGATGAAAGACGGCTGGATGCGGAGCTCGACCGCGCCGTCCGAGTGCTCGCGGATGACGGCCAGCAGCTTGACGGCGTAACCGAGATTTTTCGCGAAGCTGATGTCCGTCGGGCGGACTTGCTCGATGCCGGAAACGTGGATCGACGCCGGGTCGATGGGAAATCCGTAGGCTAGGGTCGCCAGCAAGATCGCCTTGTGGGCGGCGTCCCAGCCGTTGACGTCCAGCGCCGGATCCGCCTCGGCGTAGCCAAGCGCTTGGGCCTCGTGGAGGGCGGCCTCGAAGGTCAGTCCGGCGTCGGTCATGCGGCCGAGGATGTAGTTTGAAGTGCCGTTGATGATGCCGGAAAACGAGTGAATCCGGTTGCCGATGAATGAGTCCTGCAAGGTGCGGATGATCGGGATGCCCCCGGCCACGGCGGCCTCGAAGTGGATCGGCGTGTCCATTTCCCGGGAAAGGGCGAACAGCTCACGGCCACGCTCGGCGAGCAGTGCCTTGTTTCCGGTGACCACCGGTTTCCTTGCGCGGAGGGCGGCGGCGATGATTTCAAACGCATCGGTCGTGCCCCCGATCAGCTCGACGACGATGTCCACCGCCGGGTCCGCGACGAGGGCTTGCCAGTCGGTGGTGAGGATTTCCGCCGGGACCTCGCCGGTGGTGGC
>JAYUHS010000080.1:0-2019 GCA_043766715.1 Luteolibacter sp.
CGCGCCGCGAACGTTCGCAGCAGATCGGTGTCCAGAATTGACGGCGACCTTGCTCTGTAGAGATTGCTATCTGCCACTTTGCCTTCACGCACCGGGGCCCATCGGGCGATCCACTCGTGACTGCAACAGTCATGTCTTGGAGACTGTTAAAAAAGTCGCGGGCACGGCAGGCCGGAGGCCCGCCGCCCCTCACAGCCGAGACGGCTGCTTTCCGTCGCACGCGGGCTTTTTTTCACAGTCTCTCATATCCACGCTGGCAATGTCAGGGATAGCTAGGCAACGATCCGGAACGCAGCACTCTGCGCGCTGTTTCGGGGATTGGGAATCATCGAGCCGGATGTGGCGGTTTTGATGGCAAAGCCCAGTGCGTCCTTACGGGAAAAACTGCTCCGCAGCAGTGCCCGCAGTCAAAACGGAACCCACGGCATCCCATCTTGTCACAAAGTCCCCGTTTCCTCCGAAGGTCTTTTTTTCGAGCGACCTGTATTGGTAAATACCCTGGCGATAGAAATTCCAGATACCCGACGAGTCCTTTACGCCGAAGGCTGTATAATACTGTTTGATGACCTTGTACCGATTGCCCACCGGCCCTTTGATGAGGCGACGAACAACCTCCGACTGCATATCGACAATTTTTTCGGCCCGAGAATCCGCCACCAGTTTCATGTTCACCGGGTTCGAGCTCTTGAGGACCGGCTTTGTCCCGGCGTGCTGGCCCTTGTGCAGTTCGACAAAGTCGGCCGTCATTTCCTTGAGTGCAAACTTTTGGGCCTTGCCCTCGTCCTTTTCCACAAGGCCGCTCTGCTGCACGGCCGTTGCGCGGTTGACGTGATATACATCAGGCTCTCTGGGGTCACCTGCCGCCCAGGTGCTGCAGCCATCCATCATTCCCGTGAAGAATAGGCGGACATCCCTGTCGTAGGGGTTTCCTATTCTTGGCTTCCACTCAAAATCCCCATTAGGATCACCGACTTGGACACCGGCATTCTTCATGGTCTGCCCCCCTTTGACGGTGTCCATTTTCCTTCCATAAGGATTTATTTCCGGCGCTTTGCCGTTCACGAGAAGGCGAGAGGGCTTCAGCTTGATGCGTACGATCCCGTCTTTCATCCATGGCAGCCAGTAACAAGGCGTAAAAAAAGTGCCGGGACTATAGTCCATATCAAGATTTGCGTGGATCATCCCCGATTCCTTGTTGAACCGGATGGAGCAAAAGGCAATCCGATCGAGCCCGATGATGCTCACCGCTTTCCTCGGCTCGAGTCTGGTGTGTTGCATCATCTTGAGCCCGGGAGAATAGGCCGGGGGCTCCGCTATATCGAAGGCGGTCGGGCTCAAGCGACGCAGGAAATTTTGGGTGTTATTGATGATTTCGCCGTGAAGGAACATAATGGGGCTCCTGACTTGAATGGGGATGAGAAAAAAGCGCGGCGGGCCTTGCCAGCCTGCTAGAAATGACTGCTAGGGATTTCCTTTCGAGCCCCCCCCGCGACGCGCGACGGCAGAACCGTGGACAGGCGTCAGGGAGTGGGGTGAATGATGGGCTAGGAAAAGCGCAGAAGGATGAAGCTGGCTGCCGGTCCTGATCCGCACGGATTTTTTCGCGTTGCATACGGTAGAAGAGGGATTCATGCGCCCAAGTGTTCGTCGTTTTTATGATCTTCCGCTGCGCTCTGCCAAGCTTCCTTTCCGGCAGCGGTTCTTGGTTTCCACGCGGGAGGCTGCGAGCTGAAGGCGAGGCTCCGCCAGTTCGCGATGCCATGGGGCGGATTTCAAATCCTGCGCACCACGCCATCCACCATCTCCGCGACGACGGCGTAAAGCGAGCGATGGGCGCACCAGCGCACATCCTCGCGACGGTCGTCGGCCATGAGTGAGCGTCCCTTCCGCGACTCGTGCAGGCAGTGGAGGGCGTCCTCCTGATATTTCCGGAAAACCGACGCCGTGATTCTCGCGGCGTCGGTGAGTGCCGCATCCTGAAAATGGCTGCACATCATGCCGGCCGCGAACAGATCCTCG
>JAYUHS010000081.1:0-14427 GCA_043766715.1 Luteolibacter sp.
TGCCGGGGTAACGAACGGAACGCCATTCTACGGCACTCCGAATGGATGGGGGATGTGTCAAATTGATCGTCCTGTCGGCAATCCCGGCGTGACCACGGCAGAGGTTTGGAACTGGCACACGAACGTCACCGCGATGAATGAAAAATTGGTTGAAAAGCAGACGGTATATAATCGCTTTATTGGTTATTTTCGTGCCTCTTACGGAACCAATACGAACTGGTCTGAACCGCCTACAGCGCACACGATCGGGGCAACCACTCTCCCTGCCGAGGCGTGGGGAGTGATGGTGCTTTATAACGGATCAGCTGGGATTCCTACATCCAAACCTCCGACTCGACCGGGTGGCTTTCAGTCCCCATGGATATTTAATCCAGTAGCTGGAACTTGGACATTTCACGATAATGTCAACAACTATGCATCTATCCGAGTCCGACCAGAGCTTGAAGGAACAGTTAATACTATTGAGTGAGTAAATTTAAGAAAATGAATACTAATATGAAACAAATAAAATGGTCTAGACTCATCATCGTTTTCGTGATCATGGCAAATCATACGAATGCCATAATAAGTGAAGAGGAGAAGATTGATTTCTCTATATTTTACAGAAAACAAGTCGATCTTCTCAAATTATACCCAGATCGACCCGAGATTAAAGTTATCTTTACCGATTTAGATGGAGACAACAAAGACGAGGCCATCGCGACTAGTTACGAAGGATTTTACGAAACAGGTTGGATGTGGTCGCCATATAAGAAATTAAATGATAAGTGGACTCCGATAAAGCGCCATGACGATGGAAAACTTGAAAGTAATAGTAAGGTTATCTATGCTAGACCAGGTGAGATATTTAAAGTTAACAAAGAAGATGGGGCGGTTGAATTTTTAATATTACATCAGAATTTCAATAAAGAAGCATCTGATGGAAAGGGGGAATTAATAAAGACTAGATTTTGGATAGACGAAAATGAAGTGATACAAGAAGAAGATGTTAAAGATACAGACAAGTATTTAGCCTTTCGGACAACAATGGGTGGAACTATTCAAAAAATCGAAGTCTTAAAAGTTGAAATCTTTCAAGGTGCGAAAAATGTTAAAGGCGATAAACCGACTAAGTGATGGGAAGCCGTATAAGACCTCTTGAATCACTACACCAAAAAGAAGAAAGCCAATGAGTTGATGGATCTCATCGACTAAGCGGCAGCCAAAAGAGTGATCAAAAAGTCAGCTTGGGATTATTTAGCAAAATAGCTGTTCACTGTTCGGAAGACACTAAGATGATGAAGTCGATTATTATAACCCTGTTTTATTGTGTCGGATTGCTCAAGCTGCACGGAGCGGATGAACCTTACATCCCCGTTCCGCTGAACGCCGTTCTTTCGAAGATTCATGCCCGCATGACCATTCGTGAGGTTGAGGCAGTTCTCGCTCCTGCCTATCCAAAAGTTAAAGGTAAGATGGACCTTTGGTCAGGACAGACCGGCTACATCGCATACAAGCTCGACGAGCGATACACCGTTTCTGTCTCATCGATTACTCGTGAAGGTAAGGAAGTAGTCCATGACGAGGTTCTTATTCACCTCTATGACTGGCCAGCGAAGCGACGAATTGATCTCAAGATTTATGATTGGGAGAAGCAGGTAGATAAACCATCCGAACCAAAGTTAGATAATTCGAACTAAATGGGATCGGATAAAACTCAACAATCTTTTGTTTTTAATGTTTCATGTTGCAGAGGAGATGGGAGTTATAGCGGAAAAGCTAGGACGAAAAATAGTCATTCAGATCTCTACTCCTTAGCCCGTGTGCATGTAGGGTCCCTCCCGGAAGATTTTGGGTTTGAGCTGGATGGGTCGATTTCATCGATGCGGAACGAGCGGGAGGAGTTCTTGAGTGACCTAGGCGTAGGCATCGGTTTCTTCTTTTGAACTTGGAAGGCACCTCCCAGAGCGGAAGTTATTTAAAAAACTGCGAATCTGGCGAATCTTTTAAGAGGCCAGTCGTGGGGCATCATGGAACGGAATCGCGGACTGCCAAGGACACGCGGAGTCAAACCAAGGGTGAGGTCGCTGCGTCTCGCAGCGACGAGCTTGAGCGATGACACGTTGCGGCGAGACGCCACAACCACGTTTTTTCCTTACCCCCACTTCAAACCTGCGATGGGCCACTTATGAACCGCGATTGAGCAGTTCCGAACTGCTCGGTCGGAGCTTTGGACTGCGTCATCGGAGTTCGGAAGTGGGGGGTGCCACTTCGGAACTCGGCCATCCGAGTAAAAAGCTCAGATTTCCGAGTTCCGAACTGCGACATCCGAGTTCAGAACCGCGTCATCGCAGTTCGGAAGTGGACCCCCCCACTTCACAAGTGGCCCCCCCCACTTCGGAAGTGGCCCACCCCACTTCGGAAGTGGGGGTCGGCAGGGGCTACAAAGGGCTTTTTTGACTCGAAAATAGAGCCATCAGCCGTTGAACTCAGTTCGGGGATTGTTGGATTCCAGTGGGTTATAGAAATGGTGTCACAATGGCACGGGCGGGAACACGAACTCACACCGCCGCCCACACGCTCACTCCGCCGGCTGGGCAGCGGAACTCGCCCCAGCCGTCCTCGGCGATGGTGATTTCCTCGCTGAGGTGGCCCAGCAGGTCCCGGAAGGTTTGCCCGGCGTAAGCGGTGCCCATTTCCATGCGTTTGGTGGCTTCGTCGCGATTTCCCATGAGGACGGCGCAGCCAGAGTGCTCGCCGTCGCCAAGACGGGTGAAGCCGATGCAGTGGGGATCGTCGAAATAGACGTTTTGCTCGCCGTAAGCGTGGTTTTTCCGGGCGTGGAGTAGGTTTTCGAGACAGCCGACCTTGGCGAGCTCGATCTCGTATTCCTCGCCGTCGCTGCCGTGATCGGTGTATTTCGCGCCGTAGAGATCCGGGTAGAAAACGCAGGGATAGCCCTCGGAGCGGAGGAGAATCAGCGCGTAGGCCAGCGGCTTGAACCAAGCGGCGACGGGCGCTTCCAATGATTGAAGCGGCTGGGTGTCGTGATTTTCCACTAGGGTCACGGCGTGCAGTGAGTCCGCCAGCATCAAGGAATCATCGAGGATGGTGCGGAGGTCATACTCGCCGCCGGCCTCGCTCGCCTCATGCAAACGGTGATGAAGCGCGGAGTCGAAAAGGCTCATGCAGCCGTCCGTCGCGGCGAGGTAGCGCTCGAGCAGCTCGAGATTTCCCGGTGCCCAGTATTCACCGACGGCGAAGAGGTTTTCCCCGGTGTTTTCCCGCAGCAGATGCAGCCAATCCTTGTAGAATTGCGGGGAAATGTGCTTCACTGCGTCTAGCCTTACGCCCTGGAAGCCGGTCTGCTCATGGAGCCATTTCCCCCAATAGTGCAGCTCGCCGCAGACGTGCTCATTGCGGGTCTCGACGTCGCAGAGCATCAGGAAATCGTAGTTGCCCTTTTCGTCGCCGATCATTTCGTCCCAGCCATCGCCGTGGTCGTTGATGATGAGGTAAATCGCATTTCCCTCCTCGCCCTCGGCGTAATCCACTCCGGTGAAACAGGTGAAATCCCACTTAAAGGCGGAGTATTGATTTCCCCGGCCGGGGAAGGTGAACTTGGTGTAGGAGCGGATCTCGTAAGGCTCGGAAAGAGTGTGCTCACGATCCTCCTCGTCCACCTTCACGACGTGGAAGGACTCGAGTTCATCCGCTCCGCCGCGGTGGTTGAGGACGATGTCCATGATGACGCCCACGCCGTTTTCCTGAAGGGTCTTGCAAGCGTGGAGCAGCTCATCTCGGCTGCCGTAGCGGGTGGGCACGGAGCCTTTTTGGTCGAACTCACCGAGGTCGAAAAGGTCGTAAACATCGTAGCCCGTGCTCGCACTTCCACCTGCCGCCTTGTAGCCGGGCGGCAGCCAAGCCGCAGTGATTCCGAGGTCAGCGAGGTATCCGGCTTGCTCGGCGGCGTGTTTCCAAAGGAAGGAATCTCCGGGGGTGTACCAGTGGAAAAACTGGATCATCGTAGCATTCATGGGCAGTTGTTTTTTAAAGTGAAGTAAGGCCGCTGAGCGCGGTCACAGAGCGACTCGCGGCGTTTAGCAGTTCGCGACCCAATGGTGCGGCACACGGGTTTTTAAGGGAAAAGCGGTGACCGGCCAGCCACTCGACCGTGCGGACTGCATGAGAGGCTGGATAGCACCGGGCAGAATGCGAAGGGGAATCCAGAACTGGGCGAAATTTGCGGTTTGCAAGATCTGTTTCCCGGATTTCAATCCGCGCATCGTTCTCATGAGCCACTCCACCTTCCGCATTGCAATCGGCGCCGACCACGGTGCCGTCGATCTTAAAAACGCCGTCGTCGCCCACCTCAAGGCGGCTGGCCATGACGTCGCCGACTTCGGCACCCAGACGCATGAAGCGGTCGATTACGCCGACTACGCGAACCTCGTCGCCCGGAATGTGGCAGATGGCACCTACGACTTCGGCATCCTCGCCTGCACTTCTGGCGTCGGCATGTGCATCGCCGCGAACCGCCACCGCCACGTCCGCGCCGCGAATGTCCGCACCACCGAGGAAACCGTCACCACTCGCCAGCATAACGACTCGAACGTGCTGTGCCTCTCCGGGAAATTCACCGATGTGGCGACTGCGATTGCCATGGCAGACGCCTTCCTCGCGACGGCCTTCGAAGGCGGGCGTCATGAAAACCGCGTTTGCAAATCCTCCGGCAGCCGCATCGCGGAAACAGACCCCGCCATTTACGCCGCGATCACCGCCGAGGAACACCGCCAGCGGAACAACATCGAGCTGATCGCCTCGGAAAATTTCGCCTCACCCGCCGTCATGGAAGCCCAAGGCTCGCTACTCACGAATAAGTATGCAGAGGGCTACCCGGGCCGCCGTTGGTATGGTGGTTGTGAACATGTGGACGTCGTCGAGCAGCTCGCCATCGACCGCGCGAAAGAGCTCTTCGGTGCCGAACACGCCAACGTCCAGCCACACTCCGGCTCGCAAGCAAACACCGCCGTTTACTTCTCCGTGCTCAAGCCGGGCGACAAAATTTTCACCATGGACCTCGCCCACGGCGGTCACCTCACCCACGGCCACAAGGCGAATTTCTCCGGCCGTTTCTACGATGTCACGCACTACGGAGTTTCCCCCGAGGACGAGCGGATCGACTACGCAGAACTCGAAAAAACCGCCCGCACCCTCAAGCCCGTGCTCATCACCGTCGGCGCATCCGCTTACTCGCGGGTGATTGATTTCGAGCGGATGGGGAAACTCGCCAAAGAAGTCGGCGCATATTTATTCGTCGATATGGCGCACATCGCTGGCCTCGTCGCCGCCGGAGTCCACCCCAGCCCGGTGCCCCACGCAGACTTCGTCACCTCCACCACCCACAAATCACTCCGCGGCCCACGCGGTGGGATCATCCTCTGCAAGGAAGAGTTCGCGAAAAAAATCGATGCCCAAGTTTTCCCCGGCATCCAAGGCGGGCCACTCATGCACGTCATCGCCGCCAAGGCGATCTGCTTCGGCGAGGCGCTCAAGCCGGAGTTCAAGCAATACTCCGAGCAGGTCGTGAAAAACGCCCAAGCCATCGCCACCCGCCTCACCCATCACGGCTTCCGCATCTGCTCCGGCGGCACGGATAATCACGTCATGCTGGTAGATCTCCGCGACAAGAACCTCAACGGCACCGAAGCCTCCCACGCGCTCGACGAGGCAGGCATCACCGTCAACAAAAACGGCATCCCCTTCGACACCGGCAGTCCGATGAAACCCAGCGGCATCCGCATCGGCACCCCCGCCATCACCACCCGCGGGCTTAAAGAAACGGACGCCGTCCAAGTCGCAGATTTCATCCACGAGGCTCTCTCAGATCACACGAATACCGAGAAACTCCACGCCATCCGCGAGCGGGTTTATGCGTTTAATCGGGCATTCCCGCTTCCTTGGTGAGATCGGAGTTACAGATATTGCACGTATTGCTTCCAGACGAATCGCTTGACAGTTCAAGAGCAAACCGGCGTTCTTTGTGTTCTTAGTGAGTATGCCCATAAGGAAAAAGAAATCTACTCCGTCACCCAGTGGTCGCTACCTGCGGAAGTTTGCTCTTGAAAATGTCCGCACGTTTCGATCACCCGTTACCTTCGACTTTTGCCACGCGGATGGATCGGTTGCGCAGTGGACGGTAATACTCGGGGAGAATGGCACGGGTAAGACGACGTTACTCCAGTATTTGGCTGGGATGGCTCCCACCAATAAAATGGAACCCTTCCCAGAGGGACCAACGCACTTGCCAAGTTTTGGACCGACTTTGACAGGCGAGGAATGGGAATCTTGGCATGCCATAAACATTCCAATCACTGCATACGGCAAATTGACCATCCAAGCCCATCTCTATCCCTCTAAGGCGTCAACTAAACTAAGCTCTGCTAAACAAGACGCCCCTGAGTCGGATAACACCAAGCTATCGATTGATTTTGAAACCTCAAAACAAAATACACGATGCGTGCGCCAAGGAACTTGGCGCCATAGCGATTCTGATTACCCCGAGCAATTTCGTATATTCGGTTATGGGGCTGGCCGCCATATTGCAAGTGGAGCATCACCTTATCTAACCAGCGAAACGTTTTTTCAAAATGGTGGTAGCAAACCCACGAGCACGTTATACCACGATGACTATCCACTAATTAGTCCCGAGCAGTGGTTTCTCGGACTTGACCATGTTTCAAAAGGCGAAGGAGTCGTCGCAGAAAATGCACAAAGAGCGTTGGCGAGTGCCAAGCGGTGTTTCGCCAATACCCTTCCAGATATTAAGAGTCTTGAGGTAAAACCTCATATCGGAATCAAGGGGCAAACTTCGATGGCACTCATGTGCACCACTCCCTTTGGCGAGGTCCCATTTAGTGCGCTCTCCGTCGGATACCGTACGATGGCTGCATGGCTAACCGATTTCGTCAAGCGTATGCACGAGGCTTTCCCGGAACTGGATGAACCGGATGACGGGCCGGCCGTCGTTCTGATCGACGAATTTGACTTGCACATGCATCCGCAATGGCAACGCGAAGCGATGGCGGCGATCAGCAAGGAGTTTCCAAATACCCAGTTCATCGTCACCGCCCACAGTCCAATCGTTGTTCAGGCGACGGAGGGAAATGCAAAGTTAATCGTCCTCCGCCGTAAAAAACGCGATGACGGGTTGGAAGAAGTAGAAGTGATAGATAATCCCGAGTTTGCGGCCGGTTGGCGGTTAGATCAAATCATGGAAAGCATCTATGGGATGACCCCGCGAATGCCCGAATTTTCAAAACTCGTGAATCGCCGGGTTGAACTGTTGCAGAAGCAAAGGTTGACTATGGCGGAAAAGAAAGAGTTGGCAGAAATTGATATCAGTGTGGCCACAAAAGCAGCTCCTCAAGAGTCCGAGGCCAGTAAATGGCTTTTCGAAAAACTTCGAGAAGCACTGCAGGACTCGGAAAAAACCTGCAGATAACATGATCCGCCTCACGCGTCCTCCATCACCAGCCGGGCATACCAACAGGGCATCCAATGGAACGAAAAAACTCTGGGATGTCTGGAACGCGACGGGCACCATTCCTAAGGCTAATCCTAGTATTTATGCCCATAGCTCCGTTAAGCAGCTCCTTCGAGATATTCAAAATAACAAGTGCGCCTATTGCGAAACCCTCAATCCCACCTCCCATGATGTAGTGGAACATTTTCGTCCTAAGAACGGATGGCAGCAGCAACGAGGGGATTCATTGCAACCGCCAGCTTATTTCTGGCTGAGTTACGAATGGGAGAATCTAGTATTTTCCTGTGACACTTGCAACGATGCCGCACACAAAGGAAACCTTTTCCCCCTCTCCAATCCTACTCAACGTGCAAACACGATAAACCCAGATATAGCGAACGAGAAGCCTCTGCTGATTGATCCATACGTTCTAGATCCAGAAGGACATATTGAGTGGAATAGAGATATACCCCGACCTCGAAATAAGAGTCTAAATGGTCACAAATCCATTGAGGTTTTTGGTCTAGATAGAGACGGACTGATGATGGATCAGCGTCGCCAATATCTCGAAAGGCTCAAAGAAATTTTAGCCCTTGTCGAATCTGCCCCTGTGGGAGAAGACCGAAACCTAGTGATAAGACAACTCATTGATTGCCTTGAGGACTCTGCTCCGTGGGTTGCCATGGTTCGCTCAAACCTATCCGATCGTATCTGTGCCCTCAGACAATCATGAACTTAGATTCCTCCATCAGAAATCAGTTCGCAAATGACTGACATAAACCACATTTTCTTTGAACGGTATCATTACGCTTTGCCTCACGCGGCAGCAGAGTGAGACTTCCATGCTAATTTATGACTAATCCCTTCCGAGAAGATCTCGTTTCCCGTTCCCGTGCTGAGCCTTGTACTATCGTGATTTTCGGCGCCACCGGTGACCTCACGCACCGCAAGCTGATTCCCGCACTCTACAATCTCGCTGTGGATGGCGAGCTGCCGACCGGGGTGAAAATCATCGGTTTCGCCCGGCGGGAAAAATCGGGCGCGGAGTTCCGCGCCGGCCTTGAAGAGCTTAACAAAAAAGTTTCTCGCACCGGCCAGAGCGATGAAATTTGGGGACCCTTTATCGAGACTGTTAGTTACCACACTTCCGAGTTTACGGATGCTGCAGGTTACCAAAGTCTCGCGGAAAAGCTCGATGCCATCGACGCGGAGCGCGGCGGTAAGGGCAACCGGCTTTTTTACATCGCCTCCGCCCCTGAATTTTTCGACCCCATCCTCATCGCCCTGAAAAACGCCGGGCTAAACGAGGCGAAGGAAGGTTGCTGGTCACGGGTCATCGTCGAGAAACCCTTCGGCACGGATCTTGCCACCGCCAAGCATCTCAACCAAGTCGTCAACGAAACGTTTCACGAGAGCGACACCTACCGGATCGACCATTATCTCGGCAAGGAAACCGCGCAAAACTTGATGGTCCTGCGCTTCGCCAACTCGATTTTCGAGCCGCTGTGGAATAGTAAATACATCAGCCACATCCAGATCACCTGCTCGGAAAATCTCGGGATGGAAGGCGGTCGCGGCGGTTATTATGAGGGTGCCGGTGCCCTCCGCGACATGGTGCAGAACCACCTGCTGCAGCTACTCAGCCTCGTCGCCATGGAGCCGCCTACCGACCTATCAGCTGACGGCGTTCGCGATGAAAAGGTGAAAGTCATCCGCTCATTGCGTCAATGGGACACCCCAGAAAAGGTCGCTGCCAACGTCGTCCGTGGCCAATACACGGCGGGCTACATCGATGGCAACGCTGTCCCCGGCTACCGCGAGGAAGACCGCGTTTCTCCTGAGTCTGAGACGGAGGCCTACGTCGCCGTTAGGTTACTCATCGACACTTGGCGCTGGAGCGGAGTGCCATTTTACATCCGCATGGGCAAACGCCTGCCGAAGAAGTCCACCGAGATTTCCGTGCATTTTAAAGAAGCACCTTGCGTGCTTTTCAACGCCATTGCCGGCGGTGTGCCCGGGGGAAATGTGTTAGTCATTCGCATCCAGCCCGATGAAGGGATTTCGCTACGGATGGTTTCAAAAATCCCCGGCACTAGCCTGCGCCTCGAACCAGTGAAAATGGATTTCCACTACGCCACGAGTTTCGGGAAAGGCAGCCCGGAAGCCTACGAGCGACTCTTGCTAGACGCCATCGCTGGCGACGCCACCCTCTTCGCCCGCCGTGACGAAGTGGAGGAAGCCTGGAAATTCATCGACCACATCGAGCACGCTTGGCACCAATCCGCCACCCCACCACCGATGGCAGAATTCGTAGCCGGTTCTTGGGGGCCACAGGAAGCAGACGCCCTGTTGCAACAAGACGGCAATCAATGGCGCAGACTGTGAGGTTGCGCGGTGAGGAAATTTCGGGTAATTTGCCACCATGAAAACGCAATTTGTGACTGACCAGAAAGGCATAAAAATCGCCGCTGTGGTGCCAATCAAAGAATATGAACAGCTCGTCGAAGATCTGCATGATATCGAGATTGTGGCTTTACGCAGAAATGATGAGCGGGTTTCGTTCGAAGAAGTGAAAAGAAAGCTTATTGCTGATGGAATCTTACCAAGTTGAGTTTTCGAAAAGTGCTCAAAAGGATTTAAATAAAATACCTAAACAGCACGTCGCTAAGATTATCTTAGTAATCGATAAACTTGCTCTCGACCCATCACACGCTGCGAATTCCAAGAAAATGGTCAACTGGGGAAAGACTTACCGGCTCCGGGTTGGCGATTTCCGAGTTCTTTATGAATTAGAGAATTCAGTCTTAATTGTTTATGTCGTCGCAGTCGGCCATCGGAAAGATATTTACCGCTGATATGAGCATTTCCCTCACTACCATTCCTGATGTGTGTCCCGAGCTTGGAATCGAGGTCGCCGTCTCCGCAATCGATAGCGAACTACGGAAGCTTTGGGAGCAAGACGAGGCGCGGACGAATGCGTCGCTGATGAATCTCGTCGTTTACTCGGAGAAAGACGGGGCCTTAATCGCGAATTCCGCGATCATCCGCGACTTGACCCGCGAGCATGCGTGCAGGGCAATCCTCGTCGGCATTGATCGCGACGTGCCAGAACCCAGCCTGCGGGCTTGGATCACGGCGCATTGCCATCTAGCGGACGGTAGGAAGTCGGTGTGCTGCGAACAGATTGCCTTCCATTTGACAGGCCGCGTCACCGGTCGTTTTCGTAATACGGTTTTCGCCCATCTCAACTCAGATTTGCCGCTGATCTTCTGGTGGCAGGGCGAGCTTTCGGAGATCCTCACCGAGCGGCTCGTCAGCGTGATGGATCGCTTCATCATCGATAGCTCGTCTTGGGTCAATCCGGCTGCATCGTTTGCGATGATCGAGGAATGTTCGCAGGCGAATCCCGAACTTGTGATCCAAGATCACGCTTGGACGCGTTCGTGGCAATTTCGCGTAGGAATTGCTAGTCTATTTGACGATCCAGCCGCGCAAGAAGCCCTACCGGAAATCCACTCGGTGGAAATTTCCCATCACCCCGCCCACCGAAATACCGCGCTCCAAGTGCTGGCATGGCTCGCCGTGCAAGCGGGCTGGAAGGACGCGAAATCGAGCAAACTCTTCGCCTTCGAGTCTGGCTCAGGACTGCCGATTTCTGTAACGATAACAGTAGATACGACAGGACCTATTCTCACCTCAATCGTCATCCGTGCAGCAAATACCACCGTCAGCGTCAGCCAAAAACCGGGTGCATCTCATGTCGAACGCCACATCAAGACGGCCGCTTATCATGCTACCTCACTCTCGCCTGTCGATCCCACGACTCCCGCCGAGCTAGTCGCTGTCCAACTCTCACGCGGCGGAAAAAATTCACTCTATCAAAAAATTCTGCCGCGCTTCCGTGCGATGCTAAAAGCCTAACACGATGCCCGTTCCGGTTCTTTACGAGTCCCACTGCCACACGACGCTGTGTAATCACGCATTTGGCGAGCCGGATGAATACGCCGCTGTCGCCTATGCCCGTGGCTTCAAGGGCATCACCTTCACTTGCCACTGTCCACTGCCAGACGGGTACTCCGCAAGCGTGCGGATGCGGCCGGAACAATACGACGAATACGTGGCAATGGTCGCCGCCACGCGCGAAAATTTCGCTGGAAAAGTGGATGTCAGACTCGGACTAGAAAGTGATTTTTACCCAGGTGTCGAGTCGTGGTTAGAAGAACTCCACGCCCGAGTACCACTGAGCCATGTGCTGGGTTCCATCCACTATCAGGTGATGGACTATCGCCGCTGTTATTACACCGGAGAAATCTTTAGCTACCAACAGCTTTACTACGATCATCTGGCACTTTCCGCAGAGAGCGGGTTGTTCGATACCCTTGCTCATCCTGATTTGATTAAAAACGAGTCCCCTGCAGACTGGGATTTCGAACAGATGCGTCCTTACATCGAGCGGTCGCTGGACCGCATCGCCGCGACCGGCGTGGCGATGGAGCTCAATACCAGCGGCGCACATAAGTCACTCCCAGAAATGAACCCGTCACCGTGCCAGCTTCTGCTCATGCGGGAACGCGGCATCCCCGTGGTCATCGGAGCAGATGCCCATGTGCCGCAGCGAGTGGGCGATGGCTACTTAAAGGCTCTGCGTCTTCTACTCGACGCCGGCTATTCCGAGGTCAGTTTCTTTATCGACCGCCAGCGGCAGGACATACCCATCCAAGTCGCGTTAGATTCGTTAAACTAAATAAGGCCGCACAGGCACACCCCGACTGGCGAAGTGTTGCTTGGCTTCGGCAATGGTGTGTTTCTTGAAATGGAAAATACTGGCTGCTAGAACAGCATCTGCCTTTCCCGCATCCAGCACATCGACCATGTGATCCAGATTCCCCGCACCGCCGCTGGCGATGACGGGAATGCCGATGGCGGAGGAAACCGCCGCCGTCAGCTCGATGTCGTAACCTGCTTGAGTGCCGTCAGCATCCATGCTCGTTAGAAGAATTTCGCCCGCGCCGCGTCGCCAGACTTCCTTCGCCCACTCAACTACATTGAGACCGATGGGAGTGCGTCCGCCGTGAGTGTAAACCCCCCATTTCCCCGGGCCTTCGCGTTTCGCATCGATCGCGACGACGATGCACTGGCTGCCAAATGCCTTAGCTCCGGCATCAATGAGGTCTGGATTAGTTACCGCAGAGGTATTTACACCGACCTTATCCGCACCGGCTGATAGCATTTCGCGCATGTTCTCCACCGTCCGGATTCCCCCACCAACAGTCAGCGGAATGAAACATTTTTCCGCTGTACGGCGGACGACTTCCACCATGGTGTCGCGGTTATCAGACGAGGCGGTGATGTCGAGAAATACCAACTCGTCGGCCTGCTGGAGATTATAGGCGATCGCGCACTCCACCGGATCACCCGCGTCGATGAGATCGACGAAATTAACGCCCTTGACCACGCGGCCGTTAGTAACGTCAAGACAAGGGATGATTCGTTTTGCAAGCATGAGAAGAACGATGCGGAATCGAGAAGGTGCGTAAGATCAAACGAACCGCAGAGTCAATCTTTCAACTCGCGGACCCAGACATTCCGGTAACGGACTGGACTTCCGTGATCCTGCATTGCTATCGGAAGCTTATCTGGGTGCGCTTGATACTCGGAGGCCGCATGGGGTCCCATCCAGCCGGTTCCGCCACTGAGAACGACATGATCTTGGGTCAAAACCCCGTTATGGAGCACCGTAAATGTCGCCTTGCGGGTGACCTTGCCGGCTTCGTTGAACAGTGGTCGGTGAAAAACGATGTCGTAGCTTTGCCACTCACCCGGCTTGCGGCAGGCATTCACAAGAGGCTTGCGACGCCCATAGAGCGCACTCGCTTGACCGTCGGCATAAGTGACGTTCTCAAAACTATCGAGCACCTGCACTTCGTAGGTGTTCATCAGAAAAACTCCGCTATTTCCGCGGCCCTGCCCGTCGCCTTCTGGCTTCGAAGGGGTCGCCCACTCGACATGAAGCTGGCAGGAACCGAAACTTTGCCGACTTTGGATATAGCCCGATCCTTGGACAGACTCAAGTGCTCCTTCGACGACTTTCCACGCACTCGGTTCTCCTCGGGTGCTGGTCCAGTTCTCGGTCAGTGCCTTTTCGCTGCCATCGAAAAGCACGACGGCATCGGACGGTGGAGCGAAAAATCCCGCAGGCTCTCCCGCAGTCACCACGGGCGGCAGCGGCTGCTTGGTGGTATCTGTTTCATGGACTTTTACACCGTCGAGATACATATAGAACGCATCGCTGCCACTTTCGCCCTTCTTGGTCTCCGTAGTGATTACAGGGCCTTCCGCTTCCGCCCGAACTTGGTCCAAGGGTAAAACAGTGGCCAACGTGACTGTAACAAGTAGGTGAAATGGTAGGCGGACAAGAGTAGGGTGGACGGAATTTTTCATCGCGGATAATTTGACAATCGTGTCTTCAAGAAACTGTCCGCCCCAACTCGCAGTAGCAAGCACTTCTTCCATCATCCTCCACAAGCGATTTTGTATTATCTTCAAGATTTACACTTATTAGATATGACCGTGACTCAATAATTGAGGTTTGGCCAAGCGAAACAAAGAAGCTCACAAGACACAACAATCGGAGCCACGAAGCAGAGTTTAATGCACCAACGAAGCCATACATACCAGCCTAAGGAGCAATCCCTAGAATGGAAATGACGGACAAATCGCGTTCCGAAGTAACGTCGCAGGGGAGTTCCTTTAGTTTGGATTTTTGAAATGAAAACTACCTCAGTGAACTATTATCTTTGGCCCCAAAGATTTCAGAAATAGCCCCTCAAGCGTGTCCCTTCTGGAGATCCCTCATACTCCATAGGATCCCGTTCGCCGCCGCGCCTGCGCCTCGCATCTTCCGCGCGCCGTCCTTGCGTTTT
>JAYUHS010000082.1:0-33882 GCA_043766715.1 Luteolibacter sp.
TGGTCGTGGACGATGGCGATCTTCCTCCCGGCAAGGCGGTTAAAGAGCGCGGATTTCCCGACATTAGGACGTCCGACGATGGCAACAGTAGGCATGGCGGACGGATGTAGGGGCAGAACGACGCAATGGCAAGGTCGGAGGATCTTTTCCGAAATGCCGCTTCAACCGCCGCCAGCGCATTGGAGTTCCTTGATGTCTGTGAGGTCTTTTCGAAATCGCGGGGATTCCTCGGATTACCCTCGGCGACTCAGCCCCTCGGGTCGTCTGGCCACGGGTGGCGTGGATAGCGGCCTGCCACTTCCTTCTTCATTTGGGCGTAGCCGGATGCCCAGAAGCCCTTGAGATCCTTGGTCATTTGCCACGGTTTCTGGCCGGGCGTCAGGATATGCACCAGCAGCGGCACCCGGCCGTTGGCGACCGTCGGCGTTTCCCACATCCCGAATAGGTGGGAAACTCTGACGGAAATGAACGGGTCCATGCCGTGCTTGTAGGTGACCTTCGCTGTCTGGCCGTTCGGTAAATTCACCCGCTCCGGGCAGTAGGCATCCAGCGCCGCTCGTTGCGCGGCACTGAGCCATTCGCGGAGAACTCGCCAGACGTTTGCCTCCTTGATTTCCTTGTAACTCACTGAGCCATGGCAGATTTGCGCGATGGCGTCTGCCCGGTCCTCGTCCGACCAACCGGGCATTTCCAGCTCCGGCATCCACTCCCCAAGCGAGGCGAGGCGCGCCGTCCACTGGGTCACGGAGTCGTCCCAGTTTTTTAAAATCAGCTCACCACTCAGCACTCGCGTCGCTAGCAAACCCGCAGCGGCATCGAGATTTATCCCATGGTCACTTTCCTTCGCCTCCAGCACCAGATCGCGGAATTTCGTCTCCTTCCTCGCTACCACTCGCCGCCGGGTCTCGTCCCATGCCGCGCCATCCGTCACCTCGAGATCTTCAGGAAAAAGCTCCGCCAGCCATGCCGGATCCACCGCCGTTGCCCGCCGCAAGTGAGTGACGATTTCCCGCGCCTCGACCTCAGTGATCTCCGCCGCCACGAATGCCGGGGCATTTCTCACGCAGGAATCTTCGTCCAGCTTGCCTTTGCGATTTCCTACCAGCTTGCAGGCCAGCGTCCCTTGGCTCAGGCGGATCGCTAACTGATCGCTGAACGCCGCGAGCATCGCCCTGCCCACCGCTTGGTGATTTCCCGAGAAATCCACTGCCCGCCACTCCCAGCCGGAGCGCTTCGCCATCGCGCCGAGCCGGTCAAATCCCTGCGCCGTTTCCCGGGCACCACGCGCCATCACCCCGACTTGGTCACACCGCCGTGGATCAAATCCCATCGCCGCCGCCGCCTCGAACGCCCGCCATTCCCCGGCGAAATCCGAGTCATCCTCCGCGAAAATAAAGTCCTTCCGCCCGGGGCCGCCGCGTTTGTTCGTGAAAATCCCGTCGCCTTGGACCGTCGCGGCGATGAATGCCGTTTCCGCCACGCAGCCGTGTTCTTGCCCCGCCAGCATCAGTCGCGAGAACCGTGGCTCCAGCGGTAGCGACGCCATTTTCCGGCCTTCATCGGTTAGTTGTCCCTCTGCATCCAGCGCCCCGAGGTCATGCAGCAGCCGCTCCGCCCGCATCAGCGAAAGCTCCACCGGTGCGTCAAACCAACGGAAATCCCGGATTTCTGCCACGCTTGCCGCTTTGAGCAGCAGCACCGCCTCCGCAAGATCCACCCGATGGACTTCCGGCGACTCGAACTCCGCCCGCCGCCCGTGATCGGTCTCGCTCCATAATCGAAAGGCCCGTCCTGCCGCCGTGCGCCCGGCTCGCCCGGCGCGTTGCTCCGCGGCCGCCCGCGAAATTTTCGTGATGAGCAGCGTGTTGATCCCGCGCCGAGGCTCGAAGGAGGCGGTGCGTGCTAAGCCGCTATCGATCACCGTCCGCACGCCGTCGATGGTTAGCGAGGTTTCCGCCACATTCGTCGCGACGATGATTTTTGGTCGTGGCCCGGGAGAAATCGCTGCTTCTTGCGCCGCCGGAGGAAGCGCGGAATAAAGTGGAAAAACATCCCAGCCTTTCGCCAGTCCGCTGTTCTCGAGTAGCTCCACTGTCCGGCGGATTTCGTGAGTCCCGGGCAGAAACATGAGGATATTTCCCGGCTCCGGCATCGCCATCGCTTCCCGACAGACCGCCGCCATTTTTTCCCAAACCGGTGTCACTTGCGGTGGTCCGCCGCGCCGGTCATTCATCGGCGGTCGCTCTGCGCGGTAGAGGACTTGGACGGGAAACATCCGCCCGCCTGCTTCGAGCGAAACTGCGGGTGCGAGGTAGTCCGCTAGACCTGCCGTCTCTAACGTCGCCGACATCACCACCACTCGCAGGTCCGGCCTCGTGCCTTCCTGAAGGTCCAGACATCGAGCTAATGCGATGTCCACCGCCAGCCGCCGTTCGTGAAATTCGTCGAAAACCACCGCGCCCACTCCGGCTAGGGTCGGGTCGTCCTGAATCCAGCGTTGGAACACGCCGTCGGTGAGGTAAATGATCCGCGAATCTGGGCGGTATTTCGTGTCGAACCGCACCGCGTAGCCGACCTCGTGGCCGAGCGTCGCTTGCCGCAGCTTGGCCACCCAGCCCGCCAACAACCGCGCCGCCATCCGCCGTGGCTCGATGACGAGAATTTTCCCGGAGATCCCAGCATCCACTAGCATTCCCGGCACTGCCGTGGATTTTCCAGAGCCGGTCGGGGCTTTTAGAAGCACCCGCGCCCGCTCACCTTGGACTGCATCCCGCAGCGCCATTTCAATTTCAAAAACCGGCAACTTCACGCCGCAGGATTTCCCGTAAATCTTAAGAAATGGCGATCCCCGAATCGCCTTTTTTCAACGACTCAGGATCGGATCGCGGATTGTAATTTCTTGGTGAGTTCCGCCAGCCGTTCGCGGTTGCTGGGCTGGGCAGGAGCGGGGTCGAATCGGAGTTGTTGGTGAAGTGTGAGTGCTTCGTCGAGCTCGCTGGAATCGGGTAGATTCGGACGAAGCTGCGCGAGCCACGCGGCGAATGGCAAGCCGGGAGGGCGGGGGCCGAGACGTTTCCGGGCTTGTGGTTCGAGGGCGTGAAGCGGCGTCTGGATCACCGGGCCTGAGTAGCTGTCCTGCCGCTTTTCTGCCTGTAGCCGTCGTTTGGATTTCCAAAGCCGCTTGAGGATGAATCCGACGACCCCGAGGGCGATGACCGACATCACAAGGGTGACTGCCGCGCGGTTCGATGGCTGGTTCCGCCACAGGAAAAAGTCTTCGCGCAGCCGTTTCAATGTGTCGTAGAAGCGCTGGAGCAGGGTGTTTTGTTGGCCGACAACCTCGCCCCAGCTTCCGGGCGTCGTGTCGAAGTCCATCCATTGAGCAGCACTGGCATCCCACACCCGGCACCACGCGTGGCCATGAGTTCCCCGGATGACGTATTCTTGGCGTTTGAAATCTCGCTCCATCACCGCATAGCCAGTGGCGTAGCGGGCGGGAATGCCAGCCTCGCGCAGTAGGAGCGCGGTCGCTGCGGCGAAGTATTCGCAATGACCGCTACGGTTGATCGTTAGGAATTGCTGGATGGCGGTGGGAATGGCGGAAACAGCAGGTGAGACGTCGATCGTGAGTTTCCGCGAATAGCGGAATTCAGTTCTGAACCAAGCACGCAGCACTGCGAGCTTTTGGGCGAAGGTGACATTGGGAAAACGCGTGAGTCTTTGTTGAGGCGTAGGTGATTTGAAATTCAGCTTGTTCCCCGCATGATAGGTCTCGATGAAGGTCGGGTTCAGCAGGTGAAGGTCCTTTAAAACGGCTTTTAAATGGGCACGCTCGAGGAACGGGATTTTTAAATCCTCGGCGATGGGGTAGGGATTTTCCGTCACGTCAGCACCGCTCCACAGCACCGTGCCTTCGATGACTGACTGCTTCGGGAACACGCGCACGGTGCCTAAGCCGTTGCGCTGAATACCGTCGAGCTCGAAGCCGGTGAGGCTGGAGGTATTTCCCGGAAGGGAGAGCGGCGTCTCTGCGACCGCCGAACCGCGCAGGGTGAAGCGGCGGAGGTTAGGGCTAACGGAGCGGATTTGTTCCGTTTCGCTAGCATTCTGGGTCAGCAGAAAATAGGGTTCGTCCGCTTGGAGACGGGTGTCGAGGTCGTTGAATTCGAGTTGGGAAAACGGTTGGCAGACCCATCTCCCGTCCTCGCGGTAAGTGTTATAACTGGCAGTCCGCAGCAGCTTAGGGGCGGGTTGGCGATCCTGCGGGTGAAGCCTCCAGACGATGTCTGCGGATTGTTCCACCATTCCGCGTTTACCGATCAAGGTGGAAGTCCAGTTCGGATCGAAGCCAGAGCGGCTGGCACCGGCATTTCCTAACCGGTTGTCGAGTTCCTCAAGTCCCTTTTGCCCGGCAAGCGCCATGCACCCTGCGATGCTGATTGCGACGACGACTGACGCCGGTTTGGTGCGGCTGGCGGACAGAAGCATCCAGCCGGTTAGCACGATGATGGCGGGTAGAAACAGCCATGTGTAGAGACTGTTTGACTGATTTCCCAAGGTCGCGCCGAGCAGTGAGATGATGAAGTAGATGTTCCCGAAGTTAATCTGAATCACGGATTCCGTTAGTCCGAGCCGGAGATTCCGAGTCCGGCGGTGCTTGGTGAGGAAGGAAAACGTGTTGAGCGGCATCGATTCCTTCAGCCCGAAGGATTGGATAAACTGCATCGGCAGGAGCAGTAACGGCATCCACGTCAGCAGCACGGAAAGGGCGAGGCGCACCGGGCCATCCAGATAAATCAGGGTGCCCGCGATGGCGATGGCGACGGTGCTGAGCTGCCATGCCCGACCGCAGGCATGGTCATCGAAATCCCAGCGCAGTCGGATCCAGTGGGCGCTCTCGACGATGATTGCCAGCAGCACGCCGATCACGGGTTTTCCGGTCATGGCGCCCCAAAAGAGCAGCGACGCACCGAGGATAAGCCGGGGAGGTGGATGGATGCGGTGGATAAGAGCGGTGGTTAAAATTGCGTGATGAGCTGCGTCGGTAGCCGCTTAAGGTCGCGGCCGATTTGGCCAGATTCCAGCCAGTGGCCCGGCACTTCACCCGCCGCCGGACCTTTTCCGACGATGATCGGTGCGCAGACGATTCCACCGCTAGTCAGCTTTTTCAGGAACTCTGCGCGGAAGGCGTCCCAGCCGTTGAAAATGACGAGGCACGAGGTGAGATCGTCGCGGTGGCGGATTACTAGCTTGGCCAGATCCGCGTAGTTTTCCGTCCGTTCGGGAGAAACTCCGGCGAGCACTTCGAGGAGTTTTTCCGCCCGCTCCACACCGCGCCCGGCAGTGACGATGTGGGCTTCGTCTTTGATGAACATCAGGTCGAGGAGAGATTCTTGGGTGTCAATCGCCGCGGCAAACGAGGCAGCCACCGAGATGACTTCCTCGAACTGGAGGTCCGTCCGGTCGGAGGAAAATGTGTCCACGATCAGGCCGTAACGCGGGTAAAACGTGTCCTCTAGCTCCTTCACGATCGGTCGTCCGGTGCGTGCCCAGCTTTTCCAATGGATTTGCCGCAGTGGATCGCCGGGCCGGTATTCTCGCAGGCCGACGAATTCGCCAGAAGTCCCGATAGTGTTGGTATTCGCCTCGCCGGAGACCTTAAAAGCAGCACCGCCAGGCAACTCGAACGGCGGTAGCGGAAATCGGCGGGGTAGCACGGTGAGCACCGAGACCGGGGCCTTGATTTTCCGGCAACGTTGGAAAAGTCCGAATGGATCGGGGAGTAGGACGCGCAGATCTTCCAGCCGGATCACCCCGCGCCGTAGTGGAGTGAGTTCGAGGGTAGCCCGCGCCTGTTGACCGGACGTCAGCTCAAGATCCAGCTCGGAAAATCCGCCGGAAAACAGCCGGTTTCCCAATAATATCCACTGCCAGCGGAAATAGGCGAGTCGGCGATCAAACCCATTTCGCTCTTCTTCGCCCGGCTCGCGGAGGGTGGTGAAATCCGCCAAACTGGGCCGGGGATCGGGTGGTAAATCCGCGAGCCATGCCCGGCTGAGACGGCCATTTCCGCAGTGCCGGACGGTCACGGTGTAGCGCAGTGGCTCGCCCGCCGTGCCGAATCGTGGCAACTCGCGTTTCGCCTCCAGCGAGGTCCGGCGGCTCATCGCCCACGGTAAGCCGACCATGCCCATGCCCAAGCTGAGGGAAAATAATTGAAAAGTAGAGCTGCGCTGCTGGCCGATCCCAAGGCAGGTCGCAAGCACGAAAACCAGCCCCAGCGCGACTCCGGCGGGTCGCAAACGGTTAGCGAGGAAGTGGCCGATGCCAGATCCAGTGTGATAGAGTCGGTGCAGCATCCGATCTAAGCGACTGAGCGGCAACGAGGGCGGGCCAGTGGCAGACGGCGGTGGATGGGCAATCATCGGCGGGTGGACTTAGGCCGGCACGGGAGTTTGTTCAATCAAGTCAGCGACGATTTGCCGGGCATTTGCCCCAGAATACCGGGCTTCTGGAGCCAGCACCATGCGGTGGGCGATGACGTCTGCGGCGACGGATTGGATGAGCTCGGGCGAGACGAAATCTTGGCCTTGGAAAATCGCCAGTGCTTGGGAAATTTTCATCAGTGCCAGCGAAGCCCGCGGACTGGCTGCAAGCTGAACGGCCGGATGACTGCGAGTCGCCCCGACCAGCGCGACGACATAATGCCGAAGCTCGTCGCTGAAGCGGACATTTCGTGCGGCCTCCATCAGTTCTAAGATTTCCTCGCGGCTGGCGACAGAATTGAGCCGATCCACCGGGTGAGTCTGTGCTTGGTCCGCCAAAATCGCAGCCTCCTCAGCAGCAGTGACATAGCCAAGGCGACACTGGATGGCGAAGCGGTCCATCTGCGCTTCTGGCAGCGGATAGGTGCCACGGAATTCCACAGGATTTTGGGTGGCGATGACGAAGAAGAGGCCGTCGAGATCGTAGCGTTGTCCCTCCACCGTGACCTGCCGTTCGCCCATCGCTTCGAGCAGCGCACTCTGGGTCCGGGGCGAGGCGCGGTTGATTTCATCCGCCAGTAAAATGTCGGTAAACACCGGCCCCGGCTGGAATTTAAATTCTTGGGTGCGCGGATCGAGAATGGAAACTCCGAGGATATCTGACGGCAGAAGATCGGGCGTAAACTGCACGCGTTTGAACTGCGCGCTGCCGATGCTCTTGGCGATCGCCTTGGCCAGCGTGGTTTTCCCAGTTCCCGGAAAATCTTCCAACAGCGCATGACCGCCGGAAATCATGCAGGCGAGAACTCGGCGGACCACCTCGGGTTGGCCACGGACGACAGAACAAACGGCAGCTTCGAGGCGGGGGGCGGTGGCGGAAATACTCATGAATGATGGAGCAAATTTGAAAAAACGACTGGAGCGTCAGAGCCCGCGGGCGATGTCACGGACCAGTTTAGGGCCTTGGTAGATGAAAGAGGTGTAAATCTGGACCAAGGTCGCGCCAGCCCGGATCTTCGCCTGGGCATCCTCCAGCGAAGAAATCCCGCCGACGCCGATGATCGGGATATGCGAGCCGAGGTAACTGGCGAATATTTCTAAAGTCGCCGTGCTTTTTTCAAACACCGGTCGGCCAGAAAGTCCGCCTGCTTCTGCGGCCCGGGCGTGGTTGGCGACAGCATGGCGATCGAGGGTGGTATTCGTAGCGATGAGACCGTCCAACCCACCATCTAGGAAAACCTGTGACAGCTCGCGGATGTGATGTTCCTCTAAATCGGGAGCGACTTTGAAAAGTAGTGGGACCTGCTTGACGTGCTCGCGGGCAAGCTTCTGCTGCTCATTTTTCAGAGTTTCCAGCAGCCGAGCGCTGGCTTCGGTCCCTTGCAAATCGCGCAGGCCCGGAGTGTTAGGAGATGATAAATTGACGGCCACGTAATCCGCGACCGGGTAGGCTTTTCTCAGGCAAATTAGATAGTCGTCCGCGGCATTTTCATTCGGCGTATCTTTGTTTTTCCCGATGTTGAAACCGACGATGCCACTGAAGGATTTAGCAGAACTGACATTGGCCACCCCGGCATCGATCCCGGGATTATTGAAGCCCATGCGGTTGATGATCGCCTCGTGGTCGATGAGGCGGAACAGCCGCGGTTTCGGATTTCCGGCTTGGGGGCGGGGAGTGATCGTGCCGATTTCGATGCAGCCGAACCCGAGGCGGCCGAGTGCGTCGATGGTGTTGCCTTCCTTGTCGAGGCCGGCTGCTAGGCCAATCCGATTCGGGAATTTCAGCCCCATGACTTCGACCGGTGAGGTGACTTCGTCAGCCGGAAACGCCAACGCGAGCAGGCCGGTTTTTTCCGCTATCCGCAAGGCCCCGAGGCTGGCGTGGTGGGCGACTTCGGCATCCAGACGGAATAATCCGGAGCGGGCAATGGGATACAATGCATCAAACACTGTTGTAAATTGGTTCAAGCCGCGTGCCTTGTCGAACCTCTCATGCGCCAATCTGGCGCGATTCGTGCGAATATTGCAATGATCGTGCATTTTGTCGCGGTGAAAGAATCTATTTTTACTAAAGATAAACGACTTAGGGCTGAAATCGTGAAGGCACGCGGATTGCTAAATGAAGTTTGATGAATGTCGCACTGTTTGTGAGTCATGCATTGTGCATACAAAGTAGGCACAATGAATTTCTTGTAAACAAACGGGAATAAAACCCTTTCAGCGACGTTCTATAAGAACCAACCCCACGATCCTATGGCCTACGAATCAGACAGCAGCTTGAAGCTCTATTTGCGTGAGATTTCCAAAACCCCTCTTCTCACCGCTGAAGAGGAAGTTTCTCTCGCCGAGCGCATCAAAAACGGTGATCCGGAAGCTCGCTCGCACATGATCCGTGCGAACCTGAGACTGGTGGTGAAAATCGCCCAAGATTACTCAAACTACGGGATGCCAGTGACCGACCTGATCTCCGAGGGGAACATCGGTCTCATGAAGGCTGTCGAGCGTTTCGACCCGGAAAAAGGCGGAAAACTCTCAACCTACGCCGCATGGTGGATTAAGCAGTCGATCAAGCGGGCCTTAGCAAATCAATCGAAGACCATCCGACTTCCGGTCCACATGGTGGATAAGATCGCGAAGATGCGCCGAATCGCTGGAATTCTTACGGAAGCCCTTGGCCGCGAACCGACGGATGAGGAACTCGCCGATGAAGTCGGCCTGCCACACCGCAAGCTCGCTCTGCTCCGTCAAGCGTCCTACCGCCCGACTTCGCTGGACGCACCCATCAATGAGGGCGAGGCCACTGAGTTTGGCGAGGTGATTAGCGACGACCGCGCAGTCAATCCGCTGGACATGCTTTCCGATAAAAATCTCCACGGAGAATTGGACGGGCTGCTCTCGATCTTGGATGAGCGGGAGCGCCGGATCATCGACGAACGATTCGGGCTCAATGGCCGCAAGGCACTCACGCTTGAAGAAGTGGGTCGTGAATTCGGGGTGACCCGCGAGCGCATTCGTCAGCTTCAAAACTCCGCGCTCACGAAGATGAGGCGTGCCCTTCGGAAAAAGGAAAAACCTCTACCTAAGCCGATGTTCAACGAGTTTGCACAAGCTTGAGCGATCGAAGTTGCTAATTATTATAACTTTACAACCGCAGCAGTCTCACCTGCTGCGGTTGTTTGCTGTCTTGAAGCGAGATTGGTGAAATTTCGACATTAGCATTCTCATCGGTCCGGGGATCGCACACGGTGCGCCGTCAGAACATTGTAATTCGAACACTTCAACTCCATGCCCCCTCCTCAAAAAGGCTTCAAAATTATCAATCATCACGACGTCCAGTATCGCTGGATCATGCAGAACCGCCGTGGGACTAACGAGATCGTCGTCGAGGCGAATGCTCCGGTGAATGGCCAGTCATTGATCGGTGAGCTACCGAAAATCGTCAGCTACGTCATGGTCACGGCGGCGATAGACTTTGGAAATGCGAACGGTTGGAAGCGGGACGAGGCGGGAGCGCCGTTTCGCTGCAAGTGGGTGAAGAAGGCATTTCAACGGGTGGAAGAATGAAGGTGGGAATCGGACGTTGGGCGTGGCCGGTGGCAGGCGCTTTACTGTGTCTTGGACTGGGAACGGCTTCCGGGCTATCTTCGGTGGGTGGTGAGGATTCATGGTATCAAGATTTAGTGCGGCCGCCGGGCACGCCGCCGCCGTGGGTGTTCGGACCGGTTTGGTCAGTTCTATACCTGATGATGGGAGTCGCTGTCGGTCGGCTGATCCACTGCGGGGCGAAGCAAGCGACGTGGGTTTTCTGTATGCAATTCGTGCTGAATCTGTTGTGGACGCCGGTGTTCTTTGGGATGCAGCAGATCGCCGCAGCGTTAGCGTTGATCTGCGCGATCTGGCTTGGCGTGGTAGCGACAATCGCGTTGGCGCGAAAATCGGACAAAATTTCCGTCGCCTTGTTGGTGCCGTATTGGCTGTGGATCAGCTATGCGAGCTACCTGAACGCTGGCTTTTTCGTGCTGAACCGGTGAAAATCCATGGTGATCGCCTTTCATAAGCCTTACGGCGTGCTTTGCCAATTTATGCCGGATTTGCCCGGGCAGAGGACCTTGGCAGATTTCGGGTTTCCAGCGGGCGTCTATCCGGTCGGTCGGCTGGACATGGATTCCGAGGGACTGCTGCTGCTGTGCGATGAACCGGGATTTAATAACCGGCTGCTGGACCCGAAAACGGCACATCCGAGGACGTATCTCGCTCAAGTCGAGGGACTTCCCACTGCCGAGGCGGTCGCTAATCTGAATCGTGGAGGTATTTTGATCCAAGGCTACCGGACGCTGCCGTGCCGCGCGCGCAATTTGGCCGTGGAACCGAATTTGCCACCACGCGATCCGCCGGTCCGATTCAGGAAGGAAATCCCGACGTCTTGGCTGGAGCTGGAATTGACTGAGGGAAAAAACCGCCAAGTCCGGCGGATGACGGCTGCGGTGGGATTTCCGACTCTGCGGCTGGTGCGGGTGGGGATCGGCAAGCTCAGCGGAGAATTTCTCACGCAGGGAATGTGGGTGGAGCTGGGAGCGGCTGAAATCGCGAAAATTTGGCAGCGGTAGCAGGCGATTTGTCTCGCGGCGAGGTGGTGGATGGTGCTCTTCAACCCAGTGGAGGAGATCATGAATGCGGTGGGCCGAAATGGCTGGGCGGCGGTGCCGGGCTGTCTGGCGGACACTGACTCGCTGCGGCTGATGCATGAATGCGAGGCGGCTTGTGAAAACGGGGATTTCCGGCGGGCAGGAGTGGGGCGAGGAAATGCACTCGAAATCCGCGAGGACATCCGGCGGGATCAAGTGATGTGGCTCCAGCCGGGAGATGAATCAGTGGAGCAGAAAATCTATCTTTCGTGGCTTGAGGCCCTGCGGCTGGCGCTGAACCAACGGTATTTTCTCGGTTTATTTGAGTTCGAGGGGCACTTCGCGATCTATCCGGAGGGTGCGTTTTACAAGCCGCATTTGGATCGGCACGCGGGGACGAGCGACCGGATCGTCACCGTGATTCTCTATTTAAATCCTCACTGGCAGCCGGGCGATGGCGGCGAGCTGAAACTCTGGACAACGGCTGGCGACAAGAGCGGCCCATTCGAACTCATCGAGCCGCGGCTCGGGACGGTCGTTTGCTTCCTCGCAGGGGATTTATGGCATGAAGTCCTGCCTGCGAGGAAAACGCGGATGAGTATCACGGGGTGGTTTCGCCAGCGCTGAGCACTTCGTCCATCGCATCGATGAGTTCCTGCATGGTTGCTTCGGTTTCGTTGCCCATGTTGGAAATACGGAAGGTGGAGCCTTTGATTTTCCCGTAGCCGCCGTTGATCAAGAAGTTGTGCTTGGTTTTTAGATTCTTGGTGAAGCCGGATAGGTCGAAATCTGCGGGCGTTTTAAAGCAAGTGAGGGCAAACGAGCGTCGGCCTTCCGGAGCAAATAATTCGAATCCGTGTCTCGCGCCCCAAGCGGCGATCATCGCATTCGTCTTCGCGTGGCGTGCCTGACGGGCGGCGAATCCTTCCTTGGCGATTTCCCCGAGGATGTATTGCAGGCCATAAATGATTGAAATGGCGGGAGTGGAAGGCGTGTTATGGACGGCGGCGTTTTTGGCGAACTCGATGAAATCGAAGTAGTAGCCACGGTTTGAATTTCCCTTGGCGCGTTCCATTCCTGCTTCGGAAACGGCGAAAACGGCTAGACCGGGAGGTAGGGCCAGCGCTTTTTGGACGCCGGCGAGCATGACGTCGATCTGGTTTGCATCCATGTTGACCGGCACGGTGGAGAGCGAGGAAACGCAGTCCACGATGAGCATGGTGTCTGGGAAGGATTTCACCACTTTGGCGATGCCGACGAGGTCATTCAGCACGCCGGTGGAGGTTTCTGAGTGGATGAAAGTCACGGTGTCGAATCCGCCTTCCGCGAGCTTGGCGCGGACGGCTTCGGGATCGATGGCGTCGCCCCACTCGGCTTGGACGGCTTCTGCCTCGAAGCCGCATTTCTTGGCGACGTCGAGCCACTTGTCTGAGAACGCGCCGCAGCAGAGGCAGAGGACTTTCTTTTTTGCGAGGTTGCGGAGGGCACCTTCCATGACGCCCCAAGCAGATGAAGTGGCAAGGAATACGGGACGTGCGGTGCCGAAGATTTCTTGGAGGCCGGGCTGGGTCGAGGCGTAGAGTTCCTCGAAATCCTTGCCACGGTGACCGATCATGGTCTGCGACATGGCGGCGAAAGTTTCCTTCGAGACATCGACAGGACCGGGCGCGAAAAGTTTGGGCGATGGCATAACAGATTAAGGAAGAAGGTGATACGAGCTAAGTAAATAGGTGAGTTGGGAGGTGGCAGCGTCACTCATTGGTGCGAGCGGAAGGCGAAGGTCGGGGAGGCAATGGCCTTGGAGGGCGACTGCGGTTTTGATCGGGACCGGGTTCACATCGAGCGACATGATGCCACGCATGAGAGGGTAATATTGCTTTTGCAGGACGAGTGCGGCGGCGAAATTTCCTGCGAGGCAGGCGGTGACGAGCTCCACCATGATCTCTGGGATCAGGTTCGAGGCGACTGAGACGAGGCCGGTCGCACCGCAGGAGACGAAGGGCAGCAGCAGTGGATCATCGCCACAGAGGATTCCGAAATCACTTGGAACTGCTTGGAGGAGTTGGTTCACGCGGTCCACCGAGCCGCCCGCTTCCTTGACGGCGACGATGGTGGGACAGTCGGCGGCGAGCCGTGCAACCGTTTCCGTCGCAATCTCAATGGAAGACCGGCCCGGCACGCTGTAGAGCATGATCGGCAGGCTTGTGGACTCAGCAATCGCCTTGAAATGGAGGTAAAGTCCCTGTTGTGAAGGCTTGTTGTAATAGGGGCAGACTTGGAGCGAGCCGGTGACTCCAAGTTTCTCGGCAGCTTCGGTCAGCTCGATGGCTTCCGAGGTGGAATTCGCTCCCGTTCCGGCGACGACCTCGCAGCGGCCGGCGGCGAACTCGACGGCGAGGCGGATCACCTCGATGTGCTCCTCGGTATTGAGCGTGGGGGATTCACCGGTGGTGCCGACTGGGACGATCCCCGTGATTCCTGCGGCGATCTGTCTGTCGATCAACGACTTAAAGGCCGGAGCGTCGATTTTTCCGTGACGAAATGGGGTGATAAGAGCGGTGTAAGTTCCAGAAAAGCTCATGGCGGAGCGGAGGGTGAACCAACTTCGTCGCCCGTCAAAGCCGTATCCTGCGGCAAACCCCACATTTTTGAAGTGTGGTGGAAATCTGGCTGCGGCAAGTTCGTTTGTTCAAAATAACCCACCCCGTGAAATGGCTGAGTTCCCTCGGTTTTTACATCGATTTTGTCGGTTGCCCAAAGGAAGGGCGGGTGGCAGAGTTGGCCTGTGAAATTGAATGCTACTTATTTTTTAGCGGTGTTCGCCGCATGGACGCTTCCGCTTGCTGCTCAGGTGGATAAGGGCGAGGGAAAGGGCGAGATTCCGAAAGACTTGGTCGATGACGCACACGTCCGCGAAGAACTGGCGGTTAATGAGTTCACCGCGCCTTCGATTTCAAAATTATTTGATACGCTGCAGTTTTTGATGCCACTGCCGATCGCGGAGGTGCAGCGGAAAATGCCAGCGCGGATGTCACAAGACCGGGCGGACCTCGCCATCGAGCTGGGATTTCTCATTGCCGACGGATTCTTGGTGGTGCAGGCGGAGCAACTCGATCAAGTCGAAGAACTTGCGAAGGATTTGACCCGTTACGGAAAAGCGCTTGGTGCGGGCGATCGAGTGAATCGTCATGCGGCAAGTTTGCTAGATAGCGCGAAGAATAAGGACGTGGCGCAGCTAAAAAAGGAACTCACAGCGACTCAGCACGACGTGGAAACTGAGTTGGTGTCGCTGCGCGATGCGGATTTGGCGCATTTGATTTCGCTCGGCGGCTGGGTCCGGGCGTTGGAGGTCTCGACCGTGGCAGTGGATAAACAATTTTCGGTCGAGCGTGCGCGCAAGATCCTGCGTGAGGACATCGCAGATTACTACACCGAGTCCGTTGCCGGACTGGAGCCGAGAATTTCAGAACGTCCTAACTACATGGCGATGCGCGACTTACTGGCCGGACTCCGCACCGAGATGGTGCTGGAGGATGGGAAACAACCCACGCCAGAAATGATGACTGACATCCGCAAACAAGCGGCGAAACTGGTGGAACTCGCACTCCAGCGCCAACAATGAGCGATCCCATGGGAAATAAGGCTGCGGTTTTAGGGCTGGGCATCATTGGCTCGCGGGCATTTTCCCGGTTGGTGGATGCGGGCTGGCAGGTGGCCTGTTGGAACCGGACGCCGCAGGGGCGGAGCGGAGAAGTCGCCACTCCAGAGTTTGCGATTGCGGACGTGGCGGTGATTTCGCTCTATTTAAAGGATGCTCCAGCCACACGCGAGGTCGTCGGAAGGATCGAGCCGTTTTTGAAACCCGGCCAGATTTTGCTGAATCACGCGACTCTCGATTTGGAAACGACACGTTGGTTGGAAAAACTCTGTCTGGCCTGCGGATGCCGCTTCCTCGACACGCCGTTCACGGGTAGCAAAATCGCTGCTGCGAATGGCCAGTTGTTTTACTATGTCGCTGGCGATGAGGAACTCGCGAGCTCACTTGAGCCGTATTTAAGCATCACCAGTAAGGGCCAGTTATATTGTGGCGAGGTGGGCACGGCGACCGTGTTGAAGCTGGCGACCAATCTCATTTCTGCCTGCACCGTCCAAGCACTGGCTGAGTCACTCGCCATCGCCACCCGCCACGGGATTTCCCCAGAGCGGCTGATCCGCGCGGTTTCTGAAAATGCCTGCGCGTCGGGTCTCAGTGGGATGAAGCTGCCGACCATGGCGGAGGGAAATTTCGAAACGCATTTCTCGCTGTCGAATATGGGGAAAGACAGTCGATACATGCTTGCCCTCGCTGAATCCGCCGGACTGGAGACTCCAGCGATCGCTGCGGTATCCAAGCGGATGGAAGCACTTGCTGCTGAGGGTCTTGGAGATCTGGACTACTCGGCAGTGGCGGCGCCTTACCTGCAAAAATTTTGATGGAAATCCATGCGGTCAATCTCGGCAGACCTGCGTTGTTGGAATTCCGAGGTCCGGACGCCGTTCGCTTTCTGAACGGCCAAGTGACACAGGATGTCAGGCGGCTGGCGGGTGGGAAAATTTCGCTGCCGTCGTGCGTGACGGATGCGAAGGGGAAATTGCAGTTCCGCGTGACGATTACGGAAAATGATGACGGTGCACTATGGATCGCCGGCTTGGCAGAATGGTCGGAAAGTCTCGAAGCGCGGCTGACGCGCTATCTCATCGCGGATGAGGTGGAAACCGCGGATCTCACTGGGAATCAGGGATTGATCCATTTCCTCGGAGCGGCTCCAGAGGCACCGGCAGGGACTGTGGTTCGCGCGGCGAATCGTTTCGGAGTGGCGGGCACGGATTGGTGGCTTGCGGCGGGTCAGGAAATCCCTCGCGATATTTCATGGTTAGAAGCTGATGCGCTGGAAGCGTTACGGATCGCTAACGGCGTTCCCGTCTGGGGCAAGGAACTGGTGGAAGGGATGCTGCCGCCGGAGGCCTTGTTGGAGGAAACGGATATTTCCTACAACAAGGGCTGCTACATCGGCCAAGAAGTCATTTCACGGATCAAATCGGCAGGGAAGGTGAACAAGCGGCTGACACGGTTGGTCGCAGATTCTGAAATACTGTGGGTTCCCGGGCCATTCGAAAATGGTGCGGGGGAAATTACCAGTGTCTCACCCGTGGCGGATGGGGCAGTCCGGCACGCACTCGGTTATGTGAGGCGTGGCGCGACGGAGTTATATAGCAAGACGGAGGACGGGACGGTTTTTGCCGTTAGGCCGGTCTGAGGTGTTTTGTTCTTTGCGACCTCGTGATTTACCGGGAATCTAGCGGGGAATGATTTCTCAATGGTTTTTCATCGCCAGCGGGGTTGCGAATATCTCGCCCCTGTTTGCTTTGCTGACCTTAGTGCTCGTGCTGGCGGTGTTGGTTTCGCTGGTGTTAGTGAAGTTCAAGCAGAGCCTGCTCGTCGGTTATTTACTGAGTGGCGTGTTGATCGGAAACGTCGGTTTGTTATGGGTGACGGGCTTGGATAAGGGCGATCCGGTGATTACTAATTTCGCGGAAATCGGCGTCGTTTTACTAATGTTTACCCTCGGCATCGAGTTCTCGTTGAGTGAGTTCAAGCACCTGTGGCGCACCGCGTTGATCGGTGGCGGCCTGCAAGTGGGGATCACTGCGGGGATTGTGGGGCTGCTGGCGGCGGCACTCGGATTTCCAACGGCGGACAGCATCGTGCTCGGGGTGGCGGTGGCGCTGAGCTCGACGGCAGTGGCGATGATGTCGTTCCAAGATCTCGGGCAGCAAAATAACCCCGGAGCGCGGGCGAGCTTGGGGATCGCTTTGTTTCAGGATATCTGGGTCATCGTGTTCTTCTTAGTGATGCCCGCGCTTTACGGTCGGGGCGAGGGGACGGTGGCGGGACAAATCGGCACGGCGCTGCTCAAGGGCGGGCTGTTTCTGGTGGGGGCATGGCTGCTAGGCCGCTATGGGCTGACGCCGCTGCTCCATGCGGTGGCGAGGACGCGCAGCCGCGAGTTATTTACGCTAACGGTGATCGGGCTATGTGCGGGAGTCGCCTTCGCGGGTGGGGCGTTGAATCTATCACTCGCGCTCGGTGCTTTTGCGGCTGGACTGGTGGTGAGCGAGTCGATTTACAGCCACCGGATTTTATCGGACATCTTGCCGTTCAAGGACTTGTTCTTGGCGATTTTTTTCATCTCCGTGGGATTACTCATCGACCTTTCCGCGATCGCCTCGGACTGGGGGCGGATTTTATTGGGCAGTTTGCTGATTCTGATTTTGAAGAGCGGGATCGTTTTCGGGGTTCTCAAGTGGATCAAAATTCCGGGGCGGCCGGCTCTGCTCGCGGCGGGCAGTCTGGCCAGTACGGGGGAGTTTTCCCTCGTCCTCATCGGTAAGGCGGGTGGTTATCGGCCGTTTGACCCGAGCGTTGAGCAGATGTTGCTCGTCTGCACGGCGGTGACGATGGCGGTGGTCCCCTCCCTGATGCGGGGTGCGGGACCGGCGGGAAGGTGGCTGGAGAAAAAGGGAATCTTGGGTAGCCGCAAGCGGGTGCCAGGGGCGATGAACGCGACGAAGGCGATCAAGCAGATCACGGACCACGCGGTCATTTGTGGCTATGGCCCGGTGGGGAAATCTCTGAACGAGGCGCTCAAGCGCTGCGGGGTGGATACGCTGGTGATGGAGCTCAATTCCGACACGGTGCGGGCATTAAAAAGCGAGGGTCAGCCGGTCCTTTTCGCGGATGCGACGCACTCGGAAGCGTTGGATCTCGCTGGGATTCAACGGGCACGGCTGGTGGCATTTACTTTTCCTTCCGTGAGGACCACGTCCGTCGCGGTGCCACTGGTGCGCGAGCGGAACAGCGGGATTTTCATCTTCGGCAGGGCGAAATTTCCTGCTGAGGTGAAAATCTTGCGGGAACTCGGAGTGCAAGTCATTCACGATGAACGCGAAAGCGCTGTGGCCATGGTGCGGGCTGCGATTTCCTCCTACCAGCGCGCCGATATCGATCCCGAGGAAGTCGTGGGTGATACCATGGAGGACGGGTAAACTAGCGACTGTTTTTCCTGACTCTCGCTAACAATTCCGAATCTGCCTCCAGTGCATCTGCCACCGCGCGGATGACGTTGAGTGTGGGCCGTGAGACGTGGTGCTCCATGCCCTCGACATCCCGGTAGATCGTTTCCTCGTCGATGCCGAATAGTCGGAGGAACCGGGTGAGCGTCTCGTGCCGCTCGATGATGGCGAGGGCGATGCGGTGCCCATCCTCGGTGAGGACGGTGCCACGGTATTTTTCGTGGTTGACGAGGCCTTCCGCGTCGAGGCGTTGGAGCATGTTGGTGACGCTGGCTTGGGAAATACCGAGGTTTTTCGAGATATCCACAGCGCGAGCATAGCCCTTGTCCTTGATGAGATGGAGGATCTGTTCGAGGTAGTCATCCATCGCGATGGAACCGCTGGTTCGGCGTGGTGGAAGAGTCATGAGGGCGAGAAACTAACGAGGAGAATTCGGGAGGGAAAGCTTGGTTTTTTGATAAAGCTCGGCGTTAGAAGCTTGGAACTCGGCCTTGAGGCGGACTCGGAGTTGCGAGAGATCGACGAGCCGCCAGCCGATGAATTGCCAAGCGCCTTCCTTGCCGTCGTGCTCGATGCCGACGAGGAGATGCACGGCGTCCTCGGTGATCTTGAGCGTTTCATTTTTCGGCTCGAAGTAGAATGTGCGGAACGTGCTTTCTACGGAGCCTTGCTCGATGAGTTTGGGGTCGAGGTAGAAAACGAGTTTTGATGCTTCATCGATGACGCGGAGGTCTGGGTAGCCACTGCGCTGGTGCTCGCCGCTGCGGGTCGTGGGGGTGTCGCATTTGACGCCGGGCGTTTCGTTGATGTGCTTGCGGATGGCGTCTTCGAAAAATTTCGATGCTTCGTTGATCCGGCCGAGTTTGCGGACCGGTGAGTCGGGCGGGTTTAGCTCGGCCAAGGTGGCTTGCAGTGCTTTTTCAATCGCTGCGGTGATGCGCTGGTGGGCGACGTCCTGGGTGAGTGGCAGCACGCGTTTTCCTGAACAAGCCTCGGCGACGGTGACGAAGGAAAAGGTGCGGTGGGAGAGGTTTTCCCCTAGCAGCGAGAGGACAAGCGCGGCGTCTGAATCGATTTTCGGCAGGACGGGTGGGGGTGTTTGTGATTCTGCGAGATGAGCCAGCGCGCCACCCAGCAGGACGGTGCAAATGACGGCGGTGGATTTTCCGAAGGTGCCGATGAGGAAATGGCGAGGTTTCATGCGCGTTTGGATTGGTGCCAGCGGGAGGTGTCTGGGTGGATGAGAGCCTCGACTGGGTGATCTGCGAGGTGGTGGGTCTCGATCAAGAAGGAGAGTAGAACGAGAGATGCAACGGCATCGAATAACGCATCGTGCCATGAATTTTCCGGGACGAGTGCTTGGATGGTAGTGGTCAGACCGTGCGTCTCACATAGGGCTCCGAGCGAGTGGTCTGGCAGTTTTGGCCATGCAGCGCGGGCGAGCAGCAGAGTATCGATCCACGGGCCAAATCCATGGCCAGGAAACGCACGGAGGAAGCGTTTTTCAGTGCCTTTTCCATGGGCAACGACCATGGCTCCGGTGAAGCGTTTTTTAAATTCCGGCCACAGCAGCAGAAGGGACGGAGCGTCTGTAAGCTGCTCTGGCCCGATGCCATGCACCTTTCTGGCTGCCCAGTGAATCGGTTGGGCAGTGTGGAGATAGGACACGAACGTCTCGCCATGGGCGGCTTCGACTGACCAGAATGCCATGCCGACTTGCACGGGAGTATCGGTTTTTCCCCGCGCCGCGCCCGCCGATTCGAAATCGATGGCAGTGAAATGGCAGTGACGGACGAGGGGCATCGGGTGGGGTGCATGTCAGCGTGTCGCGACGGGTGACGCAAGCCACCAAGAATCTTCGTGGGTCGATTTGGAACTCAAAACCGAATTTCGACTCTTGCGGACGGAAAAAAGAAAGCACGCTTTGGAATTCCCCCCGGAATTCTCAAAACGTGCCTCTTTCCAGAGCCACTTTGCTGGGCCTCGTTCGGTTGACTTCCCCCCGGAGATCAATGGCGAACTGGATGGGCCTGCATCGCGGCTTTGAGTTCATTCAGCACCGACGCACCTCAGAACATCCACAGATTACCTGATCACCCGAGTTCTAGAAGTTTTTCATGATCTCAATCCCGGCCAACTCTTCCCAAAAACGGACATAACCACCGGAATTGAAGGATAGACTACGAAATCATGGAAAATACTGACTTCTTATTTGGGTTCCTCAACGACGATTCGAGGGAATACGGGCTTCGGCTGGGAAATGATGTGGCCGTCGGCGAGGAGTCCCCATTGGAGATCGGTAAGCTTGAACGTCGTCAGGTCTGGAAGATTGAGCTGCTCTGCTAGCTTCGCGGTGATTTCCGGCAGGACCGGAGAGATGAGCACCGCAATGTGGGCGACGCTCTCCGCAAAGTGATAGAGGATGGTGGCAACGCGCACCTTTTTTTCTGGGTCTTTATTCAGTTCCCAAGGCTTCATCCGCTCGGCGTATTGGTTGCAATGGACGACGTGGCGATTCAGAGCTTCGAGGCCCTTGGAAATGTCGAATTCATCCATGGCCGTCTGGTAGGCAGTGGTGGTGTCCGCGAGTGATTTCTGGAGCGCCAGTTCGTCATCGGTGAGCGGGCCGCTGCTGCGGAGGACGCCAGCGGTGAAGCGCTGGCTCATGTTGAGTGCGCGGTTGCAGAGATTCCCGAATTCGTTAGCGAGCTCGGTGTTGAAAAGCATGACCAAGCGGTCCACGTCGAAATTCGCGTCGCGGCCGGTGACGATGTCGCGGACCAGATAGTAGCGCACGGCTTCGACGCCGAACTTATCAGCGAGTTCGTTAGGATCCACGACGTTGCCGATGGACTTAGACATTTTGGTCCCGCCGAGACCGTTCCAGAAACCGTGGACCAGCAGACGTGGCATCTGAGCATCGGTAAAGCCCATGGCGTGAAGCATGCACAGCCAGTAAATCCCGTGGGCGGGGATGAGAATATCCTTGCCGATGATGTGGACAGGCCGGCCCGACCAAATTTTCTCGAACTCCGGCAGTCCGGAATCTGGCGTGGCCTTGTAGCCGGCGAAGGAAATGTAGTTAATAAGCGCGTCGAACCAGACATAGGTGACGTAGTTTTCATCGAACGGCAGCTCGATGCCCCAGCGCAGACGTTCCTTGGGGCGGGAAATGCAGAGATCGATACCGGAGTTTTTCTCGAGCGCATTGAGCAGCTCGGATTTGCGGAAGGATGGGAAGATGATTTCTGGATTGGCTTCGATGAAGTCCTTGAGCCAATCCGTGTGGTCGCTGAGTTTGAAATACCAGTTTTCCTCCTCGATCTCGACAACCTCACCCCACTCCGGGCCGAAATTTCCAGACTCATCGCGGTCGCGCTCTTGGAGGAACTGCTCTTGCCGCACCGAGTAGTGGCCGGAGTGGGTTTTTTTGTAGAGTTGGCCCTGTTGCTTGAGATCGGTGAGGATTGTCCCCACGCAGGCTTGGTGGCGAGGGTCGGTGGTTTCCGCCCAACCGTCGTAATTGACGCCGAGTTTTTCCCAAAGTTCGGAGAATTTACGTGTCGTGCGTGCGACGTGCTCCTCGGGTGAAATTCCGTCCTTTTCCGCAGCCTGCTGGACTTTCTGGCCGAACTGATCGACCCCAGTGAGCAAATAAACCTCCTCACCCCGCAGGCGGCGGTAACGGGCGATCACGTCGGCAAGAAGCTTTTCATAGGCGTGCCCGGCGTGGGGTAAACTGTTGGCGTAGTCGATGGCAGTGGTGAGGAAGAACATGAGAAAAGTGGATAAGGAAGGATGGCGGTCACTCGCAATTTCTCGGTGAGAGAAACACAAGGCAGGGGAACGATGCAAGGGTGGCAAGGCCTTCTCAGCAGCAGCTCGAATTTTGTATCAGCCGGATGCTCCCTACTTCACGACTCTGCCGCCTAGAGAAAGGATTCGTGCATTTCCCTTAGCGGCCTCGGCTTCCGCTATATTTCCGTCGCGGACATACATCTGCGAAAGACTGGTCCATGCGAGCAAGTCGTTGGGCTGGAGAGTGACCGATTGAAGGCCGCAGCCGATGGCTTCTTTCACATGGCCGGTTTTCAAAAGCGCCATCCCGAGGGCGTGCCAGCCGTCGAAATACGCTGGGTCAAGCTCGACGCACTTTCGATAAAGCAAGACAGCCTCGTCGAACTCACCGAGGGCGAGATGACCGTTTGCGTCGTCGAACAAATTCTGCAGCTCGTCAGTCATGGTTGCCGTCTTGGCGACTGGAATTGCTAGCGGCTCACCGCTTGTAGAGTTCTTCGACCTTCGCGTCCTGAGTGCGAGCTGCAAGCCAGGAGGTGAAGGCGATGGTCTCATTTTGCGCAGTCAGTGAGGTGACTTCGCTGTCGATGCGAGCGGTGCTGGTGTCTTTTACGACTTCACGTTTCGCGACGTAGAGGATGAATGCGCGTTCGGATTCCGTAATGGCGTCTGCGACGGTGCCGGGGTCGATGTTGCGGGTGGCCTCAAACAAATTTTGTGGCTCGGTGGCTCCATCGGGGCGGTAGGTGCTGAGGATGGCGTTGAAGGGCTTCGTTTCCGGGATGCCCGCTTCCTTGGCCGCTTCGGCGAAGGTTTTTCCGGCGGTGAGTAGGGTTTTGATCTTGGTGATCGCCTCGTTGGCGGCGGTCTTCATGGCCTCGGCACCTTTTTCGGAAATGTATTGGGCACGAGCGTCGGCACGGGCTTCTTCGTAGGTTTTAGGGCGGGATTTTTCCTCACCGTCGATGCGGGCAACGATCCACTGGTTTTCACCGACGGGGATTGCCTCAGAAATTTTCGAGAACGAATCGGCAGTTTCTTGCATTTTGAAAAGTGAATCCACGGCCTTACCGCCGCGGCTGGAAGAACGGATGGTAAGATCGAGTTCTTTGGGAGGCGCTGAGAGGGTGAAGAAGTCAGAAGTCTTTACTTCCCAGCCGTTTTCCTTGGCGAGTTTTTCAAAACCAGCGCCTTTTTCTTTTTCGAGATTGAACAAGAAATCATCCACTTGTGTATCGACTTCGAGCTGCTTTTTGCGCCGTTCCTCGGCCACTTCGGTGGCGTGTTTGGCTTTTTCTTCGTCCTTTTTCTTGGCAGCGGCCTTCTTCACCTCGTCGCTGGCAGCAGCGTCGGCGAGGGATTCCGGGGTCTCGACCAGCGGCTTTTCCTCGGGCATTTTCGGTGCGACGACGATGTAAGTGAACTTCCGCCGAGGCTCAGTGGTGAAGGAATCTGAGATCACCTCCCAGTATTTTTTAATCTCGTCTTCGGTGGGCTGGATTTTCTCCTCGTAAGGCGCTAGCTCCAGTTTCGCCAGCTCGCCGGTCAGTTGTTGGTTCTCGAGAGCGAGGTTTTTCGCCACAGCATCGCGATCCACGCCGAGGCCAGAGCCGACGACGGCATTGATCTTCTTGGAGGCGAGGACGTCGGAAACGAGGTCCCGCAGGTCTTTCTCCGTCATGCCCAAACGGCCCATCCCTTTTTCGATGAAGTTTCGATAATTTTCCGCGCTGAATTTCTGATCCAGCCCGGTGAAAGCCTTCAGCTTGCGGAGGTAGGTGGAAATTTCTTCTTCGCCTGGATGGATTCCGAACTCTTCCTTCGCTTGGCGGAGCACCATGCGGCCGATGAAGAATTTCTCCGCGGCGTCGTTCTGGCTGCTCGCGCCAGAGGAAAGTCCCATCAGGAAGGAATAAAGTTCAAAGTCGCCCGAGCGGGCAAGGGTGGACGTCAGCTCAAGCGAAGCGGTGCCGAGATTGTTATACTCCTTGTCGTTGTAGGTGCGGCCGGCGATTTTTAGCATTGGGCGGCCTCCGCTCATGTTGTGGACGGATCGCGAATCGAGGAAGAAGAAGCTGATGAATAGGATCACGAAGACCACGATGATCAGGCCAGTATATTTGCGTAGGTTCTCAATCATGAAATTTCAGGGATGCCGTTGCTAGAGAGGGGAGTAGAACGGGTGATGCGGGAGGCATCAATGGTAATTCTTCCCAAGAGGGAGGAGTGTCTCCATCAAGACCCTCGTCTCAAGGCGAATCTTCGATGGATTTGGCGGAAATCCCAGTCGCTCGGTGGTTCATCTAATCCGATCTGGACGCAAAAAAGTCCGGCCTACCTTGAGGGTAAGCCGGACTTTTTTTGGTAATCAATTACTTGGAGGAAGTCATCGGAGCTGGCTTCGACATCGGTGCGCTTGGGCAGCAGGAGGCGGCAAGAAATGAAGCAGCAGCGGCGATGACGAGGAGTTTAGCGATTTTCATGATTCGTTTTAGTTGTTGGTTGTAATGCTTCAGCACCGTCGGTGCGGAGTTGCTTGGGATTACTATCAGTCTCCACCGATGAATCAAGTTCAGATTACGATCAGTGCCTTGACGTGAGTGGGACACCGCCGATTCAGGATCACCTAACTGGATTTACGCGGCATCTTGATCGGCGCGTTTGCGGCGTACGCTTGGAGGGCGCTCGCCGAGAACGACTTGGCGATTGATCGTGACGGACTCGATGTCTTCGCGGGATGGAATGTCGAACATCACCTCGAGCATCATTTTTTCGAAAATCGAGCGCAGGGCACGCGCCCCGGTGCCGCGTCGCACGGCCTCTTCGGCGAGTGCGCGGAGTGCGTCGCGGGTGACACGGAGCTTCACATCGTTCATCGCGAGCTGCTTGCCGTATTGCTTTACCAGCGCATTCTTCGGCTCGGTGAGAATCGACATCAACTCATCTTCCGTGAGCTTGCGGAGTGCGGAAATGACCGGAATGCGGCCGATGAATTCGGGAATCAGTCCGAAGTGCAGCAGGTCTTCTGGCTGGACCTTTTCCAAGACGTTCATGGATGGATCGTCGAGGTTTTCCTTAGATACATCCGCATGGAAACCGAGTGTATTACTACCTAGACGGCGTTTTACCATTTCTTCCAGTCCGACGAACGCGCCACCGACGATGAAGAGAATTTTCTCGGTGTTGACTTGGATGTATTCTTGCTGCGGATGCTTGCGACCGCCTTGGGGTGGGACATTACAAATGGTGCCCTCGAGGATCTTCAGCAGCGCTTGCTGGACCCCTTCGCCGGAAACGTCGCGGGTGATCGAGACGTTCTCGGTTTTACGACCGATCTTGTCGATTTCGTCCACGTAAATAATCCCGCGTTCGGCACGGGAGACGTCGAACTCAGAAGCTTGGAGTAAACGTAAAATGATGTTTTCGACATCCTCCCCAACGTAGCCGGCCTCGGTGAGTGTGGTGGCATCCACGATGCAGAAGGGAACGTCGAGCACGCGGGCTAGAGTCCGGGCAAGGAGTGTTTTCCCTGAGCCGGTGGGCCCGAGCAGCATGATGTTCGACTTTTCGATCTCTACGTCCTTGAACTCTTCCCCGACCTTCGCTTGGTCTTGGCGGAGGCGTTGGTAGTGGTTGTAAACCGCTACGGAGAGCACCTTCTTGGCATTTTCTTGGCCGACGACGTGTTCGTTTAGTTTCGCAAGAATCGCGGCGGGGGAGGGGATCTTAAAGTCCGGCTTTTCTGCGGGAGTTTTCCCCTTTGATGACTGGCCGCCGCCGAGTTCCTTTTCGAGAATATTTGCGCAAACTTCGATGCACTCGTTACAGATATAGACGCCAGGTCCGGCGATCAGTTTTTTAACTTCGGAATGGCTCTTTCCGCAGAAAGAACACATCGTTAGATTAGAAGCACGAGCCATAGGTGAGAAGATGCGGTATCAAAAACGGAGATAGACCAAGAGAAGGCGGATGCGTGAAGCGGAGTAATTATTGATCCGCCTTCGGCTCATCAATCGCAGCGACTACGGCGTCTGGGAGTTGCTTGCGATTTTCTAGCACTTTATCCACGAGGCCGTATGCCACCGACTGTTCAGCGGTCATGTAATTGTCACGGTCCGAGTCATGCTCAACTTGCTCGATGGTCTTGCCGGTGTGATGGGCGATGATGCCATTGAGACGTTTCTTCAGATTGAACATGAAGCCGATGGTCCTCTCGACATCCGAAGCGGTGCCCTGAGCTCCGCCGGAGACTTGGTGGATCATCACATGGGAATTCGGAAGACAGAAGCGTTTGCCTTTGGTTCCGGCGGTCAATAACACTGAGCCCATGGAGGCTGCGATGCCGATGCAGTAGGTATTCACATCGCACGTTAGAAACTGCATCGTATCATACATTGCCAGACCTGCAGTGACCGAGCCACCAGGTGAATTGATATAGATGTGAATGTCCTTTTTCGGGTCCTGCATTTGTAGAAACAGCAGCTGAGCGATCACTGAGTTCGCGACGAAATCATCGATCGGTACGCCGATGAAGATGATCCGATCCTTGAGCAGGCGTGAATAGATATCGAACGAGCGCTCACCGCGGCCGTCTGACTCAACGACGACGGGTACGTAGTAATTTTTTGGGCCGGAAGTTGAACTCATAGAAGGAGATTGGAAGTTAAGCATCGAGTGGAGTTTCAGTGGATTCCAGCACGTTCGCGTGCTCGACGAGGAAGTCAATGGCCTTGCCGATCAACATCGAGCTACGGATGCTCGGAATGCGGCCGGCCTGTTGCAGCTCCTTGATGAACTTCTTGGGTGCTGCTTTCCGAGAGTTGGCGATCTGGATGAGGTTGTTAACCAATTCCGAGTCGGTAACGGTGATTTTTTCGACCCTCGCGATTTCTTGGAGGATGAAATTTGTCCGGAGATTCGAAACTGCTTGGTCGCCTGCGTTCGCAAAAATTTCCGTCTGTTGGGATTCGATTTCCTGTTCGCTCATGCCAGACTCGACCCCCCGCTTCACAAGAGCGTCGGCTTGGTTCTGAGTTTCTTGAGCGATCAATTCCTCGGGAAGTTCGAAGTCCACTTGGGCATTAAAATGAGCGACGATCTGGTTGACCTTCATGTCATTGATCTTCCGAAGGCGCTCGCCCGCCATGTTTTCGCTGATGATTTCCTTGATCTCCTCCATCGTCTTGCCGGGAGCGAGTTTATTGGCCAGTTCGTCGTCCAAGGCAGGAAGGACGGCGGTTTTCAGCTCCTTCACGGTGACTTGGAAAACGAGTTCTTTGTTGCAGAGCTCGGTGACGGGGAAGTCTTCAGGAAGCGTGATGGTGATCTCGCGGGAATCGCCAGCATTCATGCCTGCGAGTTGAACCGTGAAGCCAGGAAGGAAGGCCTTTTCGTCGAGGCGGACCCAGAAGCCCTCGCGGCCAGATAAGTAGCCAGCGGCTTTTCCGAGGAATTCTTCAGTCGGTTTACCCTCGACGGTGGAGGTGTAGTCGATGACGGCGAAGTCGCCCATTTCTGCGGCGCGGTCGGCGATGTCGTTGAAATCCGCGAAACGTTCTTGGAGTGAGGTGAGCTGCGCGTCAATTTCTTCGGCTGGAACGGCGTAGGGCGGCACGGTGACACTGACGCCCTTGTAGTCAGGGAGTGTCACTTCTGGGGCCAAGGTCAGTTTTGAAACGAAAGTGACGCTGCCGTTCGCATGGGTGGTCACATCTTCTGGCACGCCGAAGTCGAGGACGTTGAGCGACTCTTGCACGAGTGCTTTTTCGTAGGATTCACGGACGAGAATGTCGTTGAGCTCGTCTGAAATTTCTTTTTGGAAGCGCTTCTCGATGATGGCGCGCGGTGCTTTTCCCGGACGGAAACCGGCAACCCGGGCCTTGCTTGCATAGCCTTTTACGATCTGTTCGCGCTGGCTGTTGACCCGCTCTGCTGGGATTTCAACGCGAAGGGTGGCGACGCACTTTGGCTGCTTCTCGACAACAATGTTCATGATAAATGGGACCAGCTTCAGCGCCGGGAGGGCGAACCTAGAAGAATCCCGCGTCCGTTGTCAAACGAGGCTTCGTTTTTGTCGCTCAATCTTCGCCTTCCGTGTAGCCGGACCAGTGCCACAGACCGGGATCGAGCTCGATGCGGGCGGCGGCGGCGAGTGCGTCCGCGTCGCGAAGATTTTTCAAGACCGCGAAAATGGTCGAGCCGGACCCGCTCATGAGCGCAGCGGTGGTTTCCTCGCGCTCCAGCAACCACTGTTTTATTTCTGCGAGGAACCGATGCTTTTCGAAGACCGGGCGTTCAAGGTCGTTCACTAAGGAAACTCCTCGATCAATTTGCTGGGAATAGCGGATGCCGGGAATTTCAAACGAATGTTTCCATTGTGCGTAAGCATCGGGTGTTGGCACACTGAAATCCGGCTTAAGTAAGAGGACTGGGAGCTTGGGCGGTGAATCAATTGAGGTGATTTTCTCTCCCCTTCCGGTGCAACGGGCAGCTCCGGTGGTGAGGAAAAAAGGAATGTCGGATCCCAGTGAAGCGGCGATTTCACGGAGCGCATCAACCCCAAGCTTGAAGTCGTGAAGACGATTGAGAGCGAGCAAGGTGGTGGCTGCGTCACTACTGCCGCCACCGAGGCCAGCGCCATGTGGAACGACTTTCCGGAGCGAAATCGAGTAGCGACAGATCACTTTTGCTGCGTTTTCGTAAGCCCTCACCGCTTTCACCACGAGATTATTTCCGTCGCTTGGCACCGTGGGATCGTCGCATTGGAACGAAAATTCGCCTGCCTCACGGAACTCCAGCGTGTCAGCAAGGCCGGGTAGCTTGACCATGATGGTGTCGATTTCGTGGAAGCCATCCTCGCGCTGACCGAGGACGCGCAGGGAAAGATTGAGTTTCGCGGGAGCGGGAAAAGTCAGTGGATTCATGGTGGGGATTCTTTGACCATCAGCGCCATCATTCGACCGGTTTTCCCGAGTTCGCGGCGGTAGCTGTAGAAACGCCGGAGATCGGAGGCGGTATTTAGCCCGCAATCCAAGAAGTTCCCGACCCCAGCCTGATCGGCCTGCTCGCCGATCTGCTTGGCGAAATCTACCTCGTAGTCCGGCGGGCGGATGCACGGACTCAAGACAGCGGTGATGTCTTGCGGATGGGTGCCGAACTGCTGGGCCATCACGTTGAGAGCAGTTTTGAAAATATTCCCCTCGGTGCCTTTTTTTCCCGAATGGAGCAGTCCGATGGCTCCGGTCCGGCGGTCGGCCAACCAGATGGCTCCGCAGTCTGCGGTGTAAATGGCGAGGACGACCTTGGATTCGCAAGTGACCAGCCCATCGGCATCGGGGACCACCGGCAGGCCGTCTGTGGCGAGGATTTGCACTCCGCTGGGCACCGCAGTTACAGTCGTGCCGTGGACTTGCTCGGCACGCCACCATGCGGCATCCGGCCCGGCGAATTCTGAAACTGCGGCGGAATGATAGGGGCGCAGCAATTTCATCGCCTCGTCACGGTCGCCGGTGACGGGTAGGTCCGGCACGCGTTCGATCCATCCGGCGCGGATGCCCGGGATCGAGTTCAAAGGGTCTAGAAAAGGAAACGCCTCCGTCACCCAGCGAGGGTAACGGAGGCGGTGAGGATTCGCCAAGCGGGTTTATTCAGCAGGCGAGGCGGTGGATTCAGGCAATCGCACGGCCACGGATGGCGCGCTTGGTGTGTTCCACGGATTCAGCTTGGTCCTCGTCCATCCCTGCGAGGATGCCGGCTAGATCGTTGGCAATCTCCGTGCGCATCTTGGCAACCAATTGGGTTCCCTTGGACGTGATGCGGACCATGATTTTCCGGCGATCTTCAGCGGCGTGGACTCGTTCGACGTAAGCCAGTTTTTCCAACCGATCGACTAGGCCGGTGGCAGCGGCGGTCGAGTGGCCCATCTTTTTCGCAATGTCAGACATCGTGAGATATTCCTCGCTGGAAAGGTAGGTGAGCAGGAAAAACTGAGGAAACGAGACGTTCCCCTTATTGAGTTCGGTGGATAGGTTGAGGATACAGCTCCGCTGGGTGAATAGGACGAAGTCAGCAAGACGGTTCGCGTCGGCTCTCACCGATGCGCCCGAGGGGTTCATTGTTTTCATGTTGGCTGGTTGTAGTGTTCATGTTTGGGACATGTAATTGGGCACAGCCACCACGAGCTTCATTGCAACCCAATCGCTTGGGAGAGCATTTCACTCGAAAATTTTAAAAATTGTGGCTGTGCTCGGTGATTCAAGCGGGACTTTTTGAAAATACGCAAACGTGAGAAGTTTTGAAAGCAAAGAATTATTTAAAACTTAATCGTTTTTTGGGATAGCTTTATCCACCACTCCGCTTTGGTTTTTAGGAAGTTCTGGAGGAGGGGAGGGAATGACTGGCGGCGTCGTGGATTGGGAATAGACGGCATCGCCTTTTTCAAGAGTTCCTGATTGCAAGTCGGCGGCGGCGAATTCGCCCAGCTTCTCGCCCGTCACCCGGAGATTGGCCGCCCGGTCGTCTGGCCCCCGCGTGGTGAGGATGGCTCCGGCCTCCATGGCCCATTTTCCGTAGCTCTGGATCAGCACGAAACGCTTGTCCGCCGGGAGGTTGGCGATCCGGCCGACGAGCTTCGGACCCTCCACAGTGGGAGTGGTTTTCACGGCATTCGGATTTTCCGGCTTGGTGGATGGAGTCGTGCCGCAACAGATCAAGCTGAGGCTGAGAGCGGTGGTAAGGACGGCGGTGGAGTGGGTTTTCATGCCAAGCAGTCTGGGGTGATGTCAGCGAAAAGGAAATCAGGGATTGAGAGGAAGCAGTCGCACTTCATCGGCTTGGATCAGGCGCTGGAGACCTTGCTCAGTCCGTAATAGGAGCTCTCCACCCGGGGCGATGCCTTCCACCACACCGATTTTCGGGCCATCCGCCGCATTCAGGACCACCCGCTTGCCCGTCAGCACGCAGCGCACGCTCACGGCGGAAATGACATGCTCGAAGTCCTTGCCGATCTGAACTCGCCGCTTGCTGAATCTCGCGACGATCTCGCTGAGCACGGCGGCCAGCGAGAATTCCCGCAAGGCTTCCATCCTCATGGACGTGGCGATTTCCGCGACTTCGGCAGGAAATTCCGTGGAATTGACGTTCAACCCGATGCCGACCACGGCGAAGTCCGGTCCCGCTTCCACTAAGATTCCCGCCGCCTTGCGCTGGCCAAGCCAGACGTCGTTCGGCCACTTGATGCCTGCCTCCAGCGCGAAGGTTTCCAGCGCCTCCGCGACGGCGAGACCGGTGGCTAGGGCGAGTCTCGGCCACAGCGCTTTCGGCTCGTCCGGCCGCACGAGGATAGAAAATGCAAGCGATTCGCCGGTGGGGGAAAACCAAGCAGCCCCTCGTCTGCCGCGGCCTGCGGTCTGCATTCCTGCCAGTAAAATCAAGCCATCCGCCGCCCCGGCCTCGGCGAGGACTCTGATCTCGTCATTGGTCGATGCCACCGAATCCCTGACGAGCAACCGGAAAGGTTCCGGGAAATCTGCGGCCACCTCGTTGAAATCCTCACCCTTCATGCGATCACAACGCCTCGAAATCCAAGCCGATGTCCAGCGCCGGGGCGGAATGCGTCAGTGCTCCCACGGAAATGAAATCAACGCCGGTCTTGGCGATTTCACGGAGCGTTTTCAGAGTAATCCCCCCACTTGCCTCGAACTGAGGCCGACTGCGGTCGCCGCGCATCACCACCGCTGCCGCGAGTTCATCCACCGTCATGTTGTCCAGCAGGAGGTAATCGACGCCTTCCATGGTTAAAAACGTGTGGACTTGATCGATGTCGTCGGCCTCCAACTCCACTTCCACCGCAGGTTTTTCGGATTTCAGCCGGTGGATCGCCGCTTGGATCGCCTCCGGGCCACCTTCCGCCACGAGGTGATTATCCTTCACCATCGCCCGGTCGTAGAGGCCTAGGCGGTGGTTCGTCCCGCCGCCATGGACCACCGCTTGTTTTTCCAGCAGCCGGTAGCCGGGCGTCGTTTTTCTCGTATCGAGGATCTGGGCGTGGGTGCCCTTGACTTGGTCCACGTAGCGGGCCGTCAAAGTGGCCACGCCGCTGAGGCGTTGGAGGAAATTGAGCGCCGTCCGCTCGGCCGTCAAAATGGAGCGGGCCGAGCCTTCGATCCGGATCAACAGCGCACCGGCTGCCACGCGGCTGCCATCGGCGATGAGCACTTCCACATCCAGCTCAGGATCGACCGTATTAAAAACCCGCGCCGCTAGCTCCACTCCAGAAACCACACCATCCTCCCGCACCGCCACAAATGCACAGGCACGGCGGCCTTCCGGGATGAAATAACGCGATGTGACATCGCCGTCACCGATGTCTTCGGCGAGGGCAAGCGCAATGAGTGTGGAGGAATGATCGTTCATCAATGAAGCATCATGCTGCGGGACAATTTCGAAATTTCAACTCATTCGCCGATCACCTTTCCCGGAATCATCAGGGCGACAGCGGTTTCAGCCCGATCCATGCGCTGCCCCAAGTGATGATCCACGGCAGCGTCAGCAAGCTCATCACCGTCGTCGCGATCACCACCTGCACCGCCACCGCCGGTCTGCCGCCGTAAAGTCTCGCGAGGAGAATGGACGACAAGCCCGCAGGCATCGCCGCCTGCACCACCAGCACTTGCCGCAGTTCCGTAGTCAGTGGCAGAAATTTCGCCGCGCACAGGATCGCGGCCGGAGCCAGCGCCAGCCGGACTGCCACCGAGCCGCCGACCACCCGCCAATTCAGTTTTTCCTTCCCCAGCAGATCCATCATCGTGCAGCCCGTGATCAAGATCGCCACCGGGAAGGCCCCAGCACCCAGCATCGACATCGCCTTGCGGAACGAGCCCGTCACCTGATCGTCCAGCCCCAGCGCCACCAAGGTCAGGCCGATGGTCACGGCGATGACCGGGCCATTCACCAGCTTGCGCCATGAAAGTCTGCGCTCGCCACTCATCATCATCACCCCCACCGACCACACCGCCATTTCCACGCCGATGTTATGGACGAAGAGCAATGCCAACGTCCCAGATCCCCATAAAATTTCCACCACCGGAGCCGCGGTAAACCCGAAATTCTGACAACCCGCGCTCAGCGCAAACGTCCGCATCCCCGTCCCACGTTCCAGCCCGATCACCCGACCCACCGTCAGGCCGATCAAAATCGCCACCACGATCAACCCGAACCCCAACCCCATCGCCCACACCACCACCGATCCACTCCGGATCACCGTGCTGCCCAAGATCTTATCCAGCATGAAACATGGCAGCATCACCCGATACACCAGTTGCATCACCGGCACATCATACTCGCCCGGCAGCACGCGCGTCCGCCGCAGCACCGCCCCCGCGATCATCAGTAAATACACCGGCAGCACCGATGCGATGACGCCAGCAGGTGAGATCACCCCGCCAGAGTTTCAACCGTCATCCCCCCCTGCAAGTCCATAATCCATCATCAGCAGCCCCCTACCAGCGGCAAGGCAACATTTACCAAGGCCGCGAAGACGAACCCGGGATGCAGACAGACGAGCCCGGGATGCGGGCAGACGAGTCCGGGATGCGAACAGAAGAACCCGGGATGCGAACAGACGAACCCGGGATGCGAACAGACGCACCCGGGATGTGAACAGACGAACCCGGGATGTGAACAGACGAACCCGGGATGCGAACAGGCGAACCCGGGATGCGAACAGACGAGCCCAGGATGCGGACGGACAGCCCTCGGGATGACATTTTTTCACCGCCAAGCAGTGGTGTTAGTCGGCAAGCGAAAAGTTTGGTTGGGCGATCATTTTGTTGAGAACACTCAGCATTTTTCTCATCACTGCC
>JAYUHS010000083.1:0-5333 GCA_043766715.1 Luteolibacter sp.
ACCCGCCGCCCGTGTCTTCCTCCGACGAGTTTAAGGACCCATTCTCGGAAGACACGGGCGGCGGGTTGTGGGAAATGGAAGGCGGGAAGAACATACAAGGCGCCAAGGAAGATAAGGGAAGACAGGCGCTTTGGTTTTTTAAGGTCTGAAAACTTGTCTTCCTTGGCGCTTTGGCGGTGGAAAATTCTTTGATGTTTTCCTCGCTCACTGAGCGCGTTTGATGACGGCGGTGCCGTCCTTCATCGTGTCCGGCGGGTGCAGCAGCACCTCATCCCCCGCGCCGAGGCCGGATAATACCTCGGTAAACCGCCCGTCCGAGTGACCGGCATCCACGGTGGTCAGCCTCGCCGTGCCGCTGCGGAAAACGTAGGTTTTCCAAGTGTTCCCCTCACGAAATAGTGCTCCAGCCGGGACGATGAGCGCCTCCTCGCTATGCCACACCGCCACCCGCACTTCTACCCGGTAGCGATCTCCCAGCGATTTCGCGGCGGCGGGGAGATCCAGTAAATCCGTGAGCACGATGACTCGCTGCTCCTCCACGCCGAGGGCGGAAATCTTGGTAAAGGCAGCGGGTTCCACCCGCCGGACCCGGCCCTTGAGCGGATTTTCGCCACCCCATTGGTCCACTTCTACCGAGTCGCCGGGCTGGATGGTGACCGCATCACGCGACAGGATTTCCGCCTCGATCTCGATGTCCGTCGGATCGCCGATTTCTAAAATCTGAGTGCCCGGGGCGACCACCATTTCGCTCTCCTGCATTACTTTGAGCACGCGGCCGGAGACGGGGGACTTCACCTCCACTAGATTACCGGGGGTGACGGCGGCGGGTCGTTCGAGGGCGGCGCGGGCTTGGGCGAGTTCGTAATCCGTCACTTGGAGGAAAAATTCAGCGGCGCGGAATTCCGCCCCTTTCATGGCTGAGTCCGCTTCCATCTGGTCGCGGTCAGAATCCGCCATCGAGCCGGTGCGGGTCATGGCGCGCATCCGGTCGCGGTCGGTATCGGCCAGTTTCAGGGCGGCGCGGCGTGCTTCGAGCGCCTCCGTGGCTTGTCTGCGCGAAGCCTCGCGCATCTGGACCGCAGCCTCCGCTTGGGTCCGGGCGCGGGGATCGAGCAATGGCGAGGCTGCGGGCTCGATGGTGGTGACCAGCGTCCCCCCCGCCGTCACTTCGTCCCCCGGCTTGAGCGCCACGCGGCACATTTTCCCCGCCACTGGTGCAGCGATGACGTAGCGGTTTTTCACCCGCGTCTTACCCTCTTCAGACACCCGGACCGTCAGCGGCCCGCGCGCGGCAGTGCCGGTCTCGATGGTGATCGGCTTAGGCCACAGTCCCCAAATGACCAGCGCCACCAGACCGAGCACCCCAAGCCACGGCAGCGAGCGCCGGACGAGATTTTTCCCAACCGGAAGGCGCGGAGTTTCCCAAGGCGGGGTGGGGGAAGCGGTGGTGGAGTCGGACTGGGGCATGAAATGGTGCCACCCAAGTAGCCGAGCGAGCGCGGGCATTCAAGGCCCACCCTCAACATCCGATTGACGACTGACGATGGGTGATTGTGGATTTTTCATCTGCCTACTCCGCAGCAGATTCACGTTCCACAGTGTGTCCACCCGCTCAGGGTTGGCGCTCCACGTGGCCATCCCTTGGCCGATGAGGGCGTAGAGCGCGGCGGCGGCAGCCACGCGGAGAGGTTCTTGGGCTGCACGGGCGGATTCCAGCGCCGCCTTGGCTTGGATTTGGGCAGTGCGGAGGGCACGCGCGGAGTTTGAAAATGCAGTCACCGTCGCCCCGAGTGCCACCAATACTGGGCGGCCAGTCTCGGCGGTGAGCCGCACGCCCAAGTCGCGCAGAGCATCCAGTAATTCTTCCGGGGAGCCACGGGTGAGCGCCTTGCGACCGTGGGGAAATAGCGTCCGATAGACCGGCCCCCGGTAAGCGACTTGGCTGCGGAGGGTGGTGTCCCAGATTTCCAGTAAGCTCGAGGTATCCGCATCTGGCTTGCGGGTCAGCGCGGCCATTTTATCCATGAAAGCGAGGGTGGCAGCAGGCAGGGCTGCCTCCGCATTCGTCAACCGCGTCTCGCCCGCATCCCAAGCATTCGCGGCATTCTGGAGGTCCGTCATGGCGGTGGCGAAACTCGGTAAGCCCGCCGTGACCGCTGCTGCCCGTGGCAAGGTATCCGCGAGGATTTCGCTCATGAGCAGGTAGGTGCCGACTGTGGCGACCAGAAATTGGTTCTCGGCATACTTGGAGCACGCAGTCTTGGACATGGTTTGGAGAGTTGAGTGGTCTGGGGGACTGGAGTGGAGGAAGGAAAGCCGCGGAATGGTCGCTTTCGCGGCTCTCGCAGAGTCGATAGTGCTTTCCCGAGCATCCCGCAAGGCATTATGGACGGAGGCAAAGGTATTTGGTGGATGCCAAGCCGCATTGCCGAGATCGGCAAAGGCATCTGACGTATGTCAAATGACATTACTGACAACGGTAAACGTGTTTGATACACATCAAACTGCATTGTCGAGATCAGCAAAGTAATTTGCTGCATTACAAACTGCATTGCCGACATCAACAAAGGTGTTTGATGGATGTCAAACTGCATTGCCGAGATCGGCAAAGGCATCTGGTATCTCGGGATATTTAAGGCCTACCCTCGACGATGATCGTGGCTGGCTTGCCGTCACTGACGATGGGGCGCTCGATGAGCTGGAAGGAATAGACGCCTTCTGAACCGGTGAGCGAGAGGGTGATGAGGCCTGAGCCAAAGGTGGCGGTATTGGAAATCCACATTTCAGGGGACTCATTCGAGGCGATGTCCCGCCCCGTGGGTGCCTCTACGGATTCGGTGATCCGTTCTTCACCAGGGGGCGAAGGGGGGGCGGGCGGAGTGAGTGGGATGGTGTGAGTTTTTCCAGAGGAATCGGTGAGGACCACTATCTGCTGGCTGCCGGGTGCGGGCGAGGGGACTTGATCGATGACGACCTCGGCCTTGTGGTCGGTGGGGCTCTCGATGATGAAACCTTCCGGGGCAGTTCGCGGCTCAGCGACGGGCGTGACGGTGGGGCTGGGAGTGTTTGAAAAACGAGAGACATCCTCGTCCTCAGCGATTTTCCGGCCGGTGAAGCCCCGGCCATCAGCCGCGGCAGACCATAGGGTTTTGGCGGTAGCGTCTAGGTATTCGCCTGATTCGGAGCGGAGCAGGCCCATTTCCTGCCATGCGCGTTCGGGGAAATTCCGGTGACGGATGGTGCCACCGTCGGCAGGAAGCGGCAGGCCACCGGGTAGCCAGCCGCGCTCGATGACTAGCTCGGCGGGATCTGCCGGGGTGGCGCGATCCGCCTCAAGTGCGGTGCGCAAGGCCTCGATGAGAATGGAATGCACGCGCTGCCGACTGTCCTCTGCCGTGCGGCGGACCGTGCCGGGAGCGGTGAGGTGGATGATGCGAGGACTCGTGCCGGACCGCTGCTGCTGCTGCTGCTGGACACTGGCGAGACGTTCTTGGAGGCGGGTGATTTCTCGGCGGATGGGTGATTTGTGGGGAGTCGGGTGGTTTTGAAAAGGAAGTTCCCCTGCGGGATCGGTGGTGGCTGCGGAGGTGGTCCGAGTGTTTTGACGCGTCAGCACTGGAGGGACGGAGGGTGCAGGCCAGAGGAAAAAGGCCAGCGCTACTGCGGCTGCCCACCCGCTGGCGGCGAGCCATGGCATGATTTCCCGGTGACTCCTCGGGGTGGCCAGCGAAGGGGGTTTGATTTTCTCCATGAGTCCATGGAGCACCTCGGCCGGGGCGACGCGGAGTGGGGAAACGGCCAGCCAGACTTCCGCTGCTGCCTCGCGAGTCTGCCGGGTCTCCCCAGCGAGATGCGGGTCGCGGAAAATCCGTGGGTCGGAGTTCGCGAGGTCCTCGGGATCGAGCAAGTCGAGTGCCCGCGCCGTGGCATCGGCGAGATCAGCGCGGTGCATCATCGCCTCCTTTCCGCAGTAACTCGCGCAATTTCAACATCGCTCGGTGAATCCGGATCTTCGCGCTGCCAAGCGGGATGCCCCAGCGCGTGGCGTGGTCTTGCATGGTCCCGGGATGGAAAAGCGCGGCCTGTAAGCTCTCCGCTTCAGAGTCCCCGAGCTGTGCCAGTGCCGACCTCACCCGGGTGACCGTTTCCCGGAAAAATAGATCCTCCACGCCGCCACGCGACGGCACTTCCAGCGCAGAACTCATTTCCCAATCCTGCCACACGCCCGCCCGCCGCTTACGTTTCCGGAGGAAATCAAGGCACAGGCCGCGCAGAATCATGGCGCACCAGGTGAAGCCGCTGCTTTTCTCCGCATCGAAGTCGGCTGCCTTTTTCCAAACGCGCAGGAAACAATCTTGGAGCACCTCCTTGGCCGCGCCCTCGTCCCTCGTCCAGTGCAGCGCCATGCTGAAGAGCCGGTCGCCCCACATCCGGTAGAGTTCTGCCAGCGCATCCGCATCCCGGCGGGCGATGCGGGCAAGCAGCCGCGAGCCATCCCGGACGTTTGCCCGTGATTCCGCATGGATAATTTTCGCGGCCTCTCCCATTGCTTGCTCCCCTTCTGTCATAGTTTCCGTCCGCGAGGGAAGATGGGTTTCAGAAATTTCTGACCTTCAATCGCGCCAATCCGTCGCGGGGCTTCCCTGCGGCGACGTTGAAATTTCCGGCGGTCCAGAGCTGCCGGGTCGCCGCTTGCCACAGGACTGCGGACGGGGAAATGGGGATTTCATGCGCCGCTGGATCGAAGGAGATCTTCCCTGCATCGCCCGCTTTCCACCAATTTCCCCGCAGCTGCCGCTCACGGATGCCGAAAGCTGGCGCACGGAAACTCCGGTCCACTTGCCCGGATGGCAGCAGCCGCCGCAGCTCGGGCCGGCCTGAGATCCACGCCGCGCTAATATATAGCTCCCCGGCATCGCCCGCCGTGGCCACCACTCCAGCCGCCGCGTTTGCAATCCTCGGCGCACGGGATAGCGGGGTCAAAAAGCCTCTGCGCCACAGCCGTAACCGGCCCGCCAGTCCCCCGGCCGTTTCAAGAAAAACCACCCCGCCGCGCCATTTGCACAGCGGTCGGAGCACCACCCCAGCGCGTGTCAGATCCTGCACCACCGAGCCATCCCGGCGGTAAATCACCCCGTCGCCCACGAATCCACCCTCGGCCAGCGCCACCATGGAGCGAAAACCTAGGTGCCTCGATGCTAGGTTCAGCACGATTTGCTGCGAGCCATCCGCCTCCAGCCGCACCAGATCAGATGTGATGACATCCCCACCTCGGTCGGACGTTTCCACCAACAGCCCGCCGTCCGTCATCGCCGTGATGCGGCTCACGTTGT
>JAYUHS010000084.1:0-33608 GCA_043766715.1 Luteolibacter sp.
GCCATTGGCGATGCAGGCGAGGGCGATCTCGGCGTGGGAATCGTTCGGGGTGCAGATGTCGATGGCGTCGATGTCTTCGCGTTTCACCAACTCGCGCCAATCGGTTTCATAGGAGGCATAGCCCCATTTTTCGGCGAAGGCGGCGACTTTTTCTTGGTCGCGACCACAGACGGCTTGGCGGACTGGGTAGTGGTCGGTCTCGAAGAAATGGGCGAGCTGTGAGTAGGCATTCGAGTGGGTGCGACCCATGAAGCCGTAGCCGATGAGACCGATGCGGATTGGTTTTTTCATAAAGTAAAAATGGATTTCAGGAAGTTTGCGTGATGCAGAAACCGACTACCGATCTTTTCTCTGGAGGGCAAGGGCAAGCTGTGTGGCGCGGTGGAGAAGAATTGAAAACGCCAAGCCGCCAAGAGCGCCAAGGGAAGATGGGGCTTTGGTTTCCAGTTTGAAATCTTGGCGACCTCGGTGGGTAATCGATTCAATCTTACGGTAATGACAGCCACGGCTTATTGCAGAGGAACCATGCTTCCGCTGCTTTGAAGACTTTAGAGAGTCACTGGAACTCCCTTTCTCCAATCTCAAGCCAAGCGCTTCATCACGGCAGCAGACAGCAATTTACCATCCGCGCGGCCTTCGGCGAGTTCTTGGGCACGTTTCATGACCTTACCCATGTCTGCCTTGCCGGTGGCTCCCGTTTCGACGACGGCTTGCTCGATGATTGCGACGAGTTCATTCTCGGTCAGTGCGGCGGGAAGGTAGCGCGAAAGGATCTCGATCTCGGTCTTCTCGGTGGCGGCCAGTTCGGGGCGGGCTGCTTTTTCAAATTGTTCGCAGGAGTCCACGCGTTGTTTGATTTGCTTCCTAACCACGGCGAGCACTTCGGATTCTTCGAGCAGGGTGCCGAGGCCGCCCTTCTCGATGGCGGCATTTGTTAGTGCGCTTTTTAAGGCACGCAGCGCATTCAGTGCCGTCGTGTCCTTGGCCCTCATGGCGTTCTTGATGTCTTCCGGGATGCGGGTGGTGGTATCGCTCATGCCGCCTTCCTATCACGGCGATGCGGAGCGCCAAGGAAAACCTGAATCCTCTAGCGCGTGCCATGAAAATGGGTGGCGACGTGGGTATTTGCGACGCGTCAGGCGGTTTTGCCGTCGGCCTTGGGCTTGCGGAACTTGGGTGGGGTGGGGGGCTTTGCTGGGAGGACCTTTTCGATGGATTCTAGCGGGACCCAGCCGCGAGTTTTAGTGGCGAAGGCGACGTAGGCCCAGCGGCCGGATTCACTGATGATTTCGCAGAGTGAGCCGGGTGGGGCGTCGATGACCTCGGGCGAGGTGCGGGCGGCGTCGGTGTGGAGGGCGACCTTTTCTGCGATGATGACGGCCTGTTTGGCGATTGGGGCGAACTCGGCATCGTTCGGGAAATAGCGCCACCCGAGCATGCCGATGGAGGCGAGAAGCGGCCCGATGACGAGGGCGGCGACGGCGACAACTCGCAGGCGTGCCCGTGGTCGGGTGGCGGGGAAAACGAGGAGTGCGAGGCCGCAGAGCCAGGCTCCGCTCCAGAAGGTGGCCTGCCAGGTGGCGAGGGGAAACTGGGTGAGTGCGTATTGGTAATCTGGACGCTGGACGGTGATGGCGCCGTATTTCCGCTCGATGAATCGCAGGTTTTGGCGGGCTTCTTGGTGGGATGGATCGCGGGCGAGGGCGCGGCGGAAATAGAGTGCAGCTTGGCCGGGGGAGCCGGCGCGGTAGCAGGAGTTTCCGACGTTGTAGAGAGTATCGGCGGAAAGTTCCTGATAGTTTCCGGCACCAAGCCAGAGCTGGATGGCCTCGTCGTATTTTGCGGATTCGTAGGCTTCGAGTGCTTGGCCTGTGACTTCTGCAGCGCGGGCGGGAGGGGTGCTGAGGCCGAGGGTGGCGATGAGGGTGAGGGCGAGCGATGCTTGGCGGAGGAGCTTGAGGATTTCTGCGCGGCGGGATGGGTCGAGCATTGCTTTTGGTTTCTCGGTACGGAAGCAGACGGCATCGCGCTCGGCGAGGATGGCGTGGATTTCCGCTTGGGTATTACCGCCGAGCCAGCGCTCGATGAAGCTGCCAGCGGAGCGGAGAAATCCGGTGTCGTCTGCGGCGGTGGACTGACCCATTTCCCGGAGTTCTCGGGCCTTGGCATCGCGGACTGGATCTTTCCGGAGTCGTGGCCCATAGCGCATCCAGAATGCCTTGGCGACGAGTCCGAGGGCGAGTAATCCGCCGAGAAGGTGGCCGAGCCATGGAGGAATGGGGGTGCTGACTGGCTGAGTGAGTGCGGCGGGCCGGAGTGCTCCGAGGATGTCGGTCATGCGCTCGAATGGGACGGCGAGCGACTGTGCTGCCAGTGCGGGATTCGGGGTGACTGCGGTGCTGGGGGTCATTTGCAGGGCGATGGGTGGGGTGCTGAGCGTCTTGTAGTTGCTAGTTCGGGGGTCGAAATACACCAAGCGGAAGGACGGGATTTCCTGCTTCATTTCTAGCGGGCGGATGGACTGATGGAAGATGACGTTCCCTGCAAGCTGCCGCCGCTCGTCGCCGCGTTGGTCGCTGGTGGTGCTGTAGATTTTCCAGAGGTCAGCGTTTTCGAGCTTGGGTGGGCGCATGGTGTCGAGGTTTCCACTGCCCTCGACGGTGAGATCGACGGTGATGGGGTCGCCTTCCTGGACCTCGGTGACGGTGGAGCTTGCGGTGAGGCGGAAATTCCCGACGGCATTGTCAAAGCCCTCTGGCGCTCCGGGTGGGAGTGGCTTGGCTTCGAGTTCTAGCTTGGGCACTTGGAGAAAGACCTCGAGGTTCACCTGACGCTGGAAGGGGTCCATGATGATCTCGCGAGTGGTGAGCCGGACCTTCGCCGGTCCGATGGAGACCTTGCCGGTGCGGGTGGGAGTGAGTGTGCTGGGGTAGGCGACGGGGTAGTAGTTCGCTCCGAGTAAATTCACCGCGCCACGGGTGGAGTAGAGTGAGGGCTGTAAACGCCATGCGGCCACGCCGTCTCGCTCGAATTCGGGGATGCCCCAGTCGTCCACTTGGAGATTCCGCGGGACGTAGAGCTTGATCTCGACCGGGGTGGTTTCATTTTCAAATGGCTGGTCGTTCATGACCCGGAAGGCGCTGGCGTAGCGGATGGTTCTCCCGGCGGACTCGACCTCGAACCATTTCAGTTCATCTGGGTCGAAGACGTCGAAATCAATGGGTTCCGTTTGAGTTTTACTGCCACTCACCATCACCTCAATGGGAGGGATGGTGTGCTTACCAGCGGCGTAGCTCGTTAGGGAGTAGATGAAAACCCACTCGACTCGCCGTCCCGGTAACATCTGTGGCATGGGCCTGCGTCCGGTCGGCTGGATCTGGACGTCCTTGACGGGGGTGATTTCCGGGGGCTCGTCGGGCTGGTCACCCGTGACGGATACTTCCAGAAATGCTTGCTCGCCACGCGCCAGAAATGAGGAGGACAGACGGCTGGCTGTCTGGCTGAGTCCGCTGGTGGAGAGGCAGAACCAGGCTGCGAAAGCGGGGAAAATTCGATATGACAGTGTTAAAATGTTCATGAGGTTACCAATCTTTTTCAGCGTCCCGGAACTCACGGCGACCGGTTGATAGCGGGCCTTTTTCAAGGTCTGAGTTTTCCTTGAGAATCCGGCGGGCGCGGTCTTGGGGCGACTCGTTAGGATTTTCTCCGCGCTTGTCGCCGTCTTTTTTTCCTTCGTCTTCGTCTTTCTTCTGATCTTTACCGCCTTTCCCGTCCTTGTCCTTTTCCCCGTCTTCGCCGTCGCCGGGCTTGGAGCCTTTCTTGCCGCCGCCTTTTTCGCCGGGCTTCTTTTTACCTTTTTCGCCTTTTTCACCCTCTTCGTCACCTTCGCCGTCGCCGCCCTTGGGTTGGGGTGGTCCTTGGCCGGCTTGCTGCATGGCTTGCTCGGTGTCTTGTTTTTCCTGATCCAGTAGTTTTTCCAGCCGTTTTAAATAGGTCAGCGTCAACTGCCGGTTCTGGCGTGGCACGGGGCTTGAGACGGCAGAATCGTAGTGCCGGATCGCATCGGTCCAGTTGGTGATGAGGGATTCGATCTGGACGTAGCCACTGGTCTCTCCCTGCTCGGGTTCTTCGGTTTCGCGGAGTTTCGCGAGGGCCTCCTTGACGATGGTGTCGAAGCGGTTGAGGTCTGGGAGGGATGCGGGATCGGTCGGGTAGGATTCGCCGGACAGGCCTTTCCAGCCCAGTTGGAACAAGGAATTTCCCATGCCGAGATGGCCGCTTGCTTGGACGTCAGAATTTTGTGAAAGCAGCGACAGGCTGTAGGCGGTGCGGGCGGCGCGGAAATCTTCTGCCCGGTAGGCCGCGGTGGCCTCGCCAAGTCGGTAGCGAGCCTGAGTGTCTCGGGAGCGGGATTGGTCGGCGAGGTGCTTGTAGCTGTCGCGGGCTTGCTCGAACTGTCTCGCGGTGAGCAGCGACTTGGCAGTGGATGCCTCGCTGGCGTGCGTTTCTGGAGTCGTTACGAATCCTGCGGCGATGAGGAGTGCGGCTTGAATCCCTTTCCAACGGGTGGCCGTGAGGATGGCGATCATCAGAAACAAGACAGCGGGCAAGACCAGCCACTGATAGAATTCGATGGAAATCCGGCGTTCGCGGCCATCCATTTCGAACGCGTCCAGTCCGCTGACGACTGATTTCACCATGTCTGGGATGTCGAGGCCGGACCCGGCGATCGTGAAACGGCCTTTCGTTTGCTCGGCGAGCTTGCGCATCACTTCGGCCTGCAAGCGGCTGATGATGGTATTGCCCTCGCGGTCCACCATCCGGCCATCGGGGAAATTGGTATTGGGCACGTAGTCTCCGTCTTCGGTGCCTACTCCGATGGCGATGATATAAACTCCGGCTTGCTCGGCCTCGGTGATCATCGTGTCCAGCTCGCCGTCGTTTTCCTCGCCGTCGCTGAGGATGACGAGAGCGTTGTTTTTTTGGCCAGTTTTCTTGAGCGTCTCGGTGGCGAGGTGGACCGCAGCCGCGAGGTCTGAGCCGCCGAGTGGTGCCCATGCTTGGTCGATCTGCTCGACCGTCTCGCGCACCGCGCCGTGGTCGATGGTCAAAGGCGCGTAAGTATGCGCGTCTCCGGCGAACCCGATGAGGCCGATGCGTTCGTTAGGCATCGCTTCCAGCAGTTCGTAAATGACGACTTTCGCTTGGGTGAGGCGGTCCGGTTTTACATCGCTGACGCGCATGCTTTTGGAAATATCGAGGGCGATGATCACATTCCGGCCCATGGTTTTTTCCATCTTCGTCCCTGCATCCCCGCGTGGCCGGGCGAGTGCGACGATGATGGCGGTGGAGGCGGCGAGGAGGAAAAACAACGCAAGCCACCGCGCGAGTGGGCTCCTGCTTTTGACCAAGGCACTTCGCAGCCTCGGAGCGGCGAAGGCCACCCACTGCCGCCGCCGCAGACGCGACGCGACCAAGGCTCCTGCGGCGAGAAGTGGGGGTAAGAGCAGCAGGAGTAGCCAGCTTGGATGGGCGAAATTCATCAGATCAAGCAGAGGTCGGTGGATTTAAAGCCATGTAAGTCGCCGCCGCGAGTGCCAGCAGCAGCGTGATGCCGACGAACCACGGAAACAGCTCGGTATCATCGAGCACGGTGAGGCTTTTCGAGTCGGTTTTTTCCAAGCGGTCGATGGTGGTGAAGGTTTTCTTCAGCGCGGCGAGATCCTGTGCCCAATAGTGTTCGCCGCCAGTGAGTGCGGCGATTTTCTGAAGCGTCGGTAAGTCGAACTCTTGGTAGGGGTAGCTCTGGACGCTGCGGTCCACCCGGCCTTCCGTGGTGCCGATGGCCACGGTGTAGATCTTGATGCCGAGCGTCTTGGCGTGTTCTGCGGCTTCCAGCGGCGAAATTTTTCCTGAATTACTCGCGCCGTCGGTGATGAGGACGATGATTTTGCTCTTCGCATCCCGGGCCTCGAGCCGGACCGAAGCAGCGGCGAGCGCAGAGCCGATCGCCGTGCCTTGTTCGCTCACGGTGCCGAGTCCTTCTTCGAAAAGCTTGAGCTGGTTGAGTGAACTCCTGAGCCATTGGTGGTCGAGCGTGATCGGGCTGGCATCGCGCGGCCTACCGGCGAAGGCGACGAGTCCCATGCGGTCTTCTGGCCGTCGGCTGATGAAGTCATCCACCACTTTTTTCGCCACGACGATGCGTGGCACCCGCTCGCCCTGATCGACGAAATCATCGATTTTCATCGAGAGCGAGACGTCGAAGGCCACCATGATGTCGATGCCGCTGGCGGTGCGGCTTTGGTATTGATTCCGCCAAACGGGCCGGGCCATGGCAAGGATCGCAGTGAATAAAGCGAGAAATGCGAGTGGCAAGCCGATGCTCCATACGACTCGCCGGGCGCGTTTTCCTAGGCTGACGAGGACGGATAGATTCGGGAAAATCACCGCCGCTTCTGAGCCCTTACCCCGACGCAGGAAAAGCAATAGTAGTGCGGGAATCAGCATCAAAAGCCAGCCCGGCTGCGCGAAGCGGAAATGGTCGAAAAACGCACTCATGGTCGCAGTCCGTGGTGGAGGATTTCTAATAAGTTCCGCGATCCGGAGATGACTTGTGGCGTGTCTAAATCTGGCGATGCCGGTGAGTATTTGATAGCAGCAAGGCGGGCGAATCCCAGGCGGGTCGCCTCCCGAGCTTCATCTGAGAAGTTTTTCAAAGCCTCATGGCGGGCGACATATTCCTCATGCGTCTCGAACAACGCGGGGTCCTTCGCGACGATGGATAAGTATTTCCGCAGGATCAACGAGGAGCGCACGGCGGCTTCCCGTGGGGTCACTTCAGCGATCCCGTCCAGCGCGGCAGTCGCCTCGGCATGAGCGAGGGTCCGAATCCCGAGTGGAGTGGGAGCTGATCGGTTTTTTTTCCTGAAAATCCAGATCGCGATCAAGCCCAGCGCGACGATGGCTAGCAGGATGATCATCCAAGGTTCCACCCACGAATCCGGCACCAGCGACTCGGGCGAGCGGGGTTCTAAGAGTTCGAAATTACCAGATTTTTCGTTCATTCGTGGCTACCCGGAGCGTCTGCGGCTGCGTTTTTTCAAGAGCTGGTGCAGGGCGGCGAACAGGTCGCCGTCGGTTTTTAAGTCCGCAGAATCGATGCCGTATTTTTTGAAAATCGCCGCGACGCCTTCGTGTTGTCTGTTCATCAGCTTCGAGTAGCCCATCCGTAGATTCGGATTGGAGGTGTTCACGAGTGTTTCGAACCCGGTTTCGGGGTCGATCATCATGACCTTACCTGCCTTCGGTAGCTTGGATTCGAGCGGGTCTAAGACGCGGAGGGCGATGGTCTCGTGCTTCTTGGCGAGCTTGCCGAGTGGCTTGTCGAGAGGATCGGAGAAGAAGTCGGAAATGAGGAACACCAGCGATTTCCGGCGCAAGGTGCGGACGAGGAAATCACAGGCTTCTGCCACGGAAGTGCCAGGCTTGTCGGGCTTTGCGACGAGGATTTCACGGATCATCCGCAGCAGGTGGCGGCTGCCTTTTTCCGGCGGGATGAAGAGGATCGGTTCGTGGGCGAAGATGAGCAGGCCGACTTTATCACCATTGTGCAGGGCGCTGAATCCGAGCACCGCCGCCGTTTCCGCCGCGACTTCTCGCTTGCTGAGCGAGACGCTGCCGTAGTCAGCGGAGCCAGAGACATCCACGGCGATCACCACGGAAAGCTCACGCTCTTCGCGGAATTTCCGGACAAACGGGGTATTCATCCGGGCGGTCACATTCCAGTCGATGAAGCGCACCTCATCGCCATGCTGGTATTCCCGGAAGTCGTCGAAATCCAATCCTTGGCCGCGAAACGAGGATAAATACTCGCCGGAAAATGACTCACGCACCAGCCGCCGAGCTTTGAGCTCCAGCTTGCGCACGCGCGCCATCATTTCTTCGATCTGTTCGTCGGTCAGCATCGTGAAAATGCTCAGGGCACGGCGACCTTGCTCATGATCCGCTCGATCACCGTGTCGGTGGTGATTTCCTCCGCCTCAGCCTCGTAGGTGAGTAAAATTCGGTGGCGGAGGACGTCGAGCGCCATGTCTTTCACATCTTGTGGCGTAACGAATGCCCGGCCTTGCATGAAAGCACGCGCCCTCGCGGTGAGTGCGAGATTGATCGTCCCCCGCGGTGATGCCCCTGAGCGGACGAGGTTTTTCAGCGGCGCATCGACTAGCGCTGGAAACCGCGTGGTGTGGATGATGTCAATGATGTATTTGCGAATCGCGGGGTCGATGTAAACTTGGTTCACCAACTCACGCGAGGCCGCGACTTGCTCGGGAGTGGCGACGGTTTTCGTTTGGTAGGGCGGCGTGGAGGTCGCCATCCGGTCGAGAATTTCGAGTTCCTCATCCTTGGTCGGGTAGCCGACGGTCACTTTCAGAAGAAAACGGTCGAGCTGAGCTTCGGGAAGTTGGTAGGTGCCCTCTTGGTCGATCGGGTTCTGGGTCGCGAGGACGAGGAATGGATTGGGCAGCGGGTAGGAGCGATCACCGAGTGTCACTTGGCGCTCCTGCATCGCTTCGAGCAGCGCGGATTGGACCTTGGCCGGAGCACGGTTGATTTCGTCCGCGAGAATGAGGTTGTTAAAAATAGGGCCGAGCTTCGGCTCAAATTTCGTCTCCTGCGGGTGATAAACCATCGTCCCGACCAAGTCGGCGGGGAGTAAATCGGGAGTGAATTGGAATCGCGCGAACGAAGCGTGCAATGAGCCTGAAAGCGCCTTCACCGCCAACGTCTTTGCCAAACCCGGCACGCCTTCGAGTAGAATGTGGCCGTTGCACAGAAGTCCGATTAATAACCGATCCACCAGCCGCTCTTGCCCCACGAGGACTTGGGCCATTTCCTCCTTCACCGCCTGTATCCAGCCACTCGTCTCCGCGATCCGCTCTTGCAAGGTTTCCGTTGTCATCGATTTCGTGGCGGACATTGCCACGCCAGTGAATCAGTGCAATGGGCAAAGCGGGAAAAATCGCAGAACTCAACTCGCACCTATCGGAAAGTATCTTCTGCCTGCTGGGTCCAAACGCCGTTTTGATAGACCTCCGCCTGCAAGACGAGCGGCCCTCCGGCAGTGGCGAGTGGGAGTCCTTCCGGTGAGGAGATACGCACTTCTACCGAGAGAGTTCGACTGCCGGACCCGGTCGGGAAAATCGCCGCGCAGACGCCTCCCGGCCCACGGATATGGAGGTCGCCCGCTTCACTGAAGTCGCCATTTCCATTGGCATCCACCGCGACGAGCTCGTGGGTGATCGTGTCTAGATACTCGAAGCGAAGCGCCACTGGCGAACGCAAGCGGAAGGGGATGCCCACCGTCTCGCCCGGCGGCACGGCGATTTCGTGAAACAGGGAAACCGATCGGAATGGGTTTGCGCCCACCGAACTCGCATCCATCACCACCTGCCGGTGTGCAGTCGGATTCCAGGCCACTTCCCATGTGGAAATAGGGCCAGTGGGCTGGCCCTCGTTTTGCCAAGCGACTTGGACGTTCGAGGTTTCCACGCCAGCACTGGGGGCGAGCTGTAGCTTGATGATCACCTCATTTCCGCCGTTGATCGTGAGTGGTTTTTGGAAGGTCGCCACCGGTTGGCCCGCCGTGAAGAGCACGGTTTCGCCGTCGGTCGCACCCGGTCCGGTCAACAAGAAATGGCCCCGGATCCGCTGTGCGGTCGGATTATAAACAGTGAACCGGGTGTGGGAAGTATCACGAGGAACCGCCATGCTGACGACTTCGAGCGGCTGCATCCGCAATACGGGAATGTTTTCCGGGTTTGAATTTCCAGTGGGAACTGGCGGCAGTTTTTCTCCCAGCGCCAGTGTTTCCTGCTCGGGTGAATAGTTGCTTTGCTGGTAAGCAGGTAGGTTTTTGGCGATTTCCCGGGCGAGCTGGAACGCTTCCCGTGCGGCGTGTTCCTCGCCAAGTTTGGCAAGGATATTGGCGCGGATGCCGACTGCTGCGGCACGGCGAGAGACGGGTGAGTCAGGATGGTTTGTGAGCCATTGATCAAGTTCCGCAAGGCTGACGCGTGCACCGGCGAGGTCGCCTGCGGCGATCTGGGCGTCCATGAGCAGACGGAGGAGATTCGGTTCGTGAAGGATCCAGCCGAAGCTGCGGGTCATCCGCAAGCTCTCGGCGAACAGGGCAGCGGCCTCCGCAGGGCGATTTTGCTGGAGTAAGTAGCTCCCGAATTCGCGAAACAGGCTCGGTTCTCCGCACTTATTACCCTGCGAGCGGATTTTTATGAGCAAGCGGTGGAACTCGGAGTCCAGATTTGCCTCGCCCAAGCTGACCCTTGCGAAGAGGCCATCTCGGTCAGCATAGGTGGCCTCGAATGAATCACCAAGAGCTTGGTTCTTCAACGCGTGACGCCGCAGCGACTCGATCGATTCGCGGGATTGCTTGAAATTAAACTCCATTTTCGCCAACAGGCGGTCCACATGGTTATCCACGGCACGGGCTTTCATCTGGGTGGCGATGTCGCGCGCTTGGTCGAGGATTTCCCGAGAAGGTCCGCTCCACTGGGAAAGATTTCGCAGTAAATTGATACGCAATGTGAGATGGGATTGTTGAAAAATACCCTGACCATTGACCGCTTGGACGAGATCCTGCTGAGCTTGGATCGCCTCTTGGTTGTAGCCCAAGAAATCGATGAGTTCGGCCCGGGCGGCGAGCAGTTTGAAGGCATAAAATCGCTCGTTTGTGTCCAGCCGGACCTGCCAATCCTTACCGAGCCACGTCGCTGCCGCGTCGAGCAGCGTGCGGGCCTCGTTCGAATGGGCAGTGGCGTCGAGTAGATTTGCCTCGCGCTCGATGAGCCGCAGTCCGCAACTGCGCAGGGCTGGGGTTAAATTTTCCAAGTCGGCGAGTGTGATCGGAGGACCGTCTGCAGATGCGGGGATTCTCTTGCCACGCAGGCTCTCTGCTGCCGCGCGATTCGCTTGCCATGCAGCGCCCACTTTCCCTTCCGCCAGCAACCCGCGCTCCAGGTAGCCGAAAAGCTGGACACTGCGTAGCGTCGTGCTTTCCGGGTAAAAGTCCTCTAATGGAACCAAGGCTGAAATCACCTCTCGGGCTAGAGTGCCGCATTCGACAGTTTTTCCCTGCCCGTAAATCCCGATACAGGCGTTTAGTCCAGCGACTGATGTGTATTCGCAGTTTCCGGCTTCCACTGCTTGGTGGAAACTGCGGACCATCCCGTCCACGCAGGCTTGTGGGTCAGATTTCTCGACACTACGGGCCTGCTTGAATTCCTCAATGAAATCGGCATGAGCCGTGGCAGCAGCAAGACCAGCGAGGATGGCGAGAAAATAGCACGGGTGCATGAAATCACCCTGACTCGGAGACTTCGAAGACGCGATGAGAGAATTGTGAAATTTTCGGGCACCTCTCACCCATCGACCTAATCCTCAGGCGGGCGCACCAAGGGCTCCCGGAATCGTGCCGGGGCCTTCAGGGCGGTCTTCTTCAGCGGCCTTGGAGGCGGGCTTTTTCCTGAGTGCGTCCGGGATTGGAGGTGGGGTCGGGGCGGACGGTGGATTCCGCATTTCCCCGTGGTCGATGATGTCCCTGAGGTGGACCGCATCCAGAGTTTCGAATTCAAGCAGGGCCTTGGCGATGAGTTCCACCTTGTCTCGGCCTTCGTTGAGAATGCGGGTTGCGATGGCATAGGCATCGTCGATGAAACGCTTGATTTCCTCGTCGATGATCTTGGCGGTATTTTCGCTGTAATTGGTGCGGCGGCCACCCATGTCGCCACGACCGAGGAAAACGGGACCATCGCCTTCGCCGTATTCCACCATGCCGAGCTTGTCGCTCATGCCCCATTCGCAAACCATGTGGCGGGCGAGTGAAGTGGCTTGGCGGATGTCGCCGGAAGCGCCGTTTGAGACGTCGTCGCTATGGAAGCCTTCCGCGATCCGGCCGCCCATGGTGACGATGAGATTGGCGAGGGCTTCCTTTTTCTGAGTCGAATATTTATCGCCGTCGGGCAAATACATCGTCGCTCCGAGGTAGGGTCCGCGCGGGATGATGGTGACCTTGTGCAGCGGATTGGTGTCGGGCAGGACCATGTTAAGATAAGCGTGGCCGGCTTCGTGCCAAGCGGTGCCGGTTTTCTCCTTGTCGGACATGGCTAGGCTACGGCGCTCACGGCCCCAGCGGACTTTGTCGCGGGCCTCTTCCATTTCGTCCAGCGTCACTGCGGTCAGTCCGCGGCGAGCAGCGAGCAGGGCGGATTCATTGATGAGATTGGCGAGTTCAGCGCCAGAGAAGCCGGGCGTGCCACGGGCGATTTTCGAAAGATCGACACCGGCTGCGAGTTTGATTTTCTTGACGTGGACGCGGAGGATTTCCTCACGTCCATTGACGTCTGGTAGAGAAATCGTGACTTGGCGGTCGAAGCGGCCTGGACGGAGCAGGGCGGGATCGAGGACGTCGGGACGGTTTGTCGCGGCGATGATGATGACGCCTTCTTGGGTGTCGAAGCCGTCCATTTCGACGAGAAGTTGGTTGAGCGTTTGCTCACGTTCGTCGTGGCCGCCGCCCATGCCGTGGCCGCGATGGCGACCGACGGCGTCGATTTCGTCGATGAAAATCAAGCAAGGTGCGTGTTTGCGACCTTGTTCGAACATGTCGCGGACTCGACTGGCTCCGACACCGACAAACATGTCGACGAAGTCCGAGCCGGAGATCGAGAAGAACGGCACATCCGCTTCGCCGGCGATGGCACGGGCGAGCAGCGTTTTGCCAGTTCCGGGCGAGCCGACCATGAGCACACCTTTGGGGATCGATCCACCGAGCTTTTGAAATTTGCGCGGATCGCGCAGGAAATCGACGATTTCAAACAGCTCTTCCTTTGCCTCTTGGATGCCGGCCACGTCCTTGAAGGTGACTTTATTCCGGTCCATCGTCAGGAGGCGGGCCTTGCTCTTGCCGAAGGACATCGCGCCACGTCCGGCAGATTTCATTTGCTGGCGGAATAGGAAAAACAGAATTCCGATGATGAGTAAAAATGGCAGGAACGTGAAAAGCGCACTGCTGAGGTAGTCTTTACTGCGCTCGTAGCTGGCTTTGTCGTCCACTAGTTTTTTCAGATCGACGCCTTGGATGACGGTTGAAACCGTGACGCTGAAGGGAACAGCCAAGGGAACGAGTCCTTCGGCATCGGCGGCTGGTACCGAGGAATCGGCCATCTTGCGGCTTCCGACGATTACCGCATCGTCCGAACCTGCGGTGGTTAGCAAGCGAAGGGGATTTTTGGGATCGCCGATATCGACTAATTTCAGCGCCATCGATTTGCGAAGGTCTGCCAGCAAGATGGTCTCAACGTTTTGAGCTTCAGCGGTCTTCTCAACGCCAGTCTCGGCTTGTTGGAAGAGAATGTTGTCGCCGAGTAGCTCTTTGATTTCCGCCATCTGGAGGGTGAAATTTACCGGAACGCGGAAATCTTTGATCGGCGTATCCGCCTTAGGTGTATCGGGTGGTGGGGTGATCCAGCCGGTGATAGTGGCGTCTGAGGAAGTGTCTGTGGTGATGACTTTAAGCGGCTGTTTTGGGACATCTACGACGATGCGCTTCTGGTTCCACGCCTCGCGGAACTGCGAGTAAGTCAACGTTTTTACCTGTTTGTTGGTGATGGGGTTAAAAAAGGCAACGCCGAGAATGAGCGTCCCGAGACACATCAGGCCGAGGACACGCCAGTTAAAGCCGTTGGCATCACCCGGGGTGCGGTTCGGGGTGTTGGAGGGCGGAGTTGAGTTCGGTGAATCAGACATAGGAGCAAAAAAAGACCCGGTCGGAGCGGCTGGCGGTTGAACAACTGCGCGGCTGAAACCCATCGGGGAGTGAGAGAGATTACCGTATGAAGGGGAAAAGCAAACCCCTTTTTTGAGTAGCCTTGCGGGCGGGGGCGGCGTCTGCTTAGAAGTCGGCCGTGGAACCGTCCGTGCCTGTTAAAGATCCCTCGCAAACGCCGCTTCGGAGACTGTGGGTTCTGAGGTGGTTGCAGGCGATTCCTGGAGTCGGGCGGATTCGAGCGTTGCGGCCCGGGACGGATGCCCATGTCGGGGTGCTGGTGGATGCGTTCGCCGCATTTGCGACTTTGGATGATGAGCTGAGCACGCTGGAGGCGGACTTGATTTTGGACATGCTGCGGAGTGCTTTTCCTGAGGTGGACCACGGCTGGCTGGGACGGCGGTTGCAGCGGGCGGTGAGAAATCCGCGACCGCTCCAAGGGCTGGCGGTCGAGCTGAAGGATAGTTTCGACGACGCTGGGAAACTCGCGCTCGGCTTGCAATTATTCACTCTGGTGGATGCGGCGGGACGCTCGGAGCGGAACCGGACGAGCTTCGAGGTATTCATGCGACGGCTCGGGCGGCCAGATTACGGAGTCGCGATCCTCAAGGAAATGCGGGGCGATGCAGGCGAGCCGGCGGATGCGGACTTGCCGTTCGAGCGGTTGGTTTTCGGGCGGGATGGGGCGGATGTTTTACTGCCACCGGCGGCAAGCGATCACGAATTCCGGGTTTATCGGGCGGGAGATTTGATTTTGGTGAGAAATACCGGGATTTCCGCACTGTGGATTCGTGGCCGTTCGGTGGAGACAGGTTCGTTTCTCCGGATGCGCGAGCGGCAGCCGCTGGTGGTGCCGGGCTGGACGCTGAGTCACGAGGATCTGATGTTCTTCCTCGACGTCAAACGGACGGGAAATCGGCCGTCGGTCTATCTGGTCGGCGGCGATGCAGGTCTGACGGCCGAGCGCACCCGCAGTCGGCAAAGTGCGCTGAGAGTCAGCTTCGGGCTGGAGGCTGAGGTCGAGGCGCTGCGAGATACCGAGCTCCATGCGGGGAGCCGTGGGCCGTTGAAAAAGGGTGACATCGCGAACTGCCGTAATCACGAGCGACTGGGTGATTCTTCGGGATTCAGCCTTTCCATTAATGAACTCCGGCGCAAGGCGACGCAGTCGGGGCGGCGATTTCGCTTAGCTGGCGACCGCCAAGAATACCTTGTCTCAAACGATGCCGCATCACTCTCGGCGGGAGATCTTTTACTTGGATCGAAATTATCGCCCAAGGCCGTGCTTTTCATCCGCTTCGATGCGCAGCGGGCAGAAGGCGAGTTGGAAGTCCGCGAAAGCCACGGCCCAATCCTAGTGGATGGCTCGCCAGTGAAGACGACTGCACCGCTGCGAGATGGCTCGCTGATCCGCCTCTCCGGCAGTCAGGCCGTGCGCTGCCGCTTCAGTGAGGGTTTCCTCGACGAGGAACGGACACTCATCGAATCGCTGCAAGTGGAGGACGTCATCCATGACTTCGGCCCGGATTCGCGAGCGCTGGATCACCTCAACTTCGAGGTGAAACGCGGGGAAATGCTTTGCATCATCGGCCCCAGTGGCAGTGGGAAAAGCACCTTGCTCGCCGTGCTCTCCGGTCAGCGCGAGCCGACTCGCGGCAAGGTAAAATTGAATGGCATCCCACTCTACGAACGGCGTGAGGCGCTGGTTCCATTCATCGCCCACATGCCGCAGGAGGAAGCGCTCAATCCGCAACTCACTGTCCGTGAGCACCTTCGTCATGCCGTTACCATCCGCCGCCCGGCGCTCTCCCTCGCTGAGCATGAACGGCGGGTGGATAGCATGTTGGCTGAGCTGGGTTTACAATCCATCGCCCAGCGCCGTGTCGGCTCACCGGGCGACAAGACGATTTCCGGTGGCGAGCGCAGTCGGCTCAATCTCGGGGTGGATCTCGGTAGCCGCGCGGAGGTTTTCCTGTTCGACGAGCCAATTTCCGGCCTTTCGTCGAAGGACTCCGAACACGTCGCAGAAACCCTGCGTTCTCTGGCTCGGGAAAAAATCGTCATCGCCTCCCTGCACCGGCCCGGAGCGCCGGTGCTGCGATTATTTGATAAGGTCCTGCTGCTCGATAGTGGTGGACGTCTCGCCTACTTTGGCACTCCAGCGGCGATGGTCGGCTATTTCCGCGATGCTTGTGAAGAGCTGGCGATTTCCCATCCATCGGTCGCTGCGAAGTCACCGCTCGGTGCGGATTTCGTGTTCGACGTGCTAGAAACTCCGCTGAGTTCGATCGGTGGCGGGTCGAACACCGGGGCGGCACGGCGTTTTCCGCCATCGTTCTGGCAAGAGCGGTTTGAGAGTGTGGACTTGATGCAGTCTCTCCAGCTTGGTGGTGGTCCGGTCTCGAAGTTGGGCGAGGTGAGGGAAGGGGATCGGCTGCCGGTGCCGCCGAAGCCGACGCGGCGTTTCCGTGCGGTGCTGGCCGTTTTCGCCACCCATTTCATGCGCTCGCTGCTTTCGAAATTTCGGAACCGCGGGACGATTTACAGCACCTGTCTCGAGGCCCCGCTGCTTGCCACACTCATCGCCATCACTCTGCGCTCCTCGCCAGATGGCCCCTATCAATTCGCCACTGCGCTGCACATCCCGGCTTATTTATTTCTCAGTGCCACCGTCGCGATGTTCCTCGGCCTGACGAATTCGGCGACCGAGGTGCTTCGCGACCGACCGATTCTTCGGCGTGAGCGCAACTGCCAGCCTGGTGCCGGATCCTATGTGATGGCCAAGTTTGCCGCGCTCGGCCTCGTCGCTGCGATCCAGTGCTTGGTCTATCTCATCGTGGGCAACCATTTCCTCGAGATCGATGGGATGCTGCCTTATCTCTGGCTGTGGATGACGCTCACGGCCTGGACCGGCACTGGCATGGCGCTCGTCGTTTCCTCAGTGGTTAAGACTGAGCGCGCTGCTCTCACTGCGGTGCCGCTGCTGCTCGTCCCGCAGATGCTTCTGGCTGGTGCGCTGGTGCCCTACCGGGAAATGAATCATGGCCTTTTCAGTAATGTCGATGCGAGTCGCGACCGTGGCGGGGTGCCGATTCCGGCGGCGATCATGCCGCTGCGCTATGCCTATGAAGCGATGATCGTCGCCCAAGCCACGCGTAATCCTTTCGAAGCCGAGCGTTTGCGTCTTCAACGGCGGATTGATAAAATGCGCTCGCTAGAAGTGCCGATGACTCCCGAACAAACCGAGCGGTTCGAGTTAGTGAAAGAGGGCCTACGTAGTTTGTTAGCATCCGGTGCCACTTCTGCGGCGGAAGCACTAGGCCTCGTGGAACGCATCCGGCGCATTGCCACCTCGGGAACGCGCATCGAGGTGGAGACGATGAAGGTCTGGCCGGAAAATGATCTGAAAGCCCGCCCTGCATCCGAATTTTTCGTCAATGCTCGGGTCGATTTGCTGGTTCGTGAAGCCGAGACATTTCGCAATGACTACCGCAGTAAGGAGCGGCGAATTGTTTTCCACGCGTTGAAAAAACCAATCCCGTTCATGGCGGAAAAAGTTGGGATTAATCCGAAGGAATACCTTGAGCGCGACGATGAAATCGAAACCCAGAAATACTGCGGTATCATCCTCGCCGCGGTGATCTTCGGTTGCGGTGTCGCTTCCACCGTGATCATTTCGCGGCAAAATCGGCAGACGCACTAGCGGTCAGGACCGCCGTGTTTCGCGCGGGTCCGTATTTCTTGCGGCCGGCCTCAACCTCTCATTTTTCTGCGGCGATGCAGGAGCGAGAGGCTGGAGGCGGTCACGAAAAGAAGCGTGGAACTCGGCTCAGGAACCGTGGTGACGCGAAGCGTCCAGCCAGTGAGTTCGTGCACCGCACCTGTCGATATGTCTGCCGCAAATAAGTTCCAAGCTCCGCTCGCTGCCGTCCCAGTAAAGACGTCCAGACCTGCGGTTCGCGCATCGGTATCAAGAACCCCTGATGGATCGGTCCTCCGGCCATCCGCTTTCCAATTTCCGCTGAGCGCTGTGGTCAACGGGGTCGTTTGACTGCCATTGAGAACTAACCGGTAGTTATGGATATCATTCGTGGCACTTAGTGAAAAAGTCACATTGATGGATTGGTCATCACTGTAGCCACCGGGTGCGCCCGTGGTGCGGCCCGCGCGGTTGAGCAGCACCGCACTTTCACTGCCATGACTGAGATAGAAATAGAGGTCTCCAAGAAAAGCGACGTTGGTAGAAACGGCAGACACGGATAGATCGACCTCTACGCCCACGATCGTTTCGCCAGGGGCGTTCACGAAAAGCTGGCGTGCAAGTCCTGAGCTGGAGCCGTCAGGAATCGCATTCGTGGCCGTGTCGCTCACAAGGATCGTGGCGGCGTGGACTGAAGAAAGCGTCAGACCAAGACAAGTAAGCGGGGTGAGAAGTTTCATAAAATAAAGATGAAAGTTAGGTTAAAAAATGTGGCTCAAGGCGCTTCGGACATCCGGTAGAAGCGAGTCGGCGGCAGTGGGCCGGGATCAAGGGTGTCTAGGATGCCATTTGTCGGGCACGTCGTGCTGCTTCCTAGGTTGATCCAAGTCGCTAAATCACTGGAGATTTGGAATTGGTAGGTGCGGCCTGGAATCCCCATCGCGACGACGCGCTTACCCGAGCCTTCAGAAGTCATTCCTAAGATGTTCACCGTTTGACCACCCGTGGTGGCGGCGGAAACTGCGATGGAAACCGTGCCGGTGACGTTATTGAACCCGTCGCTGAGAGTGTAGGTAAAGCTGTCCACTCCAGTGAATGTCGCAACGGGCTGGTAGAGGACCCAGCCACTTGAGCTGCTCACAGTGCCGCCGCCGGATGTGAGGGTGCTTTGTACCGCGGTGACGGTGAGTGGCCCCTCTCCTCCGGTGGCTGCCGCGATCAACGTCGTGTGGCGAAGTTTGCCGGAAATTCCCTTGGCTAGATTCAGGCTGGCTAGTCCGGGGACGATGGCAGGGTCGTCATTTAGAATGGTGGCCGTGGCGCTCAAGGTGCTGCCTGAGCCACTGAAGGTGACATTTCTCCCGCTAACGGTGAGCGAGGAGAGTTGGGCGATGATCGTCTCATCCGGCTCGGTCAGGTGATCGCCGATGACTGTGACTGAGAAGGAACCGGTGGTGGTTCCGCTGGTAATACTGATCGGGGCTGAGGCCGCGGCGGTGAAGTCGGTGCCAGCGGTTGCCGTGCCAGTGCCGAGTGTCGCTCCGTTGAAGGAAACGGTGGTATCGACAGGATTACTCAAGTTGATGCCGTAGCTGAAAGATGAAGTTCCGGTATCACCTTCGTTGGTCGAGGGTCCGGTGAAGGTGATGACGCAAGCGTCGTCGTTAGTGATAGTTTCTGAGGCGGTGGCCGTCCCGAGGGTGCCGCTGCTGGGGCTGGTCAGCGTGACGGTGAAGGCCTCGTTTAACTCGACGAGGTTGTCCTTGCTCACATTGATGGTGAGGACGGTGGTGGACGAACCGATCGGGATGGTGAACAAGCCACTCGGTAGTGTGCCGCTGAAGTCAGCCGCCGTGACGGCAGCGCCGGAGACTGCGTAGTTCACTGTCGTCGCTGCGGTCGTGGGGCCGGTGCGGGAAACGGTGAAGGTGAATGCGGTAGTTCCTGAGCCAGTTCCTTCATTCGCGCCCGTCGCATCGGCTAGGATCGAGACGGTGGTGGTGTCGATGGCGTAGTTATTTGAGTCCGTGGTGCTGGTGCCTGCATTTCCTGCGGCATCGGTGACTCCAGTGTTGTCGAAGGTGATGACATTGGTCGCATCATTGGTGGCTGCCGCAGGCGTAAGTGTGGCCGTCCAAGTGGTACCACCATCGCTGGTGACTACCGAGTTGAGTGTGCCGTTAGCGATGGTAAGGTCCGCATTGGTGAAGCCGATAACCGCTTCGCTAAAGGTGAAGGTCACGAGTGACGTCTCGCCTAACGTTAAATTGGTATCTGTCACGAAGATGCCGCCGGTCGGGCGTATCGTGTCGATGGAGTAATTTGGTGAATTTGCACTGCTCACTCCGGCATTCCCCGCGCCATCTGTGACACCCGTTAAATCTAGGGTGATGACATTAGTCGCATCGTTAATACTGTTACTTGGAGTGAGGGTGGCGGTCCAGATGGTGCCGCCATTCGAGGTTGAAACAGGGCTGAGTGTACCGTTGGCGACGGTGAGGTCTGCATTGTTAAAGCCAGACACCGCCTCAGAGAATGTGAAGGTGACCGTCGCGGTATCACCGATTTTCAGCGCGGTGTCAGAAACCGTGATGGCAGAGGCTAACACTGGGCGGACACCATCAATGACGATTGCTTTATTCGCGCCCAAGGAGTTTGCGGTGCCGGGAGTCGGAAGCGTCAGCGTGGCGTTGACTGCAGCACTCTGGATGGTGCCTCCATTCAGGGCGAGGGCTGTGGTAGAACCGTAGTCGAGGTCGGATGACACATCGCCAACTTGGACTGTGTAAGCGAAGGTTAGGGCGCTCGTTCCACTGCCGTTGAGGTAGTTTACGACGCGGTCATTCGTGCCAGTTTCCAACGTGAGCTGTGGGGTGCCGGTGACGGTGACTGCTTTATTGAAATTCACCTGCACGCTGACGGTGTCGCCGATTTTGTAGCTTCCGTTTGTGGTGCTGGAATTCACCGAGGCGACTTGTGGTAGGGCATCGATTTCCAAGGAATCGAAAATGATGCGCTCGTCCACGGAGTTTACATAGGTTCTGACGCGTACTCCGAGTGTGGTCGCGCCAGTGGGCACAGTGAAGGTAAAGGTCTGCAATGCAGCGGTGACAGCCGTGCCGTCGCCGGCATTGTCGCCGTTGGTATCCTGAGAGAGTGTGCCGTTTGCAACTGCGGTGCTGAAAAAGCCCAACTGCCTCGTCCAATTGGTGCCGTCAGGGCTGGTTTCTACCACGAGGAAATCTGGGGTGGCCCCTTGATCATAGGAGGTATTCGCCAGCGCTCCGACGCGAATTTTCCCCGTTAGCCCGGTAAGGCCGCTCGTGTTGAAGTTGAAATTGACCGCATTGGTCTGAACCGAATTGGGCAAGTTGTCTGTTACAAAGGCATAGCTGCCGACGAGATTGGAAAACCCACTGAGGTAGGTGCTGCTATTGCTGCGCTCAAAATACGTAGTGGAAGTGGATGCTCCATTCACTGCGTAGCGGGAGCCACGGCCATCTGTCTCAAAGCTCTCGATGAAGGGAATCGTCTGGGTGGCGATGTTATCGATGATCTGGATATCGCGGGTGGGGCTGTTACTCGGGTTCATGCCATCATTCGCGCTAAAAACGGCCCGGCGAATGGTGGTGGATGGATTGGTGGTGTTCGTGTTCCGATAAGTGACGCTACGCAGCACCGCTTGGTAGGTTGCTAGGGGAGCTGAGCCGGAGATGGTGAGTGTGCCTGTCGCCACAGTGTAAACGATGTTCCCGGCGAGAATGGTTCCCGATGGAGTAGCGGCGAGGACGTCTTCCGCAGGAATGAGGTTTTGACTAATCACCACCGAGGCGGAGGTGAGATTCGCACTATCAGTGTCAGCCAGACTGAGTGCGGGGGCGATGGCCGTGGCAGCGTCACCTTCGGTAAAAATGAGATTTCCTGTCGGCAAGCCCGTGATGGATGGTGGGCTGGTGGTTGCGGTTTCACCAAAGATGCGGATGTTATCGAAGCAGATGAGCTCTCCTGTCGCGTCACTTTCCAGCGTGACGCGGATTTGCACGGTGTTGCCGGTGGGGATGGAGTAGATGCCTTCCCGCAAGGTGCCATCCAGCGAGGTGGGATTGGTGGAAGTGGGATTGGTATCGCCACCGACGTCATTGCCATCCGCATCGAAGGTCAGCGGTGCGGAGACATCGACCACATTTGGGGAAAACTGCACAACGCGCTGGTAGGCGCCGCCATCGATGCTGGCTTCCACTTTGAGCTTGTTGATGAATGCAGGCGAACTAGTGAAATTTTCGTATTGTGCGAGGTCCACCGTTCCTGCGGTGCTACGACCGGGGGCTGCCATAAGCAGGCGGACTTGGGTGTTGATTTTCCCAGCGATGTTCACCGAGTTTGTGGTGAGCGAAACTTGTTGTGGACCTGCCATCGCCGGCGAGGTGCGAGTCGTGTCGCAATCCTCCGCTGCGAAGATGTTCGCTCCGTCTCCACCGGGGAGAGTACGGCCGCCGCTGATTTTTGTTCCAGTGTTAGGAATGATGGAGAAGTAGTCCGTGAGCGGCGAGGTGGCTAACTCGATGAACTGCGGCACGGAAGTGGTAAAACCGATCGCCCCGGCGGCGCCGTCGAAGGATTCTTTGGCGATTTCCGTGGGGACAGCCTGGAGCACGGATGGTGCGAGGAGGCAGATCGCACTTAGGTTTCTAACGAAGCGATAAGGTTTCATAGGAGGAGAAAGGGTGTTTTGGGAACTGGGAACGTTAGTTTCGCGCCGGGAAAACTCCGGTAACCGCGATGCAGAAATTCAAGCAGACGTAGGGTGGTAAATTGGTATGCGACTGTCCTCCTCCGTTGGTGCCAAGTGTGTTAGCAACAGTCAGTGCTCCCATGGCGCCGTCGGTGATGGAGGAGAAGACTTCTGCGGTGGCATTTTGCGCCGGGAATCCGAGCGTGGGGCTATCGCTATTTCCCGCACCTCTTTTGCAAGGCTGAGTAGAGGTGGTGCTAGCCACATGGGCATGCTGCGGCATCTGAGCGGTCGTGAGTGTGACGGATTCGGTTCCGCTTTTTTCGCCGATGGTGCGCCCGGTCAGCCCTGGGCCTGTGCCAAAATTCAGTGGTGTCCGGCCTCGAAGGTCTGGTAAGCCGAAAGTCACAGTACCATTTCCCCCGTATTGGGTGCCAAGGAGTGAGAAAAGTGCAGTGTTTTGGGCAATCAGAATGATTTGGCCGTTGCAGAAATTCCAACCTCTGGGGGCGAAGTTGCAGCCGAGTATTCTAATTTCTCCAAGAAGTGGATTGGTAGCCATAAAATTTTGAGTGGAAGGTTGAGGAAAGGTATTTTGCGAGATGCGGCTCGGATCAGTTGCGCGAAGGGAAAATGCCTTGGGTCGCGATGCAGAAATTCAGCACAAGATAGGGCGGCATATTTGAATGCGGCAGGTTGCCTCCGGTGGGAGAAACCACCGTGCTGACGGTGGGTGCTCCGAAGTTGGCGTTATTCGCGGTGGAGTAGATATTCGCCGACTCATGCGCCGCTGGAAATATGCCGACCGGGCTGTCATTATCGCCGGCCTTGCTCTGGCAGGGCATGGCGGCAGTCGTCGTGGCCGTGTGAGTGTGAGAGGGTATTTGAATTGCTAGAAGCGTCACGTTTTCCGAGCCGCTTGCTTGGCCATGGACATAATCTCCTAGCCCTGCACCTTGTCCAAAGTGTTTCGGCATTCGGCTACGAAGATCTGGCAGCGCGAAAGTCGTTATTCCATTACCGCCGTAGGTCGTGCCGAGGAGGGAAAAGAGCGCTTGATTTTGGCTGATCGCTAAGAGTTGGCCGTTGCACAGTTGCCAACCTCTCGGCGCGAAGTTGAAGGCGAAGATTTGAATCTCTGAAACGTAAGGAGTGGACATAGGATTTTCGAGAGAGTGGTCAGATTAGTTTCTCGAGGGAAAAATACCTTCTGCGGCGATGATGAAATTCACGCACAGGAAGGGCGGCATATTTTCATGCGGCTGGTTGCCTCCGGTGGGAGAAACCAAGGTGTTGAAGGGAATAGCGCCCATGGCGGCGTTGCTTGTGGCGGTAGTGCCTGCGTCGGCAAAGTTTTCGCCGCTCGCGTCCGCAGCGTAGTAGTTTCCTGTGGGAGTTTTGCTATTCCCGGCACCGCTTTGGCAGCGGCTGGTGACAGTCTGAGTCAGGGCATGAGTATGGGCAGGAAGCTGGGCGGTTGTCAGGGTGACTTGCTCGGTGCCACTGGCTTGCCCTACGACATAGGAACTCAATCCCGGTCCTTGGCCTGGGTGGATCGGCATCCGGCCACGCAGGTCTGGTAGGGCGAAGGTAACCACACCGTCGCCGCCGTAAGTGTTGCCAATCAGAGCGAAAAGGGTATCATTTTGTGCAATGGCTAATAGCTGACCATGGCAAGAGTAGTAGCCACGAGAAGCGAAGTTGAAGCCGACCATTTTGACTTGGCCAATAAGAGGGGTGGACATAACGAGTGATTTTTAGGAGTTAAAATTGAGTGGCTGTCGGATCTTCGACCTCGCGAAGCCATGACTGCATGATGGGAAATTTCTGGCACATCCGGTACCACTGGAGCATCGGCACGCCGGGAGCGACTGGACTCTGCCCGGTGGCGACATCGGCAAACTGAGTGACCAATTGCGCTCCGCCATTTTTGTAGCCGCCTTCGTGGAAAACGATGTGAGGGTCGATTTCTAAGGCGACTGCCGCTGCATAAGACCAAGCAAGCGCGGCCATTTCGTCTGCTGGAGAGACTTCCAGTTTCCCAGAAATGGTTACTCGGCGGGACGGTGGATTCAGAGCGATGTGGGCCGCCTCGTGCAGGATGTCGCCGGGCCATTTGAGCTTCTCGGAATCAATGAGCAGCGTGCCTTGGTCGATTTCCAAGCCAGCGAGGAAGCCCTCGTTCTCCAAGGGCTGGAAGCGGGTTGGGATTCCTCGCTCGTTGAGGAAGTTTGTCATTTTTTCGATCAAGTCAGACATTACGCGGCAGTTAAATGAAGGTGGATGGCGGCGGATTCTTCGGCGGAAAGCTCTGCGGGCGGCACCCAGTTCGGGTTACCAAGGTCATTCACGCGACGGTCGAATATGGCGGGTTCTATGCCGTGGGCTCCGGTAAATTTCTCTAAGCGGGAAACGGTATCCGCGGGATCGGCTATCATCGCAGCGAAGTTCAGCGAGAGGAGATGTTCCAAGCGCAGCGAGGAGAAAACTTGGCGGCTATGCTCTGCTTGACGGGCCATCATTCCCGCTTGTTCTGCTGTGCCAAACATGGCGGCGGCCTTGGCGGAGCGCAGGCAGTCGCTGAGATCGCGCTCGATCCAAATCCAGCGAGCTTGCGGAAACCACTCGGCTAAGGTTGGGAGAGCCATCGCGTCTGCTCCAGCGAGTTTCCAGCCCCACACCGGACGCTCGGCCTCGACCGCTTCTCGGTGGCAACCCGCGAGCCAAGCAACGGCTGCGGCGCGGAATCCAGCGAGGTAAGTCTCCATGGTGGGAGCGAGCGGGGTGATGAAATCTGAAACATCGCCACGCAGCACCGCTTGGCGAACCGGCGCGATCTGAGATTGCTGGAAGCCGATCATTTGGCTGCGGGCCATCGCGTATTTCGCGAAAAACTCGACCTCTTGGCCCACGGTGTCGCCATAGATGAGCGCATTCGGCGCCGAGCAGAGTAGCCGCTGGATCAGCGTGGTCCCAGACCGCTGAAGCGGTGAGAGGATAATGACCGGGGAGATTTCCGCAAAATCGATCATGCAGGGAGGAACCGGGAATCAATCGAACGAGTGAGAACCGCAGTCACTTGGACGGTTTCTTTATGGAAGGTGAGGCGGTTTCCTTCAGCGATGACGCGCAGTCCAAGCCCGGCGAAATTTCCGTGACTGTTTGCGAAGGCGATGAGATCCGGCATTTCACAATGCAGCTCAATCTCGCCCGATCTTGTCACGATCCGCGAAGTGCGAGTCGAGTAAGTCTGGAGCTGATTTTCGAGAGTCGTGATCCACTCAGGTAAGCCTTGTTCTGGAACTGCTGCGAATAATGACTGCGTCGTCAACGCACCAAGTGCTAGAATTCCAGAGGAAATGATTTTGCGACGAGTGAAATCCTGCATGGCTGGAAGGGCTTTACCGTTATTTGAAAAAAGAGCGATCAAAATTTGACTTAGAAAAAATCTTGCGACATTGCCGAGTTTTTGTGTCGGTCTTTTCCTGATGAGTTCTCTACCGGATCGTGTTTCGCTCGGATTTTCCTTCAATCCTGAGCGGCTCAGACGAGATCTTGAAGTGCTGGAGTCGCATTCATGGATCGACCATTTTGTGAAACAAAACTATGTGGGGACTTGGGATGTGCTTCCGCTCCGGGGCACAGCTGGGGCGACGCATCCAGTGATGATGATCTACTCAAATCCAAGCTGCGTGGACTTCGCCGATACCTTCTACCTAGAACAAGCGCCCTATTTACAGAGCGTCCTTGCGACTTTCCGATGCCCGCTTCAGAGCGTGCGATTGATGCGGCTCACTCCAGGCTCAGAAATCAAAGAACACTGCGATCACGATCTCAGCGCCGAGCTGGGCCAAGTGAGGATGCACATCCCGATCACGACGAATCCAAACGTGGATTTTTTCCTCAATCAGACCCATGTGCCAATGATGCCGGGGTCGTGTTGGTATCTGCGATTAGCGGACCCTCACTCGGTGAAAAATCGTGGCACGACTGACCGCGTCCACCTTGTCATCGACGCGACGATGAACGATTGGCTGTCGAATGAGCTCCATCAAGCCGTCTCAAAATGAAGCCCACGGCAGGATGGTATCCGGTGAAACTCGAATCTCCTCCGCACGGGGAAATGAGGTTGTATTGGCAAGATCTCTCGGCGGCGGATTTTTCTGCGCCATTTTTCGGAGATACCGTTAGTCAGGCGAGATATCAGCGGCCCGCACTCCGGGAAACCTCGCTGCGCGAGCTGGGCGAAATTTCACTGCCCGGTGCCGTCCCTCCCACCGCGTTCATTTTTCACCCTTCACGCAGCGGCTCGACGCTTCTGACCCAGCTCTTATCTTGTCTCGACGGTAGCATCGCCCTCTCGGAGCCGCCGATCTTGGATGAGGTGCTCCGTCTCCCCCACCTTGTAGTTGAAGAGAAAATTCTGCTCCTCAGGCAAGTCGTCCGAGCACTGGCGCAAGCTCGCTCTGGGGACGAGCGGCATTTTTTCATCAAGTATGATAGCTGGCATTTACCATGGCTGCCGCTGATCCGTGAAGCTTTCCCCGGCGTGCCGTGTTTTTTTAGCTACCGAAATCCGGTGGAAATCCTCTGGTCTCACCACCGCCAGCGCGGCAGTCAAATGGTGCCGGGGCTGAGAGATCTCACGTGTTTAAACATCGATCCTGACGAGTTTGCCCCGACGGATCTGGACGGCTTCGCTACCCGGGTTTTGGAGTCTATCTTCACTGAGGCGCTCATACATTTCCGGCAGGGGAATCTCATCCCAGTGGCGCATCATCGGCTGCTGGAGAAGATCGATGTGGACGTGATGCAGCGGCTTGGAATCATACTTTCCAGTGTTGAACGAGAGCGAATGTGTCACCGCAGTCACTTCCACAGCAAGCGGACGACTGATCTCTACTCGCCGGACGGTGAGAGGATGATTCCTGCGGCGGTGCTTGAGCGTCTTGAGGAGCTCGCAGCTCCGGTTCTGATGCCGATTTTCTCGTCGATTTCGGCACCGGGCACGGAAAGGGGATACTCTGCTTTTCCTTAGCTCGCTCTGGTTATGATTTGCTGTCACCTACCTTCATGGCCTTCGAAATTGAACGTAAATTCCTCGTTGTGGACGATTCGTGGCGCGATGGCTCGCAGGGGGTCAGAATTTCGCAGGGCTACCTTTCTCAAGATCCTGATCGGACGGTGCGGGTCCGCATTGGCGGGGAAAATGCTTGGTTGACGATCAAAGGACGCACTCAGGGGATCACGCGGGCAGAATTTGAATATGGCATTCCGGTGGGCGAAGCGCGGGAGTTGTTAGCGCTGTGCTTGCCTGCGGTCATCGACAAGACGCGGCACCGAGTCTGCTTCGGCGAGCATGAGTGGGAAATCGATGTTTTTCATGGGGACAATGAAGGCCTCGTGATCGCGGAGGTGGAGCTCGCGGAAGAAGCGATTTCCCCGGAGCTGCCGTCTTGGATCGGTGACGAGGTTTCGGCAGACGCACGCTATTTTAACTCGTGTTTGGCAGCTCGGCCTTATGCGACTTGGTAGCAGTCTGAGGAGGTGGGATAATCTTGAATCTCCCGCTTGCCAGAGTCGGTGATCTCCTTACGCTAGGCGGAGAATCTCATATGAAAATTTGGCTCGACGGAAAATTGGTGGATGAATCGGAAGCGAAGATCTCAGTCTTTGACCACGGTTTACTCTATGGTGACGGTGTTTTTGAAGGGATCCGTATTTATAACGGTCGCATCTTCCGTCTAGAAGAGCACATCCAGAGGCTGTTCGACTCAGCGAAGGCGATCGTTCTGAAAATGCCTTGGACCCAAGAGGAAATTTGCAAATACACCTGCGAAACTGCAGCTGCAAATGGCCTGAAAGACGGCTACATCCGGCTGGTGGTGACTCGCGGTGCCGGTGAGCTGGGGCTCAATCCCTTCCAGTGCCCGACGCCGTCGTTGTTCATCATCGCCGCGACCATCAAACTCTATCCAGACGAGACCTACGCGAAGGGCCTCGCCATCATCACTTGCGCCACTCGCCGTCCGGCACCCGCCGCACTCATGCCGCAGGTGAAGTCGCTCAACTACCTGAACAACATCATGGCGAAGGTGGAGGCCATCCAAGCCAATGCGCTGGAAGCCGTGATGCTCAACGAACAGGGCTATGTGGCTGAGTGCACAGGCGACAATCTTTTCATCATCAAAAACGGAAAACTGCTCACCCCGCTGATCAGCGACGGTGCGCTGGATGGAATCACCCGTGGGGTCATCATCGAGCTGGCAGAACAGCTTGGCGTGCCATTCAAGGAGTGTTCGTTGACCCGCTATGATATTTTCACGGCAGACGAATGCTTCCTGACGGGCAGCGCGGCCGAGGTCATCCCGGTAGTCGAGCTGGACCGCCGCACCATCGGCACCGGCGAGCCGGGACCCATCACGGCGCGTTTCCTTAGCGCCTTCCATGCACTCGCGAACAGCACTGGCACTCCCTTTGCTTAAGTGGGTAGTGAATCCAATCCCATGAAGTGTGATTTCTGTGCTAAAAAAGCCACTGTTTTCCTGACCCAGCTTGTCGAGGGACAGATGAAAAAAGTGTGTCTCTGCGACGACTGTGCCAAGGAGCGCGGAGTCACGGATCCTACGGGATTTTCCTTGGCAGATCTACTGTTGGGCGGGCTTCCGGGCGGTCCGGGGTTAGTCCCGATTGGGCAAGTGATCGGAGCTTCTGGAAATGGGAAACAGTGCGTCACTTGTGGCTTCACGTTGGATGATTTAAAGCGGGTGCGCCGGTTCGGTTGTAGTGACTGTTATGGCACATTCGGTGACGAAGTGTCACAGATGGTGCGCGGAATGCACAAGGGGACCTCGCACATCGGCAAGGTTCCTGAAGGACTGATGGCCATTCAATTCCGCCACCAGCGGGCCGAGGAGCTTCGCTCGCGACTCGACCAAGCCATCGCCTCGGAAAGCTACGAGGAAGCTGCCGGCATCCGCGACGAAATCCGCAACCTCGACGAGGTTAAACGCTAAACACCCCATTTCCCACCACACTATGATGCGCTTTACCACCCTGATCAAACACCCCGCCGACTGGATGGCGGGTGGGCAAGGGGAGCATGGCGCTGTCCTGACTTCTCGGATCCGGCTGGCGAGAAATCTCCGCCGTCATCCGTTTCCGGGCTGGGCGAAGCGCGACCAGCGTGCCGCAGCTCTGGACTTGATGCGCCCTGCGGTGGAATCTCTGCCAGCGATGAAAGGCGCGTTTTCCCATGAACTGGGGGATCTCACTTCGGTGCAAAAGCAGGTGCTGGTAGAGCGCCATTTGATTTCCCGCGAGCACGCTGCCCGGGGCGATGGGTCTGCGGCTGTGATCGAGCGGCGTCAGACCTTCAGTCTGATGCTCAACGAGGAAGACCATCTCCGGATGCAAGCGATCCGTCCGGGACTGCAACTGACGGCGGCGTTTAACGCACTTTCTGAACTAGACACGGAACTTGAGGAATCGTTGGAATTTGCCTTCGATCCCACCCTTGGCTACCTCACCACCTGCCCGACGAATCTCGGCACCGGGCTACGGGCGTCTGCGATGTTGCATTTACCGGGGTTAGTTCTGAGCGACCAGATCGGCCAAGTGCTGCAAGCGGTCAACAAGATCGGTCTTGCCGTGCGTGGACTCTACGGCGAGGGCACTGAATCGCTGGGGAACCTCTATCAAATTTCCAATCAATCGACGCTCGGTGAGAGTGAGGAGACGATTATCCGCCGACTCGAGCGGGTCATTTCTCAAGTCGCCAATCACGAGCAGAACGCCCGCGAAAAACTGTTGGAGGACGATCCTGAGATGGTCTCGGATAAAATCGGCCGAGCATACGGCGTTCTCCGTTACTCGCACATCATCGATTCCAAAGAAGCGCTCAACCACCTTTCCTTGCTACGGCTCGGTGGGACTCTCGGGTTTTTCCCGCCGGAAACGGTGATGCTCTGTGACACCTTGCTGATGGATATCCAGCCCGCCCACTTGCAACTGCACTCGGGCCGCAAGCTTTCGCCCGAAGAACGGGACTCGATCCGCGCAGAAATCGTACGCTCCCGTTTGCATTCACTCGAATCGCCTGATAATCGTATTTCATCAGATGATGAAAAAAATTCCCCAAACTCACCTAAACCTAGCGACGCATGAATAATTTCACCCCACGCGCTCAACAAGTCCTCGCTCTCGCCCGTAAGGAGGCAGATCGATTCAACCACTCCTACGTCGGCACTGAGCATCTACTGCTCGGGCTGATCAAGCTCGGCCAAGGGGTGGCCGTCAATGTCCTCGAACGGATGGGCCTCGAGCTCGAAGCCGTGCGGATGGAAGTGGAGAAGGAAGTCGGCTCCGGCCCGCCGCAGAAGTCTGGTGGTAATATTCCCTACACTCCACGGGTGAAAAAAGTCCTAGCACTTGCTAACAAGGAGGCCAAGGCGCTCAACCATTCCTATGTCGGCACCGAGCATCTACTCCTCGGTCTGCTGCGCGAGGGCGAAGGCGTCGCAGCTCGTGTCCTCAAGCGACTGGACGTGGACATCCAACGGACGCGGAACGAAATTCTGGCTGAAATCGATCCCAATTTTTCGCCAGATGATCAAGACGATGATGATGAAGACGACGAGGCCGAGGATAGCGATGGACCTTTCGCCGACGAAGGCCAAGCCCAAGCACCCAGTGCCGAGAGTGAGGCGAAATCCAAGACTCCGGCGCTCAAGGCCTTCGGTCGCGATCTGACGAAAGTGGCCCGCGACGGTGGACTAGATCCGGTGATCGGTCGCGAGAGCGAAATCGAGCGCGTCATCCAGATTCTCTGCCGCCGCACGAAAAATAACCCGGTCCTCATTGGTGAGGCTGGCGTCGGCAAGACCGCCATCGTCGAAGGTCTCGCCCAAGAAATCGCGTCGGGGAACGTGCCGGAAATCCTTCGCGACAAGAAGGTGATCACCCTCGACCTCGCCCTGATGGTCGCTGGGACGAAATACCGCGGCCAGTTCGAGGAACCCATCAAGGCGGTGATGGACGAGATTCGTAAGGTAAAAAATGTCATTCTGTTCATCGATGAACTCCACACCATCGTCGGTGCCGGTTCTGCGGAAGGTGCGATGGATGCTTCGAACATCATCAAGCCCGCCCTCAGCCGTGCCGAGTTGCAGTGCGTCGGCGCGACGACGTTGAACGAGTATCGCAAATACATCGAGAAGGACTCTGCACTGGAGCGCCGTTTCCAACAGGTAAAAGTCGAAGAGCCATCGGTCGATGACGCCATCAAAATTCTCCAAGGTTTACAGGAGAAATATGAATCTCACCACAAGGCGAAATTCACTCCTGCAGCGATCGAAGCGGCCGTGAAACTGACCGCACGCTATCTTACCGCGAGGTTTCTCCCGGACAAGGCGATCGATGTCCTCGACGAGGCCGGTGCCCGCGCCCGGATCGGTACGATGACTCGTCCGCCATCGATCAAGGAAATGGAAGTCGCCATCGAGCAGATCAACCGCGACAAGGTTGCGGCCATCGCCGAGCAAAATTTCGAAAAGGCAGCAGCACTTCGCGACGACGAGAAGCACGCTAAAAAAGGCCTTGAGGATACCTTGAAGAATTGGCGCTCCTCCTCGGAAGAGACCATCGTCACCGTCACGGATGATGACATCATGGCGGTGGTTGCGAAGTGGACCGGAGTTCCGCTCCGCCGGATGGAGGAGAAGGAAGCCGAGAAACTCCTGAAAATGGAGGACGAGCTCAAGGGCCGCGTGATCGGCCAAGACGAGGCGGTGGTTGCGATTTCTAAGGCACTGCGCCGCTCTCGCGCCGATCTCAAGGACCCACGCCGCCCGATTGGTTCATTCCTTTTCCTCGGACCGACCGGCGTGGGGAAAACTTATCTCGCGCGCAACTTGGCGGAATTCATGTTTGGCGATGCGGACTCGCTCATCCAGATCGACATGTCGGAATACATGGAGAAATTTACCGCCAGCCGCCTGATCGGCTCGCCTCCGGGCTACGTCGGCTATGAGGAAGGTGGTCAACTTTCAGAAGCCGTGCGCCGTCGTCCGTATTCAGTCGTGTTGTTCGACGAAGTGGAAAAGGCCCACCCGGATGTGATGAACCTTCTCCTCCAGATCTTAGAAGAAGGCACCATTACGGACTCGCTGGGCCGCAAGATCGACTTCCGGAACACCATCATCATCATGACCTCGAACGTCGGGGCCTCCACTATCAAACGCCAGACCACTCTCGGTTTCGGTGCGATGAATGCGGACGACGCCGACCACGAGGGGATGAAAGAAAAGATCCTCGAAGAGTCGAAACGCTACTTCAAACCCGAGTTCCTCAACCGACTCGACGGCCTCGTGGTTTTCCACATGCTGGAGAAAAAAGATCTCAACCAGATTGTGGATCTTGAGGTGGCGAAGTTAGTCAAGCGTCTGAGAGAAAAGGACATTCACCTGACTCTCACCGACGAGGCTCGCGATCTTCTGGCAGTCAAAGGCTTCGATCCTGCTTATGGAGCCAGACCGATGCGCCGGGCGGTTGAACGTTTCCTCGAAGATCCGCTTGCCGAGGCCTTGCTTCGAGGAGACGTGAAAACTGGGGATGCGGTCAATGTCGTCAAAAAGGCAGAGTCGGAGGAACTGGATTTCGTCTCCACCCGACCGAAGCCCGAGCAAGAAGTCAGCGAAGCGACCGTGTAGTCGTACTGACCGCACCACTACTTCCACCACCTCCACAACTAAAAGCCCCGCCAAGAGCGGGGCTTTTTTTTGGTAGCTATGAACCCGGCACCGACTTGCAATATGACTTTTTGTTCATCGCGATTCTTAGCAATCGATTGATTCTTCAAGCAAATGATAAGCAATTTCCTCGCTTGCCGAAGACATCCTTGGAGTCAGGCCGCGCATTGAAACAGTTTGATTGGGGCTGAAATTGAACCACAGATGGAGGGGATGGACGCAGATGCAGAGGATCAAAACTGGGCAGAATCACCCGCGATGCGAATAGACGAACCCGGGATGTGAACAGACGCACCCGGGATACGAACAGACGAGCCCGAGATGCGAACAGACGAGCCCGAGATGCGAACAGACGAGCCCGGGATGCGGACAGACGAGCCCGGGATGCGAACAGACGAGCCCGGGATGCGAATAGACGAGCCCGGGATGTGGACAGACGAACCCGGGATGCAAACAGACGAAGCCGGGGGAGTGTAAGAGAGAGTGTAGAGAGTGTAAGTTTTTTTGTGTAAATGTTTTCTCGGCGATTGATGTTAGTGGTTCGGAGGGATGCGGTCGGAGAACTCGATGGTGAGGTAGCTGAGG
>JAYUHS010000085.1:0-1951 GCA_043766715.1 Luteolibacter sp.
AGGTGCTCATCAGGGCAAAATTCGTCGAAATCACCGGCAACGATCCGGCGCTGCCGAAAATCCTGAAGTCAGTCGATCCGAAGGTGGCTTCAGTGCTGGGCATCCTGACGGATGACGAAGCCAGCAAGATGTGGCGCGCATTGAATCAGCCGAAAGGAGTGGATCTGCTATCGGCTCCGAGTGTCACTACGAAATCGAAACAAAACGTGCTCGTGGAGGTCGTCCGCGAATACAAATTTGCAAATGAGTGGCGCACGAACCCTCAGACTGGTGTGGTGGAGCCGAGCGCCTTTGGAAGCCGGGATGTCGGCGTGAAATTCGGCGCCACGCCGGAAGTTGGTGCGGATGGCATCATCACTTTGAACATGAAGCCGGAAATCGTGGAGCTTGAAGGGCTCGTGGATTTGGATGCCGATGCGAATGCGATCATCGGCAAGCCGGATGCCAAGCTGCCCGCAGGCGAACGGGTGATGGCCATGACGGACATGACAAAGATTCCCAAGGGGCACCGCACGCAGCCGGTGTTCAATGTGCGGAAGATGGAGGCGAATGTGGCGGTGAGATCGGGCCAGACGATTGTGCTCGGCGGCATGGACAGGACGGACGTTCAAACGGTCGAGGACACGGATCCCAAAACGGGCCGCACCAAGACCACACAGGTCCACCTGACGAGGAGGCTCTTCGTGATGGTCACTGCGAGCATCGTGGATCCTGCGGAAGCGCCGCCTGTTCCCGCCGGGCAAGAGGGCGCGGCAAGTGGACCGAAGCCGCTTAATGTAGTGTCGGACGAAATGACTCTCGACAAAAAGACGGGCACACTCAGCGCGAGCGGGAATGTGAGGATCGAAACGGCGCAAGCCACGATCACTGCGGCGGCGGCCGAAATCGCGCCGAAGAAAACCGGAACTGGGCCCGCGGAAGCAGTGCAGCCCGGGCCCCAAGGAGGAAGCGATGCGATGTTCCTGCGGGAATGGAAAGTGCCGCCGGGACTTTTTCAGGCGGGGAACGTCGGCGATTCAGGAAAGTCGGCGGTGCAAGATTCTCTCGAAAAGAAGGGCGTCACTTTCGGCGCGGGGGCCACAGCGGTCTTCAATCAGGAAAGAAGCTCGATCGTCGTCAGGAACACGCAGGCGCAGTTGGATCGGATTGAACGTTTCATCGTCGACAGCGTGCAGTCCGTCGACACTCCCGCAGCACCGGTGAACTCCGCCGCTCCTGCAGGCGAGGCAAAGCCGGGCGAGACTTTGGTTTTTCCGACGATCGAATTTCGTGATGCCACCGTGCGCGAGTGCGTGGACTTCCTCGTCGCGAAAAGCAAAGGGATCGACCCCAAGGGCACGGGTGTGAACATCCTGATCAAGGATGCGGACAAGATCGGCGACGTGCGAATCACGATCAGCCTCAAGGAAATTCCGCTCGCCGAAGTGCTGCGCTATGTTGCCGGGCTCGCGAACTGTGAGTTGGTGAGGGAGAAGTTCGCATTCGTCATCCGACCGGTGCCGGCGGGGAAAGTTCCCGCGCCGCTGGTGGACGTGGAGGTGGGAACGAAGAATGCGCCGGTGTTCGCTGCTGATGCCCTGGCGAAGCTAAAGGGCGCGGCGCTGAAAAAGGCGGGCACGATCATTTTTCCGAAGCTCGATTTGCGCGACGCGACGCTCTCCGAGACGGTGGATTTTCTCCGTGAGAAATCGAAGGCGCTCGATCCGGACAAGCAAGGCGTGAACCTGATCCTCCGGCCCGGCGGCACTCCTCGGAAGATCACGGTCAACCTCACAAACATCCCTCTTTCCGAAGCGCTCCACTATGCTGTGGATCTGGCCGGGTTTGAATTTGTCGCAGATGATCACGCGATCACGATCCGGCCTCGGGTGAAATAATCCGCTGACTTTTGGGCGTCCCCCGTTCCGAAGTGGCTCCGCATTTTCATCGGGATGATGTGAGCGGGGCGGCG
>JAYUHS010000086.1:0-13942 GCA_043766715.1 Luteolibacter sp.
ATCATCAGTGCTTCAAGCCTTTTTGCGGCAGAAGAAGCAGCCAAGCCTAAAGCGTTCCCCACCACCATCACCACTTGTCTGGTTTCCGGTGAAAAACTCGACGACATGGGTAAGCCCTATGTCTTCGTCCACGAAGGACAAGAAGTGAAACTGTGCTGCAAGAAATGCCTCAAGGGCTTCAACAAAGAACCCGAAAAGTATCTGAAAAAAATTAACGAATCTGCTGCCGCTGAAGCTGGCACAAAAAAGAAATCATAAAATTCGCATCGGTTCCTGCCGGGCACTCATCCGCCCGGCAGGTATTTCAGTGCCATCATGAAACTCGTTTATCTATTTAATTTCTAACGTCATGATCGAAAAAATTATCGAATGGAGTCTGAAAAATCGTTTTCTCGTCGCTTGTGCCACCTTGATGCTCGTCGCACTTGGAGTCCGCGCCGTGTATCTAACTCCTGTCGATGCTATCCCAGACCTGACGGAAAACCAAGTCCTCGTCTATGCCGACTGGGCCGGACGCAGCCCGCAGGAAGTCGAGGATCAAGTCACCTATCCGCTTACCACCGGGCTACAAGGCTTATCTGGAGTGAAGGAAGTCAGGGCGACCTCGATGTTTGGATTCTCGCTGAGCACGATCATTTTCGATGAAGGCATCGATACCTATTTCGCAAGGACACGAGTATTAGAACGTTTAAATTTCCTCCAAAATTCCATGCCCCAAGGCGTCACCCCACAACTCGGTCCCGACGCTTCTGGGCTCGGCTGGGTCTATCAATACTACCTCGCTGTCGATCCAACGAAGGCAGAGAACGGTGGTTATGATTTAGCAAAACTCCGCTCGGTGCAGGATTGGTCAATTCGCTATCAGCTTGCCAGCGTCCAAGGCGTGGCAGAAGTCGCCAGCATCGGTGGCTTTGTGAAGCAGTATCAAATCGAACTTTCATCGACCAAGATGCGCGCTGCAAACGTGACGATGATGGAGGTGATGACTGCCGTCCAGAACGCAAATCTCAACGTCGGCGGCAAGACGGTGGAGGAAAATGGTGCAGAGTTTGTGCTACGCGGGATCGGTCTTATCACTAACACAGAAGATTTAGAACTGGTCGCGGTGAAAGCGGTAGAAGGCACGCCGATCTATCTGAAGGACATCGCCACCGTCCAGATCGGTGGCGATTACCGTCGCGGCGCACTCGACCTGAACGGCCACGAAGCCGTCGGCGGCACCGTCGTGATGCGCACCGGGGAAAATGCCAAAGCCGTCATCGAGCGCATCAAGGAAAAGATCGCCCAGATCCAGCCAAGCCTGCCACCTGGTATCACCATCAAGTCATTCTACGACCGCAGCGAACTCATCGACCACACCATCGACACACTCAAGCACGCCCTCGTCGAGGAAATCATCCTCGTCACCCTCGCCCATCTCATTTTCCTCTGGCACTTCCGCAGTATCCTCATCGTTACGCTGCCACTGCCGATCTCGATCCTGATCTCGTTCCTGATGATGAAACAGTTCGGCATCACCAGTAATATCATGTCACTCACAGGCATCGCCATCGCCATCGGCGTGCTGGTGGATGCGGCCATCGTCGTCACGGAAAACGTCCTGCGGCATTGCGAAAAGGCCGAGGATGCCAAGGGCGAAAAACTCACGCGGCAGGAAACTTGGGATGTCACCCTCGTCGCCTGCCAACAAGTCGGCAGGCCGATTTTTTTCGCGATGGCCATTATCATCCTCGCGTTTATTCCCGTGTTTGCACTGACCGGGCAAGAGGGAAAATTGTTTCATCCACTCGCGTTTACCAAGACGTTTGCAATGATCGGCTCCACGCTGTTAGCCGTCACCCTCGTGCCGGTTCTTTGCACGCTGCTAGTGCGCGGACCCTTCCATTCTGAGGACCGGAACATCGTCATGAAGTTCCTGCTCCGGCTCTACGAACCCACACTCGACTGGGCGCTCAATCACCGCAAGACCGTCGTCAGCATCGCGATGCTGATCCTCGCCACCGCCTTACTAACCGCCTTTGGTTTACCTCGTGGGGTCGTCAAACAACTTCGAGATGCTGGGTTTCATCGCAGCGCAGATCTCGTCACCGGCTTCGGCAAGGAGTTCATGCCACCACTCAATGAAGGCAGCTTGTTATTTATGCCAGTGATGGTTCCCAAGACGGGATTTAAGGAAATCCAGCGAGTGATGTCATGGCAAGACAAGGTGATTTCCGAAACCCCAGAAGTCGCCAGTGTCGCCGGGAAACTCGGACGCTTCGAGACCGCCACCGATCCAGCACCTACGGAAATGTTGGAAACTACGATCATGCTCAAGCCGGAGTATATCCCGAACGGTCGGTTCAGCGTGAAGCGCAATCCAGCTTGGCGCGGCGGCATGACGGTGGAAAAACTCAAGGCCGAGCTAACGGACAAGATGAAGCAGGTCCCCGGCTACGTCCCCGCATTTCTCCAGCCGATCGAGAACCGCATCCTCATGCTTTACACCGGCATCCGCGCGCAAGTCGGAATCAAGATCTACGGCGACAATCTCGACAAAATCCAGCGCAAGGCCTTCGAAATCGAAAAACTCGTCCACGGCATCGACGGCGCGGCCGGAGTTTCTGCCTCGCGAGTCCAAGGGAAACCCTACCTCAACATCAAGGTGGATCGCCTTGCGATGGCCCGCTACGGCCTCAGCGCCAAGGACGTGCTCGATGCGGTTGAAATCTCCATCGGCGGCAAAAATGTTAGCACCACCATTGAGGGCCGCGAACGCTATCCGATCCAGATCCGGGTCGAGCGCAGCGAGCGCGACGATATCGAGAAACTAAGCCGCATCCTCGTCGCCGCGAAACCTAGCATGGCCGCCGCACCGGCAGCTCCGGCTGGAGGCATGAGCGGCGGCATGAGTGGAGGAACGGCATCCACTACTAACACCACTCCCGCCGCCGACGGAAAAACTGTGCCCTACATCCCGTTAGGAATGGTCGCGAAAATCACTCGCGAGATCGGAGCGAACGAAATCGCTTCCGAGAACGGCCTGCTGCGTTCCTATGTCCAAGCCAACGTCCTAGACCGTGACCTCGGCAGTTTCGTCGAGGAAATCGAAGCCAAGCTCAAGTCCATCGATATGGAAGGAATGACTTACAAGATGACGGGTGAGTTTGAAAACCAACGGCGTTTCACTCAAACGATGCTTCTGGTTTTCCCGCTCGTCTTAATGGTGATTTTCGTGCTGCTCTACTTCGTCTATCATAGTGCGGTGGAAGCTTCCCATGTCATGCTTGCTGTTCCGTTCGCACTGAGTGGCGGTGTGCTATTACAAAAGCTGCTAGGCTATAACTTTAACGGTGCCGTGTGGGTAGGTTACATCGCGCTGTTTGGCACCGCCGTGCAGACCGGCGTGGTGATGGTCGTCTATCTGGAGGAAACCGTGAAAGCCCGCTTGACGGAAAAGGGCGCCGCATTCACCTACGAGGACCTCGTTCAAGCGGTGAAAGACGGTGCCCGGCTGCGGCTGCGACCCAAGGTCATGACGGTCGCCACCATCGTCGCTAGTCTGCTACCTATCATGTGGAGTCACCGTCAAGGCGCGGAAATCATGAAACCGCTCGCCACGCCGGTCATCGGCGGGATGATCTCTAGCCTGCTGCACATCCTCATCGTCACCCCAGTGATTTTTCTCTGGCTACGCGGACGGGAGTTTAAAAAAGGCACACTTCACGCTTCCCTAACCGTAAAATAACTTGCCGCATACAAAGAGAGGCGGTTGATTCTTCGTATGGAGTCCAGCCCTTCAGAGCATCCTATTCGCACATCGAACACGCCCTAAATTGCAATATCTTAAAGAATTGGGGAAAATTATTGAAGCCAATTTATCTGTCACTTAAAATGCTAGATAGGAGTTAAGGACGTTTACGCGGGTGGTGACGAGTTAATCCGTCCAATTCGTAAGGCGTGGGTAAGAAGTATGATAAATATAACTCACTCTAGAGGTCGGGATTGGAATACTTTGGTACGTCTTTGTCAGAATCGAATCATCCAGTAGATACGTGAAAACGGTGGATTGACTTTTTGGATCAGTGACCGAGATCAAACTCCCTGCGATGTCTATTTTACCAAAGACCTTATGGTGAGCCGATTTGCGGAGGAATTGTTGAAATGCGACAGATGACGCAACTGATATCCCTAATAACTCTGCCATTTCTATCTCCGCTTAATTCAATTTGTGGTAATGCGCGGTCGGATAAATCAGAGAAAGACCCCAGAGAAGGATACAAATCCAGTTAGGGATGACCCTTTTTCGGTCAATGCTGATGGATTGAGAGTGATCGTTTACCCTCCGAAGGTCGGCGTTCACCCTATTTTGGTAAACGCTTACCCCGTAACGGTGAATGCCGACCCTTTTGGGGCAAATCTTCACCGTCCGAGGGTAAACGATTGACCTAAAAAGGTGTACGTTTACCCAAAAAGGGTCGGCGTTTGACGTTTTTTGGTCAATTTAAGACCTCAGATTAACAGTTTTAGAGATCGTAACTGTCTGTAAACGGTAGCTTTAGCCAGATTTAGGCAGAGTTTATGCGACCGGACCCGTCGGTCCCGTGGAGCGGCGGCTACGCGGGAAGAAACCGCGCACGTTTTCGACCCGAGCGTTGGCTCCCAGAGAGTCGCCGCATCAATCAGTTTGTGGTGATGCGCGGACTGATACCAAGGATGCCGAAAAATATTCAATGGCTCCAAAGATATATCTACTGAGAACGATTTAGAAACGAATAGGGGTGGGATTTTTTTGAAATCCCACCCCCCAAGGATGCGTGTTTGCACGCCTGCGCTTTCAAAAATTAGTTAACGATTGAGAAGCGCCACTGTTGGTTTGCTCCACCCCAAGATGAATACTGTTGGATCATAGCACCATTACTCACAGAGGCTCCAGAAACATCTGCTACTTTACTACTGCCCACATTGACTAGTTTATACCAAAATCCCCCGGCATCTTGGTCGGACACTTCCAATCTCCATTTCTGCCAATTATGACCTGCCCATTGCCATTGTTGAACTCCACCGCCATCACCCGTAGCAAATCCGCCGACTTCTAATACCTTTTGCGAACCCACATTGGTGAAGGCTAGTTGAGCTCCACCTTGCGTACTTGCTGTCCATTTTTGGAACGGCGAAGAAGAAACCACAGTCCATTGGTAGATGTAGGTGCCGTTTGCAACGCTTGATCCTGCAACATCCAAGGCTTTTCCGCTATGCCGTGCAGTGATGGAATATCTTGACCCTGAGTTGAGTGGGCTTACTTCGTCTAATGCCCATTTTTGGCCGCTCCAACCCGTGTAAGTGTATTGCTCCAATTGAATTCCAGGCTGGGTCCTAGGGTATGCAGACGACAAGGCAAGACCACTGTAGAGATTGATTAATTTGAAAGAGTTGTTGCCTGTCGAAAGGATTCGCCACTTTTGATTGGTAGCCCCGACATAGTCCCACTGTCGTATCCATTTACCGTGAACTAATGACATCGCTACTTCCAAAACTTTGCCTGAGTTGACGTTCACGATCTTGTAGTAGTCCGAGTCAACCTTCATGACGGTCCATTTTTGGTTTATATCGCCTTGCAAACTTTGTTGCGTGATTTGTGCATTATTCTGAGTTGAATAGTTTGACACTCCGGCAACCAGATTTCCTTCGATGCAACGAAGTAGATAGGTGTGACCCGTAATTACGGACTTTTTGCTCGCGAACAAAACCTCAACGTCGAAATATTGATCTCCGAAGGTATCGCCTTTCGTGACGGCTTTGACGCTGATATCTTCGCCCGCATCATAGAATTCCTTGCCCGCCAAAAGCGCTGCATCGAGACTGCCGCCTGCTGAAAGAGGTGTGACATCGATTAATTCTGCGCCGTTGGTGCGCAAAATACGGATTCCGTTCTGCGTGGTAGTATCGAATGCGGTGTTGCCAGCTAACGCGGTGATCCGTGGGCGAAACTCAACAAAATAGTAGTTACCATCGGAACGAGGGATTCGAATGGTATATTTATGGAGAGGGTTGAGTGTTGAGATATCTGGATCGTAAATTGTGTAAGTGCCGCTTTGTCGTGAAGCGAGATCATGGGTCTCCGCCATGGTTAACCAGCGGATATAGAATCGATTCATCGTGTTGTAAGGCGCCCAACTGGACGCCCACCCCATCGAGTCATAGGATCCATCATATTCGCCGTGGGCTCCTGGGCCGATTGGATCGGTTGTCGTAGGACGCCACAAATTAGCATGGGGCAATCCAAAGCAATGTCCGAGTTCATGTTGGAAAACAGTCTCATCGGGAACTCTAACTTGGAGAGTCCTTGCAACGATGCCTGCGGATCCGGTGAATGTCCAAAGGTCTTGTACGCAAATTGCCGCAAATGAATAACTGTCCACGTTATACAGCGTCTTGGCTTTCGCCCATGCTTCATCCTGCACGTTCGCTACTCCTCTGCGATATTCCTCCGTCGTGTGAGGAAGAATGATGAGTGGAGATAGGGTGTATGAGGTAAAATTAACTCTTCCGTATGACCATTGGTTGAGCTTAGCAAGCATGCTTGGAACGGTGGTTTCTAGCTGGTTGTATGTGGTCACTGGCTGGTCGGGGCAGCGAAATCGTATACAGAGAAACGTTTTGTTTCCTGTGCTGTGTCCTTCCGGCACGGGGAAAAACGTCCCTGCAGCGACTCCTTCGCCAGGTCCACCGACTGCGTATTCGCCTGTCGCTAAACCTGCTGCTTTGATGCCTTCCGCGCTCTTTAGCCATTCTGTGGCATGCTCGGGTTTGCACATACCTTTGGAGGATCCACCGGTTTCGATCACAACTGGAGTTATGCTTTTCGCAACAGATTTCGCCGAGATGCTACAAACCGATATGTCTTTTTCCCCTAAGGTCTTGAGTGCGACGAGGGATTGTTCTGCATTTAAAACGCGCACTCGCTCTTTCCGCAAGGCCATCAGTCGCTCGACACGAGGGTATTGTTTTCCATCCGGGAAGGTGGTGATTCTATTAGCGGTCATTTTAATTCCGAGGAGCGACCGGTCCAATTCTTTATAGAGAGACTCCTTCTCATTCGCAGAATAGACGGTGTACTCTCCATCGCCAAAAGTGGTGAAGCGCTTGTAAGGATGAGAATCCCCGGTGTAGGCGATAACGGTGAGGTCACCACGGGCATTGACGGGTTGCTCGAGCTGCTGCTTGAGTGACTCCGAGAGTGCATCCCGCACCAAGGGTGGGAGTGCATCTGACTCGGTGAGGGCGATCTCAGGGTTGTTCTCGATGAGGTCTGCCATTTTTTCGTGGCGCTGCTTCACCATGGCATCACCAGCCTTGAGCATTTTTTGCTGCTCAGCGGGAGATGCTTTGGCATAGCTCCCAGCCCAATTATTAAACTCTTTAAAGAGTGAAGGAGCGATATAGTTTGCTGAGATATCTTTTGATCGAGGCGTGGTGAGTGGTGAGGTTTGGTCCTCACTTTTCGGAAGACCACTTGTTTTTCCGAGAGCCGTCTTGCCTGCCGTTTGGTGTCTAGCTGGATGGCTTGTTTGATGGCTTACTGCTGTAGGCTCTGCGGGTTGGCGGAGCAGTTGGTAAATGAGTAATCCGGATGCTCCGAGCGCAAGTGCTGCGACGGTGGTCCGGAATGGACGAGTGACTAGGTGTTTTTTCATGGGTTTTAGGTTTCTCTGAATCGACCTTTGCGGGTGAACGATTGGACACCCCACGACGCAAATCCAGATTCGACCGGAGTTCGTATCAGAACTCTATAAAGTGGGAAGGTTTCATTTCACCTATTTCAGCCAGGTCATTCGGTGTGGTTACTTAGTATATTCGAAAGCACTCAATAGAACCGTGAGAGTTCGGGACTATGACTCAACAAGATTTAGCAATGCTGCCGGAAGTGTCTTTTGAGTCAGTCTTTGATACCATTCCTCGCATCACCACAAATTTGTTCCTTGGGGTATGTGCTGCGGCAGTTTCTTGGGCGTTGGTCCAGCCGTCGTCGTCGAGGTTGGTGGTGGGGCATTCGCGTCAGGTTAAGGTTGAGATGCCGGATTCAACGGGGGATTTACGAGTTTGCTTATCCCATGCGACATGCCTCGGGTCGGGATCGAATGTGATTAACTCGGTGATGTCTCGGGCTTTGATGAGTCGATCGGCTAGGAGGTCGTGGAGTTTTTCATAACTCCGTCTTTAGCGGCTGACGATCCGTTGGGCAATTCTCATGCAGAGCTGATGGGCGATCATCCCTGCTAACACTAGTGCTTGTAGATGATGTTCGTTGCTTTTTCGATTGAGGGCTTTGCCGAAGTTGAGCGCTTGTTTCCATGCGCGGAACTGGATTTCCACGGCCCGGCAGACGGACTCTTTCCAAGGAGGGGTGATCTCCGAATCGCCTGCCCATGGGGAGACAATGGGAAGCGATTGTCTCACCTCATTGGCTTCTCATGGGCATGGTGGATCGGAGTCCACCACTCCTTGGGTTTTGGTGTTTCCGAATCTTGGAGGGCTGGACTACGGACGAAGACTGGCCACCTCAGTTTTCGCCAGTGGCTGTTGCATCATCCGCTTTTTTCGTATCCACGCCGTATTGCTGGGCGAATGCGGTAGCGGCGGCGGCGTCATTTTTCGGCCAGTTTTGATAGATGGATTCGAGGGTGGACTTGCGTTCTGCGCCGGCAGGTAGGGTGAGTGCCCATTGCACGGCGGTCTGGGGTTCGTATTCGGCGACGGTCTGAGCGTAGGTGCTGATGGCCACATTTTTCGCCTCGCCCGGCGGCGCGGCGGTGAGCCATTTCCCGGCAGCGAGGTAGTCTTGCTGGGTCCATTGGCCGATGAGGTTATCGATATTTTCCCGAAGTGCCTCCTCGGGGAGATTCCGGCCCATCCAGTCGATCCAACGGCCGGTGTCTTGCTTGGTATTAAAATAGGAGAGGCCGGTGGCAAACTGCGCGGCTTCGCTGGGAGTGAGCTTGGCCGAGGTGAACCAAGCATTCACCGCATCGAAGTTTTCACTTTCCATCGTGCGGCCCATGGTTTCGAGGGATTCTTGGAGTAAGGAATCCCGTTCTTCACCGGGGGGAAGCGACGCGAGATGGGCGCGGAGGGCATCCAGCACGGCGGTATGCTGCTGCGGAGTCTTGCAGGTCTCGATGAACGACTGGATCGATGCCGATGGGTCGCTGATTTGCATCTCGGCCATGAGCTTGAAGGCGAGCTTGGGGTCCTTTTCTGCGGCACCGTTGAGGACGCTTTGTTTTAAATCGTCATCTGGGACGCCGGGATGGGCGGCGGCATTTTTCTTCAGCCATGCCAGCGCGGCAGAGGGATCTTGCTGGGACCATCGGCTGAGGGCTGAGGCGACGACGTGCTGTCCCACCGGGTTATCCTTTAGCAGATCGGAAGACTCGGCATAGAGCGCCAACGCAGCAGCAGGATGATCTCCTGCTAACAGCATGATCGAGAATGAAATGAAACTTCCGCGCGTTTCGCTGGAGAGACTTTGATCATCGCGAAGGTTGGCAATGAACGTCTTGAGCTCGGCGGCATCTAACTCCATGAGCAGATTCATCATCTCGAGCGTGCGCTTGGCGAAGGCGGCGTCGGGTTTCTCCGCGTCTTTCTCGTGCGCCTCCATCTCCGTGGCGAAGGCGATGAGATCTGCCGTGAACGCGCTGGGGCGTTTCTGGCGTTCCTCCCGCTGGCGCTTGGTGAGGCGGTTTTCGCCCGTGGAGGCTGAGTCTGCTGGGGAAATGCCGAGACTCACTGCTTGGCTGGTGAGATCGCTTTTCCGCTCGGTCAGCTCGGTGGCTTGGCGATGGTGCATCATCCCGAACGATCCGCCGATGACGAGGATGAGTAGGGTGGAGGCGAGGGAAAATTTCATGAGTGGATTATTTCAACGACTGGAGAATTTGCGCCCGGCGCTGGGGATCCACAATCTTGTCGGCTAGTTTCACGGCCTGCTCCAGATTCGAACGCGCGGCGTAGCTTTGGAGGAAGGAGACGAGGCCATCGTCACTGCCACTGATTTTTTGATAGTGGAGGACCAGTTGTGAGGCTTCGGCGAATTTGAATTTACCACCGTCTTGGGCGGCCTCGGCGATGGCCTTGCCGGTGATGCTGTCGATCTTGGTGGCGGCTTGGGAGGCGAGCCACGTCCGAAGTTCATCCACGTCTTTCGCGGTGACAGTCCCCTTGCGGGCGAGTGCTTCGAGCTGGGACTGCGCGGCTTGGCCGGCGGCGGCGGCGCGTTCCTCGGGGCTGGCCTTGGCGGAGTCGAGGAAGGTGGAGACTGCCGCGTAACCCTCGCCGATGAGTTGGGAGGAAATGTTAGCGAATGCGCCCTGCCGCTCGTCGGCCGGGACTAAGCCACGGACGAGTTCGGTGTAGTTGCGTTGCTCGGTCTCGCCCAGAGCCTCGAAGGGAAGCTGCTCGAGAATTTCACGGCGCTGGCCCTCGGGCATTTCTGCGAGGCGCCGGGCGGCGGCGGCGGGATCTGACGAGAGCAGGCTCTCCATCAGGGCGGCCTCGAAGCTGGCCCGGGTTTCGCTATTTCCATCGAGCGTTTTGCTCTCGAAATTCCCATCGGCGATTTGGCGGTCGAACCAGGCAGTCGCGGCGGTGAGATCCTTTTTCGCCCAGTCCCGAAGTGCGGCGGAAAGTTGCGAGCCGATCTCGTCAGGGTCACTGACGATCCGGTCGGCGAAGCGCTTGAGGGCATATTCGGGGTCCTGCTCGATGAGCGAGCCGAGGATCTCGAACTCGAGGGCTTGGCGTTGCACAGCGGTGAGGTCGAGGCCGTCGATCTCATCAAGCGCGTCGATAATTTCCTGACGCGACATTTCCGTGAGGTTTTTTTGAAACTCGGTGACCGCACGCATCCGGGCTTTTTCGCTGGTCGGCTGGGACTCGCCCATGAAGTCCGCGAGCTGTTGCCAATCGCGAGAAACCTTGCCATGTGGCGAGGCGGTACGGGTGGTGCCTCTTGCGATCGCTGGGTCCGTCGAGAAATTTCCTGCTGCTTGCGCGGTCGTGATTTTTTCCTGCAAGACCGCAGTTTCTTTTTTCCCTGAGGCGATGGTGCGGAGTTCTGTCGCATTCCATGCGATGACGATCACCAGCGCCGCAGCGGGTGGGATGAGATGGGTGGCTTTCAACGGGAAAAGAATTCGCTGCATAAGATAGATCCGTCAAGCGAGACCCAATCCGCCCGGCGGTGGAAACTGGGGCTTTCACCGGCGGGGGAATTCTGAGAAGGGTCTTGGCGATGAGACATTTTTTCGAAATCACGCTGGGCCTTTCCGCTGTCTTTCTCGCCTCGTGCGCCGGTCCGACTGCTTCGTCAACCGGTAGGGATATTTATGGCCACCGCCCGGGACCCCGAGGCTTTAGAACCGTGATCATCGATGCGGGCCACGGCGGCAAGGACAGCGGCGCCACCAGCCCGACCACCGGCCAGCAGGAAAAGGACCTCGCGCTCGACACCGCCAAGCGTATCGCCGCTGACCTCAAGCGGGATTTCAACGTGGTGATGATGCGCAGCGACGACCGCTTCGTCGAGCTGGACGACCGCGTGACCCGTGCCAACCAAAACGGCAGCGCCATCCTCGTCAGCATCCATTATAATAGCGGCCCATCCTCGATCCGCGGCCCAGAGACTTATTACTGGCGGGTGGACAGCCACGGTCTCGCCGTCCGCTGCCAACGAGCGATGGCCGGAGTCAGCCCCACGGAAAGCGGAAATCGTGGGCTGGTCCGCCGCCGTATCCGCCTGACCCGGAACCCGGAAATCCCCTCCCTGCTGCTCGAAGGTGGCTACCTCAGCAACGCCGCCGAGAGCCGCCAAATCAGCGATGCCGCCTACCGCCAAAAACTCGCCACCGCCATCGCCGGAGCCATCCGCACCCAAGCCGCCTTGGGCGATGCCGGCACCGGCGCACTGCCGCCGCCGCTGAATGCCCCGCCAAGCCGGCCGAGTGATGCCGCAGAGTAGGTTTCCCCAATTGATCAAAAATCCATGAGACACCAACTCGCCTGGACCCACACCAGCACTGCCACCGTCAGCTTCGCCCTCGGCTGGGCGCTGACCCTCAAGTGGAATCCATCGCAGGATCACTCCGTCACTGGCACGCAATCGGCGAATTTTAAGACCTCCATTTCCACAAGCAGCCAAGCCGACGCTTCAGAGGAAACCACCGTCCGCACCCGTGTCGCCAAGCGGGACGAAACAAAGAAACCCAGTGAGCCAAGCGTTTCGCTCCCGCTGACAACCATCGCTGGAATGATCCGCGAAAAATCCAAAGGCGACTTTGATTTTCAGAAGCTTCAAGACGGAATGAAGAACTCCCTCACGCTATTTGGAGCCACGGAACGGGAAACAAATGACATCCACAAACTACTCAAAGATATCAGTTCCGAGATTTCTGCGGAGGGGATAAAGCTAATCAAGCCGATCCAAGTCAACGAAAGTGAAATCCACTTGGACAACCGGGCGATGGAACCCTTTTCCAAAACCATCGCCCCAAAGATCCAAGAAGGAATCCGCGCCTCTTTGTCTGCCGATCTGGCTGACGTCCTGATCTCTTCCACCCAGTGGGACAAACTATACCCCACGGGCGAAAAATCCTTCCCGGTCCTCACGATTACCCGACAGCCTAACGGTAAAATATTCGCATCTTTTCGCCAGCCAAGGAGTTCGATGTCGGTGAGTATCGATTCAAAATTTCTCGATGACGGTACACCAATCCCAGTGGACGAATTGTTTTCAGGATGGTTCCCGAAGCCCTTTCTCAAGGGATTTACTCTGCTGCCGAAGGACGACAAATAACCCACCCAGCGAGGACAGAATCCCAAGAAATTTTCCAACGATTTCCCGGTTGACACCTAGAAACAGGCTCTCTAGTTTCCCGATCCCTTCGCACATGCCGTGTGTCCGAAGCCATTTTTTTATTACAAGCACATGAAGACGTTTTCCGCCAAGCCGCACGAAGTCGAGCGCAAGTGGTATGTGATCGACGCCAAGGGCAAGGTCCTCGGTCAAGTCGCCGTAGAGGCAGCACGCCTGCTCCGCGGCAAGCACAAGCCGATTTTCACCAGCCACGTTGATACCGGAGATTTCGTCGTCGTCATCAATGCCGATCAGTGCGTCCTCACCGGGACCAAGGAAACCACCAAGATCTACACCCGATTCTCCGGTTGGGTCGGTGGCCAGAAGGTCGAGACTCCACGCATCGTCCGTGAGCGCCGCCCGATCCTACTCGTCGAGCGCGCCGTTTGGGGCATGATCCCGAAGACCCGCCTTGGTCGCGCCCAGTTCGGCAAGCTCAAGGTCTATGCCGGTGAGTCCCACCCACACGAAGCTCAAGCTCCAGTCGCCCACGCTGTTAAATAATTTCACCCTTTCCCAAATGTCCGCCACCACCACTCAAAGCGCCACCGGCCGCCGCAAAACCGCTGTCGCCCGCGTCTGGATGACCGAAGGCACCGGTCAAATCACCATCAACCGCCGCTCGTTCGAGGAATACCTTCCGACCATCGAGCTTCAGAATGGCGTGCTCGCACCGTTTTTGGCCCTTTCACTTTCCAACAAATTTGACCTCAACGTCGTCGTCAAAGGCGGTGGCAAGCAGGCTCAAGCGATCGCGATCCGCCATGCGATTTCGCGTTCACTCACCCAAGTGGACCCCGAGCACCGCAAGGTGATCAAGCCGCTCGGTTTCCTCACTCGTGACCCACGGATGAAGGAACGGAAAAAGCCCGGCCAGCCCGGTGCCCGCGCCCGCTTCCAGTTCTCGAAGCGTTAATTTCTCTGGATTTCAAAAAACCGCACTCCTCATCGAGTGCGGTTTTTTTGTGGAGTGAAATCGTGGTTGTAGCGTCTCGCTGCAACGATTCATGCTCCGAGTCTGTTGCTGCGAGACGCAGCAACCACCGA
>JAYUHS010000087.1:0-5264 GCA_043766715.1 Luteolibacter sp.
TGAGGAGAATGGCGCTGGGATTATAAACACGATGAGGAAGCGCGGGCTGCGCTTCCTCATCGGAAATCAAAGATTAACTAGGGACGATCAAGCGGTCGGGACAGTAACCGTACCACCCGCTTTTTCGATCTTTTCACGAGCGGAAGCACTGGCATTGAACACTACGACATGGAATGCCTTGGTGACCTCGCCAATGCCGAGAACCTTGACCTTGTCGTAAGTGCCATTGATCAAACCTTGGCCCTTGAGCGCTGCCTCATCAATTGTGGCCCCTGCGTCGAACAGATCATCGAGTTCGCCGACGTTGAAAACGGCAACCTTGTCTCGGAAGTCGTAGTTGTTGAAACCACGTTTCGGAAGACGACGGTGAAGAGGCATCTGGCCACCCTCGAAGCCGACACGAGTGCCGGAACCTGAGCGAGCCTTTTGACCCTTGTTACCTTTGCCGGCAGTCTTGCCGCGCCCAGAGCTTTCTCCGCAGCCGAGACGCTTGTTCCGGTGCTTTGATCCCGGATTCGGGCTGAATAAATGGAGTTCCATTGTTTTAAAAAGTTATGAGTTAAATCGCCTTATCGCGCTTTTTCTTACCGCGTGCACCGAGCACTTGGTCACGGGTGCGGAGTTGGGACAACGCCTTGAGAGTCGCTTTCACGACGTTTGCGTGGTTAGAGGAGCCCATCGACTTTGCCAGAATGTCGCGGATACCAACGGCTTCGCAAACCGCACGCACCCCGCCACCAGCGATGATACCGGTTCCTGGTGAGGCTGGCTTCAGGAGAACCTTACCACCGCCGTATTCGGCATAGATTTCGTGAGGAATCGTGCCATCGACGATACTCATTGGCACGAGCACCTTGCGGGCACCTTCGCTGGCCTTCTTGATGGCATCTGCCACTTCGTTTGCCTTGCCGTAGCCGAGTCCGACCTTACCGACCTTGTTACCGGTCACGACAAGTGCGGAGAAGCTAAAGCGGCGTCCGCCTTTGACGACCTTAGCGCAACGGTTGATGAACACGACCTTTTCGGACAGTTCATTTCCCTCTGCGTCAGTCGGAGCAGCACGCTCTTCCCGGCGTGGGCCACCACGGCCGCGACCACCTTGGCCACCGCCTTGGTAGCCACCACCGCCGCCGCCACCACCTTGATAACCGCCGCCTTGGCCGCGATTACCTTGATAGCCGCCCGGGCTGCCGGAGCCTGCGACTGGACCGAGCGGCAGAGCCGCTGGTGCTGGAGTGGGTGCAGGAGCTTGATTTTCTGGAATTGTTACCATGAGGTTTGTCAGGTCAGAGCGTTAGAATTTGAGTCCGGCTTCACGGGCTGCGTCGGCGAGGGCTTTGACCTTACCATGATAGAGGTGACCACCGCGGTCGAAGACCACCGCGCTAATGTTGGATCCCTTGGCCCGCTCGGCGAGGAGCGCACCGACCTTCTGGGCACTCTCGACGTTCGAGGATGCCTTTTCGAAGGACTTATCGAGCGTGGAGGCGGAAACTAAAGTCCTGCCAGCCGCGTCGTCGATGACTTGGGCGTAGATGTGTTGATTGGAGTAGTGAACTGCGAGACGCGGGCGCTCGGCGGTCCCGCTGACCTTGCGGCGGATCCGATTGTGAACGCGGCGGCGGATCGACTTGCGATTGATAGTGCTCATGTTGCCGTAAATGTGTTGAAGTGGGTGACGACGGACGTGGATTACTTGCCGACGCTCTTGCCTTCTTTGCGGCGAACTTTTTCACCGACGTAGCGGACGCCTTTGCCTTTGTAGGGCTCAGGAGGATAGAAGCCACGCACCTCGGCAGCGAACTGACCGACGAGCTGCTTATCGATTCCCTCGACCTTGATCTTGGTGTTTTCCACGACCGTTACACTCAAGCCCGAAGGAATCGGGTGAAGCAACGGGTGGGACCGGCCAAGGGAAAGATCGAGATCCGAACCCTTGACTGCGGCGCGAAGACCGACACCGATGATTTCCAGATCCTTCACAAAACCAGTGGATACACCGACGATCATGTTTTGGACAAGGCTGCGAGCCGTGCCGTGGAGGGCACGGTGCTGGCGAAGCTCGCTAGCACGAGAGACGACAACGGTGCCGTCCTCCGATTTGAGTGAGATACCGTCCGGAAGCGGAAAGTCGAGTTTGCCCTTGGGGCCTTCGACGATGACCGTGCGTCCGTCTAACTTGACGGCGACTTTTTCCGGGAGAGAGATTGGTTTTAGACCGACTCGTGACATGGTAGTAGTTTCCTTTAACGAGTGAGGGTTTTACCAGACGTTGGCGAGTAGCTCGCCACCGAGATTTTGCTTTTTGGCGGAACCGCCGGACATGACCCCCTTCGAAGTGGAGAGGATGGAAATACCAAGGCCGGACATGACACGTGGCACTTCACCTGCGCCGACATATTGACGACGGCCCGGTGTGGAGACGCGCTTGAGGTCCGTGAGGACGGAGCGCCCGTCGATGAACTTCGGCTTGGCCTTGAGCGTGGTGCGCTCGCCAGTGACGACTTCGTAGTTCCAGAGGTAGCCTTCTTCTTGGAGAATGCGGGCGATGTCCGCCTTGATCTTGGAATAAGGAGCGGAGAATTCCTCATTACCCGCGCGGGCTGCGTTTTTAAAACGCGTGAGGAAATCGGAAATTGGATCGGTGAGAACTGCCATAACAGGTATTTCTTTTAAATTGGGTCCGTGGTGTTAGTTGGCGGCAGCAGCTTCGGCTTCGGCTGCGATCTCGTTGGCTTTCTTCATGTCGCGGAAAGGCATCCCAAGCTCCATGAGAAGCTCGCGGCCCTCGGCGTCGGTTGGTGCGGTGGTGACAAAGATCAAGTCGAAGCCGATCGTGCGCTTGATTTGATCGATCTCGATTTCCGGGAAAATCGACTGTTCACTGATGCCACATGCATAATTTCCACGACCATCAAATGACTTGGAGGAAATCCCGCGAAAGTCACGGATGTTAGGAGCAGTGACGTTGATGAACCGATGCAGGAATTCCCACATCCGGGGGCCACGTAGGGTGACGCGAGCTCCGAGGGCTTCGCCTTCGCGTAACTTGAAGTTAGCAACTGCCTTTTTCGAAAAGGTGATGGATGGGCGCTGGCCGGTGATCTTTTGAATCTCATTGACCGCATCGTCCACGGCGACCTTGCGGTCGGGTGCTTTGCCCATGCAGGAGGTAACCACAATCTTTTCCAGACGTGGGACTTGGTGGAGGTTGGTGTAGCCGAGCTTCTTCTGAAGAGCCGGGACAACCTTGTCCTTATACTGTTGTTGTAATACTGGAGTACTCATTTTCTTTGCGGGTCAGCGCTGATTGCTCAGACGCTTAAGCGCGGGTGGAAGCTTTCGCTTCAGCCCACTTTCTTGACATTGGAGATATGGATGGTGCCGTCGATGGTCTTAAGACCACCGGCGTCGCCTTCGGTGGCTTTGACGGCCTTGATGATAGGGCGGCCACCTTCGACGGTGACCTTGCCCTTAGCAGCATTCACAAGGAGCACGGTGCCGCGCTTGCCCTTGTGATTGCCGGCGATGATTTCGACTTGATCGCCTTTTTTGACGTGCGTCTTGATGCGGCTCATGAAATTAGAAGATTGAATTGGTTGAGGGCGACTGGCGTAGGCTCAAAGAACCTCAGGTGCAAGAGAAACAATCTTCATGAACGAGCGCTCACGAAGCTCACGGGCAACGGGTCCGAAGATCCGAGTGCCGCGAGGGTTGTTGTCTTTGTCGATGATGACGACGGCGTTTGAGTCGAAACGAAGCACCGAACCATCCGCACGGCGAATCGGGTAAGCGGTGCGAACGACAACGGCCTTCACCACGCTGCCTTTTTTCACCGCAGCGGTCGGGATCGAGTCACGAATGTGGCAGGTGATTACATCGCCGATCGAGGCGGTGCGGCTGCGCTTGCCGAGCACGCCGATCATTTTTGCGCTGCGTGCCCCGGTGTTATCCGCGACGACCAGCATGGTTTCCATCTGAATCATGACTTAAGAAATTGAAATGTGTGAGTTAGGAAAAAGGTGCGACTCGCTCAATGCGAGATGACCTCGGCAAGCGTCCACCGCTTCAGCTTAGAGAGCGGCTTGGTTTCGACGATACGCACTCGGTCGCCGATCTGACCTTGGTTGGTCTCGTCGTGCACGTAGTATTTCTTCGAGCGCTTGACGATTTTGTTGAACTTAGGATGGGGAACACGGGCAACGTGTTCGACGACGAGGGTCTTTTCCATTTTGTTGGAAATGACCACGCCGACGCGGGTTTTACGAAGATGGACTTGGGCGTCCGGAGTAGTCTCGCTCATGATAGGAGTGGTAGCAGCGTGGATAAGTTAGGCGCTTTTCTTGACAGTGACCGCAGTCATGATGCGAGCAGTCTCACGACGCACTTGCTTGATACGGGCAGGATTTTCCAAGGAGCCAGTGGCGCGTTGGAGACGGAGATTGAGAGCTTCCTGCTTGAGTTCCTTCAGACGGACTTGGAGTTCGTCGGCGGAAAGTTGGCTGGTCTCTTTGGCTTTGGTTTTGGCCATGGTTCAGACGGATTTTAAATAAGATTGATCGGACGGATCAGGCGTGCGGATTGCGGGCGACAAGGCGAGTGCGGATGCCAAGCTTGTAGGAAGCAAGACGCATGGCCTCCTTCGCAGCAGACTCGGGAACACCACCGATTTCGAAAAGCATGTTACCTGGCCGGATGACTGCCACCCAACCTTCGACAGCACCTTTGCCTTTACCCATTCGAGTTTCCGGTGGGCGGGAGGTGATCGACTTGTGTGGGAAAACGCGGATCCAGACTTTTCCTTTCCGCTTCAGCGAGCGGTTGATTGCGATCCGGCAAGCTTCGATCTGGCGGTTGGTCATCCATCCGCGATCAAGGGTTTGCAGACCGAAGTCACCGAAGGCGACGGTGGTTCCACGCTGGGCATTTCCAGCTCGACTTCCGCGGTGACTCTTGCGGAACTTGGTTCGTTTGGGCATCAAAGGCATGACTCGGTCCTCCTAAAAGTTAAAATTAGATTTTTGAAAATTGAAATGATCAGTTGCGGTTCGGCGGGCGACGGTCGCCTCCGCGATCTCCGCCACGGCCACCACCCCGGTTGTCGCGCCCTGGAGGGCGGCCACCCGTGCCATCGTCTTCCTTTTTGTTGACCCAGCATTTTACGCCAATGATGCCGTAGAGGGTGCGGGCTTCAGCAAAACCATAGTCGAGTGGCACACGCAGAGTTTGAAGCGGCACCTTACCTTCGCGGTAGCCTTCAGCAC
>JAYUHS010000088.1:0-5263 GCA_043766715.1 Luteolibacter sp.
GCCCGACAAGGCCACGCAGCAGATGGCTCTCGAGTTCATGGATCGGATGATGGCACTGAATCCTGCCCAATTGAAACTCCTCATCGCCGAGGTCCGTGCGAGTAAGGACCTCAAGGAGGAGTCCCGAGAAAACCTCATCAGCTTCTCGATCATGATGCTGGCCAGTGATCACCCAGCAGCGGCGCTGACGCTCGTCACCGAGTCACCCGATTTTCTTGGGGAAAACGGCATGGGAAAGCACGTCATACCCACCTCGCTTGCCAAGTGGGCCAAGGACGATCCGGCAGCAGCCCTCGCATGGGTGCGAGCCAACAGCGCGAAATTTCCTGATCTGGTAAATGACGACGCCAAGCGCGGGCTGATCTCCGGCGCGGCGGCGAATGATCCCAAGCTCGCCTTCAGGCTCATCAGCGAGCTTAGACTCAAGAACGGAGACGACGCCATCCGCAATATTGTGGATGCGCCCAAAAACCCTGAAGAGCGCACCGCCACTCTCACCGCTTTTCGTGAATACCTTGCGACTCTGCCCGAGGGCGAAAAGCGGGATGAGGCGTCGAAGAGCGCTCTGCGGGTCCTAGCTCAAAACGCCGTGAGGGATGGCTTCGAGGCGGGTAGTAAATGGATCGAAAGTGCCGGGCTGAACTCGGAGCAGTTGGAGGAGGCTTCTAGCGTTCTTCATAGTATCAAACGCGAGGAAAGCGGCAGATGGGTGGAGTGGATGGGTGCCAAACTGAATGGAGAAAAGTCGAAAAACAGCATCCGTCGCTTGATCCAAGACTGGACGGAGAACGACTATCAGGCCGCAGGGAAATGGCTGGCAGCGACTCCCGCCGGTCCTACCAAAAACATTTCCATCCGCAGCTACGCCGAGACGGTTGCCAGCTACGAACCCGAAAGCGCCGCGCAATGGGCGATGACTCTGCCGCCCGGCAAGGACCGCGAAGAGACACTTGAGAATATCTATCAAAATTGGCCCGCGAACGACGAAGCCGCCAAGGAGGTGTTCAAGAAACTCCACCGGATCAAGTGACCCTAGCAAGGAGCCAGCCGTTTGTGCTCTGAAATGGCAGCTTCAGATTCCCGCAAAGACCCTTACGGAAATTCCCTTGGACTTTGATAATCAGGCCATTGACAGGCGGCGGGAGAGTTTATTGCATGTGGAATGTCGAAACCCACTCACTTCATCCTGCCGGTTATTTCGTTGGTTTTGGTGATTTTCGTGGTGGGTTGGATCGGCCGCGAGCGCAGTTCCATTTCCACACTGGAGGAGGAAAGTACCGTCCATCAATCCGTCCTCGCCGCTCGTTCCTCCGGCATGGGACCCGAGGCGGCCCCGTTGAAATCGAAATCGACGAATCGACAAACAAAGCAAAAAGAACCCATCAACTGGAAAACGGTGACCGCTCAGATTGCGGGAATGCATGGCCGCATCAGCGAGGCCCAATTTCAGTCTTATCTTCGCCTCATGGAGAAGTTTAACGCGTTGTCCAAGGAAGAACTCATTTCCGCACTGGATGAGCTCGCCACTCTCGACGTGACTGACAAAAAGTCGCGACAGATGCTCCAAATCCTAGTGCTCGGGTCACTCTGCCAGAAGGATCCGGAGTATGCGCTGACGCACTATTTTAGTCTAATGGAGGACCAAAATGAGGGAATGGCCTCGCGACTTGCCACCGCGATGGCGGGCTGGGCCGGTAAAAATCCAACGGCTGCGATCGCGTGGTTCGACCAGCAGATCGCCGCTGGGAAATTTGATAGTAAGGCTCTCGACGGCAAGAGCCCTGAGCGGATGAAGTTCGAGGGCTCATTGATCGTGGCGTTAAATTCCACTGACCCTGCTGCCGCTGCCGCCCGCTTGGAATCCTTACCGGAAGACCAGCGTATAGACTCACTGGAGGGCAGTCGCTTCGACATCAAGGACGAGGACCAGCTCGCGTATGCCAATCTGATTCGCAATGGGCTACCGGAAAAAGCTCAGACCGACTATTTCGAATGGCAGATCCATATCGGGCTGAGGGAAAAGGGTTACACGGAGATCACCGGTTATCTGGACCGCATCAAGGCCACTCCCGCCGAGCGCGCCATCTGCGTGGAGCGGGCGGCAAGGTCTAAAATCGATGAGCTGTCGCAGAATAAAAAAGTCACTCGTGAGGACCTCGATGCCATGCGTGAGTGGGCGGCCAGCCAGGCCCCGGGAACGACCGATAAAGTGACCGGCAGCGCGCTCGCTGAAGCCACCCACAAGCTGGGGTTTCCCGAAGCCGCCGCCCTCGCCACCCAGTACCACGAGGCAAGTGGCAATGACGATGTGCTCATCGGTTTTCTAATGGCTTATTACCCGAACAAGGACTCCAAGGAAGAGGCTCGGGTCCTTGCCCAAAAGATTTCCGATGTGAAAAAACGTGAGGAAGTCCTCAGCCGATTCAAATAGCCCACTGCCAGATCATGAAAATCTCCATCGCACTCTCACTTCTCATCCTTGCCCTAGGCTCGGTTCTCGGTTGGCAGGAATTGCAGCGGCAAGCGACAGCCCGAGTGAACCGTGACAAGCAGGCCGCGGAAACTGCCAAGTCTGGCAATCCCCTAGACGCTACCCAAAAAAAAGGTGGCGTGCGCACCACCAAGCGCGAGCAACAGCACGAGGACAAGGGGGCGGATACCAAGATCACCGCTGCCGAGGTCATCCGCTTCGTGACGGAAATGGAGGCCCTTGAGAAAAAAGGTGGCCCGCCCGACGAGGCCACGCGGCAGAAGATCCAAGAATTCAAGGATCAGATGAAGGCACTGAATCCCGCACAGTTGAAAAGCCTCATCGCCGAGGTTCGTGCGAACAAGGACCTCACGGATGAGTCCCGAGAAGGCATCATTGGGCTCTCGATCATGACGCTGGCCAATGATGACCCTCAGGCCGCGCTGGCGCTGTTTACTGAATCCTCAGATCGGCTAAAGAATGAAGGCGCAATCAAGGGAGCCATGTCCACCTCGCTTGCCAAGTGGGCCAAGGACGATCCGGCAGCAGCCCTCGGATGGGTGCGTGCCAACAGTACGAAATTTCCCGATCTCGTGGATGACAACACCAAGTCTGGGATCATTTCCGGCGCAGCGGGGAATGATCCTAAGCTCGCGTTCCAACTTATCACCCAACTCGGACTGAAGGACGGAGAGCAAGCCATCCGCAATATTGTCAATGCGCCCAAAAACTCTGAAGAGCGCACCGCCACGCTCACCGCCCTTCGTAGCTACCTTGCCACGCTTCCGGAGGGTGAGATGCGGGATAATGCAACGAAGAACGCTCTGCGGACCTTGGGTCAAGACGCTGTGAGGGATGGCTTCGAGGCGGGTAGTAAATGGATCGCAAGCACCGGGCCGGACTTGGAGTACCTAGTGGCGAGTTCTGGCCTAACTTACCATAATTACCGCGAGGAAAGCGGCCAATGGATCGAGTGGATCGGTGTTAATCTGCCCGTTGAGAAATCCAAGAACTTCATCTCCGAGATGGTCCAAAACTGGACGAAAACTGACTATGAAGCCGCCGGTAAATGGCTGGCAGCAACCCCCGTCGGTCCTACCAAAAATATTTCCATCCGCAGTTATGCCGAGACGCTTGCCAAGTATGAACCTGACAGCGCCGCGCAATGGGCGATGACCCTGCCACCCGGCCAAGACCGCGAGGAGACACTTGGGAACATCTATCAGAAATGGCCCGCGAACGACGAAGCGGCCAAGGAAGCGTTCAAGAAACTGCACGGGATCAAGTGACCCTAGCAGACAGCCAGCTCAGAACTTATTACCTGCGGAATTTTGAAAGTTACATTTTTCATCCCACCGATCGTTTCGTTGGTTTTGGTCGTCGCTTGGCTCGATCGTAAACACAGTGCGACGGACTCGCTGCGGATGAGAAACACTGCTCTGAAGGTGCGCCTCGCCGACCGCTCTTCCGGCCCGGGAGCAGAGGCTACCGTTTCGACCGCGAAATCGGCGAAATCGGCGAACCCGCTCGCGTCGGATAAGGAACCCATCAACTTGAAAAAAATGGCCGGTCAGATCGCGGAAATGCAGGGCAGCGGCGACACGCAGGCTCTCCTGCGGCTCCGGATCAAGATCCTCGCACTGTCCAAGGAAGAGCTGGTTGCTGCGTTAGCTGAAATCGCGACGCTCGATCTGCCTGCCGATTCAAAAGGAGAACTCGAGCGCCAGTTGCTTCACGGGCTATGCGAGAAGGACGCGGAGCTTGCACTGCGACACTGTCTTGACCAGATCGATAGCGAGGACGGAAGGCTGCGCGTACTACTCACCCGCGCGATGAAGAGTTGGGCCAGCAAGAATCCAGCGGCAGCGACCGCTTGGTTCGACCAGCAGATCGCCGCCGGGAAGTTCGATAGCAAGTCGCTGGATGGCAAGAATGCGGCACGGATTGAGTTTGAAGGATCATTGATCGGGGAACTGATTTCCACCGACATTGCCGCTGCTACTGCCCGGTTGAAATCCTTACCGGAAGACCAGCGTGGCGAGGCCCTGCGGAAGATAAGAAATTTCGCCACGGCCGAAGCGCAGCTTGCCCATGCCAATCTGGTCCGCACTGGGCTGTCGCAAAAAGCCCAGTCCGAGTGCTTCACGCAGCAGGCAAGTAACATGGCAAGGAAGGGTTACACCGAGGTCACCGAGTATCTGGACTGTATCAAGGCCACTCCCGCCGAACGCGCCGTCTGCGTTGAGAAGGCTGCGGGGGCAAGAATCCGGCAGCTCTTGCAGGATAAAAAAGTCAGCCGCGAGGACATCGACACCATGCGCAAGTGGGTGGCCAGCCAAGCGCCGGGGACTGCGGACAAGCTCACTGGCACGGTCATCGGTGAGTCGATGAGGGCGGATCAAAAGCTGAGTTTCCCCGAAGCTGCTGCTCTCGCCAACCAATATCATACGACGAGCGGTAATGACGAGGTCCTCATCGGTTTTCTCACTTCTTGTGATTTAAAACAGCAACCCAGCGAAGAAGTCCGCGCTCTGATCGCAAAGATTTCCGACACCAAACAGCGCGAGGATTTCCTCGGCCGACTCAAGTAACCTGCTCTCGGATCATGAAAATCTCCATCGCGCTCTCACTGCTCATCCTCTGCGTCGGCGCAGTTCTCGGCTGGCGGGAAAACCAGTGCTACGAAATCGAGCGCACCAGTTTTGACAAGCTCGCCGCAGAAGCAACCCATGCCGGCATCACCCTCGACCCTACCCCAGTGGAGGATGGCAAGCGCGGTGCCAAGCGTGAGCG
>JAYUHS010000089.1:0-33319 GCA_043766715.1 Luteolibacter sp.
GCAAAAAACTCGCAATCGGCATTTCCCCAAAACACGCTCAAGGCCCCGCCAAATCGAGGCTCTGGGAGCAACATGCTCAGGCCGTGGGACGGTAGTGTATTTGTTACTAAGAATATGAAAGGTGTTTTTTCTGAAGACAAACTGACTAGAAATAATTTGAAGTTGTATCGACTAAATTACAAAGAATCAGGTGTCTTTTTAAGGTCCTTAAATTTATTGATTAGTGATAAATATAGTTGTTCTGCTGTGACGGATGAATCTGTGTCTTTTCACGTTATTCTTGTTGGCAAATTTAAAAATATTCTGGGCCAGTTTCAAATTACCAAACCCATTGGTTGTCCGGACAAAGGATTTCTTATTACTCCTGGAGCTGTTAAAGAACTAGAAAGTTGGAAGTCATTTGAAAGCTTGCTCGAATGTTATCTATCGCAAAAGTGTGCGACCAGGGATACACGTTCGAATTGAGATGGTATCATTTGGGTCAGGGAAAGCGCCGGGATAAACCGGCTTGAAATCGAGACTACAATAGACTTACAGAGGAAACTTAGCCAGTCACTCTGGCCACGAACCCTACGCTGGTAGCAGTAATGTTCTGGGTGTGGCATGGGCAAGTGAAGACGGAGGCCAGCCATTGAGTTCCGAAATCAAAGTTCCGGTGTGCCGACCGTTTCAGCAGCAGAATCCGAGAGTGCAACCCGCTCGTGGAAATCTGGCGTGTCCGCGAAAAGTGCGCGGTGGTTGCTGCGTTTCGAGGAAATGTAATCTTGGACCATGAGTCGTTGCGGCGAGACGCCGCAACCACGTTTAGCGCCACATTTCGCAGGCGTGGGCGGCGAAGCCGGCTCCGAATGCGGTGAGCCAGAGCCGCTGGTCTTGGGGGTGATTTCCCGCAAGCCGCCGTTCCAGCGCGAAGAGCACTGCTGGGCTGCTCATGTTTCCATGGTCTCGGAGCACGTCGCGGGTCTCGGTGAGCTGAAATGGCAGCACGCTTTCTAATGCCTCGACTACATCGCGCCCGCCGGAGTGGGCGAGCACTTGGTCTGGCTCGGCTTGGCGTAGTGCATATAGCTCTGCCACTGCTTCTGCCGCGAGTGCTGGCACTGCGCGATGGAGCTGGTTTTTGAGTTTTCCTGCCGCGTTGACGAAGCGGACTTTTTCCCGCTCCGCTGGCCGATGGGTGGTGGTGAAATGGCCTACTTGCCAATCTCCCTCTGCGCCGTGGTCGGTCCAGATCGTTGCCGCTGCACCATCGCCGAAGAGGCACAGGCTGATGAGCACACCCGGATCATCATTCGCGAAAAACGCTGCCGAGCAAATTTCTACCGCCACCGTTGCGACGACGGCTCCGGGATTTGCAGCGAGAAATCCTTGGGCAGCGCGCATCGTGGGGATCGCCGCGCCGCAGCCGAGGCCGACGATGTCTGCGAGAAAGGCATCATGCCGCAGGCCGATTTGCTCGGCGATGTGGCTGGTCAGGCCTGGGCAGAGATAGCCGGTGCAGGTGCAGACGAAAAGCGCGTCGATCTCTGTCGCCAGTCGTCCAGATTTTTCTAGCGCAGCGGTCAGTGCGTTTCCGGCGAGGCGTGGGGCTTCGTGTTCGAAGCGGTTGTTGAGTTGCTCGGCATCGAGGCCGAATGATTCGCCGATAGACTCGAGCGCTAGATTCCGCGAGTGGATTCCTGCGGTCCCGCCGGTGAGGATTTTCTCCATCAGCCGGGCAGACCTTGGCTTGAGATGGGAGAGAAGCCCGCCGTCCTGCATCGCTTGCCAACAGGATTCTTGGGTAAATGAGTGGGGTGGGACGGCCGTGGCGAGGGAGCGGAGATACATGAGAAATTCGGAAAATCTAGCGGATCAGTGCCAGCATTGGTTGGAATCGCAGCAGACGGGCGGTGGACAGAATTTGCAACAGCGACCTTCCGCTGGAGTCGAGCAGGATCGGGTGAAGGGCACTTGCGGTGGCTAATCTGCGCCGGAATCTGCGCCTCACCGCATTCCGCACCTGATTGACCGCATCCTGCCATGAAAGCTCGCCGTGCGACCATCCTGATAGAGGTGAGACCGCGCTCTCCGCTGCTTGAAATGCCATCGACATGCCATTGCCGGTGAATGGCGGGATGATGCTTTCTGCGTCGCCCAAGGTTAGCAGCCCGGGCACGGCCACTTGGCGGCCGAGCTCGAATCCCGCCATCGCGGAAAAGGAATGTTCGCGCCACTCGCAAGTCCGCAGCACGGCAGCGAGAGTCTTGTTTCCACCTGCCTCCAGATAGGCCGCTAGCAGGTCAGAGCCACTTGCGCGGATGGATCGATCGATGCGAAATAGGCCGCAAATATTCGTCCAGCCGTCCTCGACGTTCGCTAATCCGGCATAGCCATTGGTTCCAGCGTGCATTTCTAAGTCCGCCGTCATCGGCACGGATTTCACATGCGCCTTGAGGCCGATCCATGGGCCATTTCTCGGGCGGCGTCCTGCGGTCCATGCGAGCCCTTCGCGGGGTTCGGGTAAGACCCGGCTGCTAGTGCGGACGGTGCCTCCTAACGAAATGACCCGCTGCCAGAGACGTTCGTCCAACAGGTGGCGGGAAATCCCGAGTGCGGGTTCCTTCAACTGATCCCGGTGGAGTAACCGACCGCGCTCGTGCCATGCCAGCGTCTGGTGGCGGTGGGCGTCGGCGAACAAATCCGCGATGCCGAGCGAGGTCAGCGTTTCCCGACTGACGCCGGAAATGAACTCCCCGCAGACCCGGTGGCGTGGATAACTTCCCGCTTCTAGCACGGTCACCGGCACCTCGTGAAGACGCAGCGCGGTCGCTAACGATAATCCTGCTAATCCGCCGCCCGCGATGGTGATTTCCCGATTCAATTTCTCCAGATTATCACACGTCTTGCCCCACGCCATGTGGAAGATTCGCGAGCCTGCCAACAAGCCGGATCGAGACCGAGAAGCTGACAGATTTCCCCTGCGCGGAATCCTGCGGTGATGCTCACGTGCATGTCATGCCGGGTCACCCGGTTGATCCAAGGATGCAATAGCCCGCCGAGGAAATGCGGCAGCCGGGCACGGTCCGGCTCGCTGAATACCAGAATTTTAAAATTTCGAAACCACTGACCCAGAGCGAGCAACGCCTCGCCCTCGAAGTGATGGAGAAATAAATTTGCCACCAGCACCCCGGACGTTTGCGGGACCGCTGCGGTAAAAATATTTCCCTGTTTCCAGTCCACCCGTGGGTCTAGATTCAATGGCCGTGGGGCAAGATCGTAGGCCGCCACCGCTGCATGTGGAAACTGGCGTGCGAGTTTCCCGCAAAGCATCCCATCCCCCGCGCCGATCTCGACGATTCCTCGACTGGCGGGTTCGGGATGGCGGGCGAGCATCCGGCAGACCCAGCGTTCGTTCCCCATCAGGAAATTGATTCGCCGCAAGTCGCGGCGGCTGCGCTGTGCCTCCGGATCGTCGGCAGGGAGGTGGTCGAGCAGTTCAGGGATGACGAGGCGTGGAATCACTTGGGAGAAAGCTAGGCAGAGAGCTCTCGCTCACAACGAATAAGGTTCACCCACAAGCCCCAACTCGTAAAATAAGTGTTGAGATCAGAACGCTCCTTAAATCCGACAGTTCTCCCCATAATCGGCCATAGAACGTCGATTAACTTCGAGATCTAAATAGCTGATTAGTAATTATTTGCAAACCAAAAATTACGACCCACAACAGGGACGTTGATGGAATTCTAATTCATCCAATCTTCATGAAAATCCCTACTTTTCCGCTTGGTTCCGCCCTTCTGCGCGATTTTTATTTCCGCAATCGATTGAGAGGATGGACGTCGGCGGTGGCGTTCAGTGCGGTGGGTTTCAGTTCTGCCGCCACCATCACTTGGAACGGCGGTGGCGCGGATAATAATTGGTCCACGGCAGCGAACTGGGGTGGCACGGCCCCAGTGAGCGGGGACGCCCTCATTTTTTCAGGGGTCACGCGCTTGACAAACGGCAATGACATTTCGGGTGGAGTCCTAACGAACGTCGGAGCAGTCACCTTCAATTCGGGAGGCTTCAATATTTCCGGCAACGCCCTGACCCTGAACGGTGACTTCACCACCTCCGGCACCAACACTTGGGGGATCAACTCCACGCTCGGCGCGGCTAGGACCTTCACCAGTAGCTCCGGCACCTTCACCCTCGGCGGCTCGATCATCAATGGCAGCAATCTCCTCACCATCGCCGGGGCTGGAAACACGCTGATCTCCGGCATCATCGGCAGCGGTTCCGGTGGGCTCACGAAAACCGGCTCCGGCAGCCTCACGCTGTCGAATGCCAACACCTACACCGGTGCCACTCGCATCACCGGCGGCACCCTTTCGATCACCGCAGATAACAACCTCGGCAGCGCTCCCGGCAGCGCCACCGCCTCTAGCCTCGTCATCGACGGTGGCATCCTTTCCACCTCCGGCACCTTCACGCTGAACTCGAACCGCGGCCTCGCGATCGGTCCCTCCAGCGGCCAAGGAGACGGCACGATCAACGTCGTTTCCGGCGAGCTAACTTACGGCGGCATTATCACCAGCAACACCGGCAGCGGCACCGGAAACCTCGTCAAAACCGGCAGCGGCATCCTCACACTCAGCGGCGCGAACACCTACTCCGGAAACACCACCATCACCGCAGGCACCCTGAAACTCGGTGGCACCGCCGCCATCCCCTCCGGCACCGGCAAGGGCGACCTCACGGTCAACGGCACCCTCGATCTCAACAACCGCAGCCTCCTCGTCAACGGCCTTTCCGGCAGCGGCATCATCACCTCCAGCACCGCGGGGGCCATCACCTTCACCGCTGGCGGAAACAACAAAAATGGCAGTTTTTCCGGAGTTATCCAAAACGGCAGCGGCACCCTCGGCCTCACGAAAACCGGCACTGGCAGCCTCACCCTCAGCGGAAATAACACCTTCACCGGCGGTGTCACCGTCAACGGCGGCATCCTCCAGCTCGCCAACGCCGGTGCCCTCAACAGCGCCACCCCCAACGCCCTCACCTTCGGAGCCAATGCCGCCGTCGGCACCAAGCTCCAGCTCAACGGCAACAGCATCACCCTCGCCAGCCTCGTCACCAATGCCGTCCCGGGCTCTGCCGTCATCGAAAACGCCACCAGCACCGCCGCCACCCTCACCATCGCCCAGTCCAGCAACACCACCTTCGCCGGAGTTCTCCAAAACGGCAGTGGTGGCGGGGCTCTCTCCCTCACCAAGACCGGCACCGGCATCCTCACCCTCTCCGGCTCCAATACCTACTCAGGAAACACCGTCATCTCCGGCGGCACCCTCCAAGCAGGAGCCGCCGCCGCCATTCCTTCCGGCTCAGCTACGGGAAATGTCGTGCTTGATGGGAACGCCAGCGCCGCCAACACCGGCATCCTCGACATCAATGGCTTCGATGTCTCCATCAACGGCCTTTCCGGCACCACTGGCGCCTTTCTCGGAAAAGTCGTCAACAACCGCACCGGCACCACCAAGACCCTCACCCTCGGCAGCGGCGATGCCACCACCACCTTCGCCGGCCTCATCACCAACAACACCGGCACCGGCGGCACGCTCAATCTCACCAAGACCGGCACCGGCACCCTCACCCTCAGCAATGCCAACACCTACGGCGGCAGCACCGGCATTAAAAACGGCAGCCTCACCCTCGGCATCGCCAATGCCCTTCCGACCAGCACCGTTTTGACCCTTGGCGACGGCACCACCAACACCAGCGGCCTGCTGAAACTGAACGGTTTCGGTCAAACGCTGTCCGGCCTCACTACGGCTGGATCGGGAATCGCCAACCGCGTCATCAACGGCAGCGCCACCGCCGTCAGCCTCACTCTCAACACCGCCGCGAATAGCAGCTTCGGCGGCATCCTCGGTGGGCCGGGCACCAACGAGAACAACTTCAATTTGGTAAAAACCGGCGTCGGCACCCTCACCCTTTCTGGAGCGAATACCTACTCCGGCAGCACCACCATCAGCCAGGGAATCATCAGCGCTGGAAATCTAGCCAACGCACTCGGCAGCGCCGCCACTGCCGTCGTCCTCGGCGATGCCACAAACACCGGCACCCTCTCCTACACCGGCTCCTCCGCCACCTTCAGCCGTGGCTTCACCGTCAGTGCTGGCGGCGGTCAGATCGACGCCACCACGGTAGGCCAGACCCTCACGCTTGCCACTGGAAACGTCGCGACATCCGGTGCTTTCACCCTCGGCGGCGCGGGAAATACCGCCATCACCAGCAACGTCACCGGCAGCGGCAGCCTCAATAAAACCGGCGCGGGAAATCTCACGGTTTCCGGAGTGAACACCTATTCCGGAGCGACTAATATTTTCAACGGCAGCGTCATCCTTGGCGTCGATAATACCGGGCTCAACGCCGCCACCACCCTCACCCTCGGCGATGCCACCGCGAACACCAACGGCGTCCTGAAACTCGACGGTCACACCCAGACCCTCACCTCGCTGCTGAAAGTCGGAAACGGCACTGGCAACCGCGTCGTCGGAGGAAATGCCGTTTCCAGCACTCTTACTTTAAACAACACGGGCAGTGTCAATTTCGGCGGCATCCTCGGTGGGACTGGCACCAACGAGAACAACCTCGCCCTTGTTAAAACCTCCGCCGGGACTCTCACCCTATCCGGCGTCAATACCTACTCCAGCGGTACCACCGTCAGTGCTGGGACCGTTTCGATCAGCGCTGCGAACAACCTCGGTGCTACTACTGGCATTCTCAATCTCGGCGCAGGCACGCTCCAGACCACCGCTTCCTTCACTTCCACCCGCGCCATCAATCTCACCGACGCCGCCTCCGCTCTCTCGATCAGCAGTGGCACCACCCTCACGAATTCCGGCGGCATCACTGGCACGGGTAGTCTGAATTTAACCGGCCCCGGCAACCTGCTCCTTTCCGGCAGTAACACCTACAACGGCGCGACCAGTCTCCAGAACGGCACCCTCACCCTCGGCGTGGCAAACGCCCTGCCCACCACCACCGCCCTCACGCTGGGTTCCGGCACCAACAGTGGTAAACTCATCCTCAACGGCTTCAGCCAGTCCATTTCCAGCCTCACCACTTCCGGCTCCGGCACCACGAATAGCATCGTCAACGGCAAGGTCACCGCCGCCACCCTCACCATCGACAATGCCGCTAACACCACCTTCAGCGGCCTCCTCGGCGGCACCGGCACTAACGAGAATACCTTTGCACTCACCAAAACGAACACCGGCATCCTCACCCTCTCTGGGGCGAATACCTACAGCGGCGACACCACCGTTTCCGCAGGCACCCTCCAGCTCGGCAGCGCCACCGCTGTTCCTTCTGGGGCAGGGAAGGGGAACCTCGCCATTGGTGCATCCGGCACGCTTGATCTCGCCAGTTTCGCCCCCACCGTCAATGGCCTCTCCGGTTCCGGTCTCATCACCAGCAGCGTCGCCGGGGCGAAGACGCTCAGCGTCGGCAGCAATGACCAGACCTCCACGTTCAGCGGAATCATTCAGAACGGCAGTGGCACCGTCGCTCTAACCAAGGTCGGCACCGGCATCCTCACCCTTTCCGGCGCGAATACCTACTCGGGAAACACCACCGTCACCCTCGGCACTCTAAAGGTCGGCAGCACCACCGCGATTCCTTCTGGCACCGGAAAAGGCAATGTCGCTCTAACGGGTTCGCTCGACCTCAATGGCAACAGCATCACCGTCAACGGCCTCAGCGGCGCAGGCGGGATCAGCAGCACGGTGGCTGGCGCAATGAGCCTTTCCGCCGGGGCAAACGACCAGATTAGCAGCTACAGCGGCATCATTTCTAATGGCACCGCCACCTCCATCGCCCTGACTAAGGTCGGAACCGGCGTGCTCACCCTTTCCGGAGCGAATACCTACACCGGCGACACCACCATTTCCGCAGGGACTCTGAAATTCGGCGGAAATAACACCCTCCCCAGCGGCGTTGGAAAAGGCAACCTCATCATTTCCAGCGGAGGTACCCTCGACCTCGGCGGCCGCAGCAGTGGCAATGCCATCATCAACGCTCTTTCCGGCTCCGGCATCGTCACCAACACCACCGCAGGCACCGGCTTCCTCACCATCGGTACGGTCACGAACGCCACCAGCACCTTCAACGGCAACCTCCAAGACGGCACCGGTCTCGTCGGACTGGTCAAGGCCGGCACCGGCACGCTCACCCTCACTCCCACCACCGGCAACAATTCCTTCACCGGCGGCATCACGATCAACGCCGGCATCCTCCAGGCCGGAAATGCCAACGCCTTTAATTCCGCAGGCACTAACGTCGTCACCTTCGGCAGCGGAGTCGCCGCCGGGACGAATCTCCAGATCAACGGCAATGCCATCACCATCGCCGGTCTCGCTAGCGGTGCTACCACCGGCTCACCCGTCGTGGAAAATGCCAACGCCACGGCTGGCAGCCTGACGATCAAAAACACCAACGCTTTCACTTACGCCGGAGTGATTCAAGACGGCACTGGCGGTGGAGCATTGGCTCTCGTCAAGGATGGCAGCGGCACCCAGACCCTCACCGGCATCAGCACCTACACCGGCGGCACCACCATCAGCAGCGGCATCCTTTCGATCAACAAAGACGCCGCCCTCGGAGCCACCTCCGGCGCACTTTCCATTGGAAATGGTAAACTCCAAGTCACCGCTGGCATCGCCTCTACTCCGCGAAACATCGCCGTCACCAATGCACTCTCTGCCATCGTTGTCGATCCCGGCATCACCTACACTTCGGCAGGCATCATTTCCGGCACCGGCACTCTCAACAAAGAAGGCAAAGGCATCCTCCAGCTCACCGGCAGCGCTAACACCTACAGCGGTGGCACCACCGTCACCGCTGGCCTCCTCGACATCACCACCACCGCCGCCCTCGGCACCCCGCTCGGTAGCGGAAACGTCAGCGTCAATCCCGGTGGAAATCTCTCTCTCAGCAGCACATTCAACAAAGGAGCTCTCCAGACCATTACTGTCACCAGTAATTCGGGTGCTAAAGGTGGCATCGGTTTTTCCAATACCGCCCTCACCCAGGCCCAGCTCGTCGGGATGTTCACCGACAGCACCGGCACGGACGGCGGCGTGCTCTCCATCAACAACGGCATCTCCTACTCGGGCCCCATCAATCTCGCCACCCTCGGCGGTGGAAATTGGTTCCTCGGCAGCGCGGCCACCGGCACTTTTTCAGGAGCCGCAGCGAACCTAACGGTCGGCACGGGTAACACCTATCGCCTCGGTGGCGGCGGTGGCTCGCTCACTCTCAGTGCGACGAACGTCCTCACCGGAGCCAACAACGTCCAAGTGGGTTTCGCGGCCACCAATGGCGATGGCACCGTCACCGTCAGCTCGGCACAGAACTACACCGGAAACACCTCCATCCTCGGCGGCATCCTCTCGATCAGTGCAAACGACCGCCTTGGGGCCACCCCCAGTTCACCCACCGCCGGAAATCTCGTCATCAACGGCGGCACCCTTGCCCCCAGCGCCAGTTTCACCCTCGCTGCGAATCGCGGCATCGCCCTCGGACCTGTTAGTGGTTCTGGCACAGGCACCATCAACGTCGCCACCGGTAACACCCTCACCTACGCCGGTATCATCGCTAACAACGGCGGCATCGGTAGCCTCACTAAAATCGGAGCAGGCACTCTAGCCCTGTCAGGAAATGCCAGCACCTACACCGGGGCCACCAATCTCAACGGCGGCACCACCAGCTTCACCGGAATCCAAGACCTCGGCCTCGGCACCGCCATTAACTTCAACGGCGGCACCCTCCTCTACGGCGCTGGAAATACCGCCGACATCACCACCCGCGCCGTCACCACTACCGCCGCAGGTGGAGCCACCATCGACATCGGTGCGAACAATGTCTCGTTTTCTAGCAGCGCCATCACCGGCACCGGACCTCTCACCAAACAAGGCAGCGGCACCCTCACCCTCAATGTTGCCAACACCTACACCGGAGCCACCACCCTTTCCGCAGGCACCGTCAAGCTCGGGGTCAGCGGCGCACTCCCAGCGACCTCCGCCCTCACCATCAACTCCAGCTCCCTCGACATCAACGGACTCGACACCCCCCTTTCTAACCTCGCGGGAAACGCCACTGGCAACGTCATCAACAGCGTCGGCACTACCAACACCGTCACCGTCAACAGCACCGGTAACTCGACCTTCTTAGGCACCATCGCAGGAAATGGCATCGGCGGCGGCACCATCGGCCTCGTGAAAACCGGCGGTAGCACCCTCACCCTCGGCGGGACAAACACCTACACCGGCGGCACGACTATTTCCGCAGGCATCCTCAGCATCACCACCGATGTGAACCTCGGCACCGCGCCCCTTTCCGCCGCTGCCGGAAACATCGTCCTCAGCGGCGGCACTCTCGCCACCAGCGCAAACGTGACGCTCAGTGCCAACCGTGGCATCGCCATCGGACCCTCCGGAGCCACCGCTGGTATCCTCGCCCCAGCCGCTGGCACCACCCTCACTTACAACGGCATCATCGCCAACTCCGGCACCGGCACCGGCGGCCTCACCAAGACGAACACCACCGGCGTCCTGGTCCTCGGCGGCTCCAACACCTACGCCGGTGACACCACCATCTCTGGCGGCACTTTGCGGATCGCCAACACCACCGCCATCCCGTCTGGCACTGGAAAAGGCAACGTCGTCGCCACCGGCACGCTCGATCTCAACGGCAACGCCATCACCATCAACGGCCTTAGCGGCGCAGGCGTCATCAACAGCAGCATTGCCGGAGCCGCTGGCATCACCGTGGGCGACACCAATGCCACCAGCAGCTACACCGGCACCATCGTCAACGGCACCGGCACTGTCAGTCTCGGGAAAATCGGCAGCGGCATCCTCACCCTATCTGGAACTAACACCTACACCGGCGGCACCACCATTTCCGCAGGAGCCATCGCCATCAGCGTAGACAACCAGATCGGCTCCACCACCACCGGCACCCTTATCCTCAACGGCGGTGCGCTCAACACCACCGCGAATCTCACCCTCAGCGCCACCCGCGGCATCGCCGTCGGCCCCACCACCGGCAGCGGCTCCGGCATCCTCGCCCCCGCCGCTGGCACCACCCTCACTTACGGCGGCATCATCGCCAACAACGGCAGCGGCACCGGTGGCCTCACCAAATCCGCCACCACCGGCACTCTCGTCCTATCAGGATCTAACACCTACTCCGGCGACACCTCCATCCTCGGTGGCACCCTCCAGCTCGGAAACATCGCCGCCATCCCCTCCGGCAGCGGAAAGGGCAACCTGTCCCTCGCCGCCGGCACCACCCTCGACCTCAACAACCTCAGCCCCACCGTCAACGGCCTCTCCGGCTCCGGCACCGTCACTAACAGCCTAACCTCTGCCGTCACCCTCACCACCGGTGGAAACAACGCCACCAGCACCTTCTCCGGCATCGTCCAAGACGGCAACGGCACCACCGCCCTCACCAAGATCGGCACCGGCACCCTCACTCTCTCCGGCGTCAGCACCTACACCGGCCTCACCACCGTCAGCAGCGGCACCCTCCAGCTCGGCATCGCCTCCGCCCTCCCATCCGGCCTTGGCAAGGGCAATCTCCTCCTCAACGGCGCACTCGATCTCAACGGTTTCGCCACCACCGTCAATGGCCTCTCCGGCAGCGGCACCGTCACTAACAGCTTCGTCACCGCCGCTACCCTCACCGCCGGAGCTGCCGATCAGACCTCGACCTTTTCCGGAAATCTCCAAAACGGCATCGGCACCACCGCCCTCACCAAGACCGGCACTGGCACTCTCACCCTATCAGGAAATAACACCTTCTCCGGAGCTACCACCATTTCCGCGGGCACCCTCGCCATGGGCAGCGCCACCGGCCTTTCCGCCAGCAGCACCCTCACCCTCGCCAGCGCCGGCACCCTCGACGTCAACGGCTTCAGCATCGCCATCGACGGACTCCTCGGCACCGGCACCATCAACAACAACGGAGCCACCCCCTCCACCCTCACCACCGGTGCCGGAAATGCCTCCACTCAGTTCGACGGCGTCATCGCGAATGGCACCAACACCATCGCCCTCACCAAGTCCGGCACCGGCACCCTCACCCTCACCGGCGTCAACACCTACAGCGGCACCACCACCATCGCCAACGGCACCGTCAGCGTCGCCAATCCCGGCATCGGCGGAAATCTCGGCACCGCCACCACCCCCATCATCCTCGGCGACTCGACTAACAAGGGCACCCTCGCCTACACCGCCAACGCCGATCTCCTCTTCACCCGTGGCTTCGATGTCAACGCAGGCGGCGGCCAGATGAACATCACCAACTCCGGGAAAACCCTCACCCTCCAGACCGGGGCCATCACCACCACCGGCACCTTCACCGTCGGTGGCGCGGGAAATGCCGTCGTCACCAGCCTCATCTCCGGCAGCGGTGGCTTCACCAAGGCCAATACCGGCAGCCTCATTCTATCAGGAGCTAACACCTACACCGGCGACACCACCCTCTCCACCGGCACCCTCCAGCTCGGCACCGCCACCGCCATCCCCTCCGGCACCGGAAAAGGCAACGCCATCGTCAACGGCGTCCTCGACCTCAACAACTTCGCCGTCACCCTCAACGGCCTCTCCGGCTCCGGCACCGTCACCAACACCCTCGGCTCACCCATCGCCCTCACCCTCGGTGGAAATAACGCCTCCGCCAACTTTAGCGGCACCCTCCAAGACGGCGCAGGCACCACCAGCCTCATCAAAATCGGCACCGGCACCCAGACCCTCAGCGGCATCAACACCTTTAGCGGAGATACCACCCTCTCCAACGGCACCCTCAAAATCGGCAACAACGCCGCCCTCCCATCCGGCAGTGGCAAGGGCAACCTCGCCCTCGCCGCCGCAGGCATCCTCGACCTCAACGACTTCGACCAGACCCTCAACGGCCTCTCCGGCAGCGGCCTCATCACCAACAACGCCGGAGCCTCCCTCCTCACCACCGGGGCAAATAACCAGACCTCCACCTTCACCGGAAACATCCAAGACGGCCTCGGCACTATCGGCCTCACCAAGACCGGCACTGGCACCCTCAGCCTATCAGGAAATAACACTTTCAGCGGAGCCACCACCATCGCCGCGGGCACCGTCACCCTCGGCAGCGACACCGCCCTCTCCGCCGCCAGCTCCCTCACCATCGGAAATGCCGGCGCCCTCGACCTGAACGGCCGCATCATCGCCATCGACGGTCTCGCCGGCACCGGCTCGTTGACCAACAACTCCGCCACCCCCGTCACCCTCACCACTGGCTCCAGCGGCGGCTCCGGCACTTTCGGCGGCACCCTCAATGACGGCCTCGGCACCATCGCCCTCGTGAAAACCGGCGCAGGCACCGTAACCCTCACCAACGTCAACACCTACTCCGGCGGCACCCTCGTCACCGGCGGAGTCCTCGCCATCACCGCAGATGCCGCTCTCGGCGCACTCCCCGCCACCGCCACACCTGACAGCATCACCCTCAACGGCGGCGGCCTTTCTGCCGTCAATACCTTCACCCTCAACCCGAATCGCGGCATCACTCTCGGCCCCGCCACCGGCAGCGGCTCCGCCACCCTCGACACCGCCGCTGGCCAAACCCTCACCTACGCCGGAGTCATCGCGAACAACGCCAGCGGCACCGGCAGTTTAATCAAAACCGGCACCGGCACCCTCACCCTCGGCGGGGCGAACACCTACAGCGGCGACACCACCATCGCCGCCGGAGCCCTCCAAATCGGTAATAGCCTCGCCCTCCCCAGCGGTCCCGGAAAAGGCAACGTCAGCCTTGTCAGCACCCTCGACCTCAACGACTACGACCTCGACATCAACGGCCTCGCTGGCACCGGTATGGTCACGAACACCCACCTCGGCAGTGCCACCCTCGCCGTTGGAAATAACGACCAGACCAGCACCTTCGACGGCAGCCTCCAAGACGGCATCGGCACCACCGCCCTCACCAAGACCGGCACCGGCATCTTCACCCTCTCAGGAAATAGCACCTATACCGGTGCCACCCTCGTTTCCGTCGGCACGCTCATGGTGAACGGTTCGCTCGGAAATACCGACACCACCATCGCCAGCGGAGCCACCCTCGGCGGCAGCGGCACCCTCGGCGGAAATGTCACCGTCAACGGCACCCTCGCTCCCGGCCCTTTAAACGCGATCGGCACCCTCGGCATGAATAGCCTCGATCTCGTCGATACCTACGCCGTCCAGTGGAACGGCCTCACCGACACCATCGATAACATCAACGTCGCCACTTCGCTCAAAATCGGCTCCAGCTCCACACTCACCTTCTCATCCCTCTTCGGCACCCTCACCCAGTCCGCCTACATCTTCGCCACCTACGGCTCGCTCGACAGCAGCCTGAATCAATTCGCCACCGTCAACAACCTACCTGCTGGCTACACCATCGACTACCACTACGGCATCGGCATGAACCAGATCGCCCTCGTCATCCCCGAGCCCAGCACCGCCGGACTCGCAGCAGCCGCAGCACTCCTTCTTCTCACCCAGCGCCGTCGGCCCCTGCGTTCGTAAAACTTCGAGCAAATAGCCTTGATGACCGAGCATTCTTCCCAAGGAGAGGTGATCTCCGAATCGCCTGCCCATGAGAAGCCAATGAAAAGCGATCCTCTCCAGCCATTGGCCCCCCATGGGCATGGCGGATCGGAGTCCACCACTCCTTGAACATCGAACGCGGCTTGCGGGCGGGCTGGTTCCTCGCCAGCCTTACGCCCATGCCGCCACCGCCACGCCGTCCATCCCACTTCTCGCAAGGCAGGAAACCCGGATCCGCATCGGGAAATAGGCCGCCTTCTGTTCAGGACCGAGGGTGGGACCCGGTCGCGGCTTGGTATGACAAGCTCGTCGGCGAGTCTGGCTCGGACTACCATCAAAATGTCATCCTTCCGGCCGCCCTACAGATGCTCAGTCCGAGGCAGGGCGAGTCGATCATCGACATCTGCTGTGGCCAAGGCGTGCTGATCCGACCGCTGTTGGAGGCGGAAATCGGGAAATTTACCGGAGTGGACGCGAGCCGCCGCTTGATCGAATCCGCGAAAATTCGCCACGGCTCGGACCCACGAGTTTCACTCATCGTCGCCGATGCCTGCGCACCCGGACCATGGGCGGATGGCAAGAACGACGCCGCCACCTGCCTCATGGCAGTGCATGATGTGCCGGACATCGTCGGACTATTTTCGAATGTCGCCGTCGCTCTGAAACCCGCTGGCCGTGCGGTGGTGGTGATGATGCACCCGTGTTTCAGAATTCCCAAAAAAAGCCATTGGGGCTGGGATGGGGATCAAAAAATCCAATACCGTCGCCTCGATAGCTATGGCAAGCCGTTGGAAATCCCCATCACCACCCATCCCGGGAAAAACAGTGGTGAGCAGACCCATTTTTACCATCGGTCGCTGGCAGATCTGCTGACAGCCATGGGCCAGGGCGGACTCGCGGTGACCGGCTGCGAGGAGCTCTATAGCCACCGCCGCTCGCAGGGGAATGGCCCTTTCAGCAAGGCAGAACACGCCGCTGCCGAAGAATTTCCGCTATTCCTCGCGCTGAAATCGGTGAAGTTATAGTTTTTGATCTCTATCCGAATGACCAATTTGGTGATCGAACCATGGATCCCCCAATCAAAAACGAGAACCTGAGGCGGCACTTCGCAAGGTGCCTGCCTTACGTGTGGCTGGCCCTGTTTGCTCTTGCCGTGTGGATGCTAGGGAAGGAATGGGGCGGCTTCCATCTGGACGAGCTGGACGATGCGCTGCGCCGGATCGGTCCATGGCACCTATTAGCGGCCTTGATCCTCACGGCTGCTAGCCTGCTGTGTAATGCCTCGCTGGACCTTGTCGCGCTGCGCTGGCTGCGGAAAGATCTGCCAACTCGCAAGGTGCTCGGGACCGCTTTGATCGCTGGCTCCTTCAGCATGAATGGCGGTGGCACGATCCTAGGTGGTGGCGCGATCCGGATGCGTTTCTACGGCCAGTTCGGCCTTGGCGGGGCGGAAATTGCGAAGATCACCGGCTTCTTAATGATCGCCGGTTGGCTGGGGCACGCGCTGCTGGCGGGGGTGATGATGTGCTGGGCACCGCCGGAACTGGACTGGCTCTCCGGCGCTGCGGGGCGGGGGATCGGGGTGGTGCTGCTCGGGACTTGCGCGACGATTTGCTTGATTTCTATCACGGGCTTCCGAGGTAAGCCGGTGCGGTTTTTACCGCCGTGGCGGGTGATGTTAGTGGCGATGTTCGTTTCCGGCCTCGACTGGCTTTTCGCCGGATTGGCGCTGCGGGTGTTTCTCCCCGCAGCCATTTCGACTCCTGCTTTTCTCGCGGCGACCGCAGTGGGCCAAGCCCTCGGCGCGGCCAGCCATGTGCCGGGTGGAGTAGGGGTGATGGAGCTTTTCATCACGAAATTTTCCGCCGGGATGGTGAGCCAGCCGCTGATGGTAGGGGCGCTTCTCACCTACCGACTGACTTACTATTTCATCCCATTCGTGATCGCCGTGGCGGCGGTGAGTGGCCGGGAAATCTGGGCGAAACGGCATTGGGCGAAGATCACGGTGGACAGCTCGGGTAAGGCTTGGTCGGCCATCGCTCCACGGCTGGCGGGAATGAGTGCGCTGGCCGGTGGCTTCGTGCTGATGCTTTCTGCGACGACGCCGATCGATGCGAACCGGCGGATTCTGTTGGAGAAATTTGTGCCGCTGCCGTTTGTCGAAGCTTCACATTTCCTGTCGAGCATCGCAGGGACGGTGATGATCATCGTCGCCAGTGGCTTGCTGCGACGGGTGCGTGCGGCGTGGTGGATCGCGGTGGTGATGGCGAGTGGCGGGATTTTGTTTTCGCTATTGAAAGGGTTCGATTGGGAGGAATCGTTGGTGCTGCTGTTATTCATCGCGGCGTTGCTGCCGTTTCAGTCGAAGTTTCATCGCCACGCGGGGATTTGGACGCGGCGGTTTTCGCTCCAGTGGTGGGGGATGATCTTGGCGATCATCGGGCTGGCGATCTGGTTCGGCTTCTACACGAGTCGCGATGTGGACTATCAGAATCAACTCTGGTGGCGCTACTCGTTTGAAAATGATGCGTCCCGTCTGCTGCGTGGGATGGCGGGCAGTGCGATGATTCTGGTATGCGTGGCGCTGCTCCAGTATTTCCGCCCCGCGCCGCCGCGAGCACGGGAGCCGCAACCGGGGATCGATAGGATTACAGAAATGGTCTTAAATACGGCGCGGTGCAGTAGTGCGCTGGCCTTGGTGGGAGATAAGGAATTTCTCTTCAACTATGAGCGGAGTGCCTTCCTGATGTATGGCGACCAAGGGCGGACCCGCGTTGCGATGGCGGATCCGGTGGGTGAGGAGGAAAAATTTGAGGGCCTCTACTGGCGCTTCGTCGAGCAGGCCCACGACGAGGGGATGCGGGTGGCTTTCTATCAAGTCGGTGCGGGGATGATCCCGGTCTGTGTGGAGATGGGCCTACGGATTTACAAGTTAGGTGAAGAAGCGATGGTGCCGCTGAACACGTTCGACCTCGGCTCATCGGAGTTGAAGAAGTTCCGCAAGGTGATGAACCGGATGGAGCGCGAGGGCTGGATTTTCGAAATTTGGCAGCCTGACGTGGTGGCTGCGCGTCTTGGTGAGCTGCGGGCGGTCTCGGATGCGTGGCTGTCCCACCACAGTGCCCGGGAAAAAGGGTTTTCGCTTGGTCGCTTCACCGATGCTTATCTCTGCCGCCTGCCGGTGGCGGTGATCTTGGTGGAGGGGAAAGTCATCGCCTTCGGAAATATCTGGCCGGGAAATGGTAAGGATGAGCTGTCCACCGATCTGATGCGTCATCTACCCGATGCACCTAACGGCGTGATGGACTGCCTATTTGTCAGCATGATGCTCTGGGGAAAAGCCCAGGGCTACCGCTGGTTCGACCTCGGGATGGCTCCCTTGTCCGGCCTGACGGACCATCCCTTCGCCCCACTCTGGAGTCGCATCGGTGGGCTGATTTTTGATAAAGGTGAGGCATTTTATAACTTCAACGGACTCCGCGCTTGGAAGAGCAAGTTTCAGCCCATCTGGCAGCCGCGCTACCTCGCAATTTCCAAGGCATGGGACTTACCTGCTGCATTGCTAGATATCACCACCTTGATCGGCAAGCCACCCGGGAAATCCCGTGGCGACGAGACACCGCACGATTTATCATGATTTTACCCAAACGAGTGATTCTCCGCCGTGCATTACTGGTGATCCAGTTAGTATTACTGATACCGATTGGCTGGTTCCTTTATCACTTAATGATGCCGCGAAATTTCTCTAGCAAGGTGGCGGAAGTTTTGCCACTGGCACTGTCCAGCGGCAAGTTCGAGACATTATATTATGCGGCGGATCACCCGAAAGGGATCCTCATCGTCGCCACCGGGGATGGTGGCTGGTCGGGACAGTGGGAGGAGCCAGTCGCACTCCACGCTGCTGCTGCCGGGTATGCTGTCGGGGGGTGGGACTGCCGGAAATTTGCCGACACGCGGACCTTCGATCAGGCGAAACTTGTGGAATCCTTCAACGCTGCCGTCAGTGCGGTGAGGAAACGGGCCGGCCTTCCTGCCGATTCCCCGGTGTGGTTTGCTGGCTGGTCCACGGGTGCGGAATGGGCCATCGCGGCGGCGGCAAGTCCGCACCGTGAGAAACATCTCGTCGGCATCCTCGCGGTGGCGCCCGGAGGCCGGAGCCGCTACGGCATTTCCAAGAGTGACCTGCTAGGAGTCGAACCGGCCGGGCCAGGCAGCTATGCGCTCAAGGATCTAGCAACCCAGCTCCGAGGCGTCCGTCTGGTGCAGTTCGCCGGGGAACTCGATGTGCTAGATGACACCGATTGGATCAAGTCCATGCCCGTAGAAGTGCCTCATAAGCTGGTGGAAATCCCAGGTATGGGGCACGACATGGGCAGAGCGGGGGACCGGTTCATCGCGGAGTTCGACATGGCGATGCAGTGGATGATCGACACGCCGATTTCAAAGTAATCCACTAACGCATCACGGTGTGTAGGCTTCGAGTTCGGACAGGAAGCCGAAATTCTCACTGTAGCTGTCCTGCTGCGAATAGTGGTCCACGAAGGTCGCACGGATATAGCGGGCTGGGGTCGGCTGGAAGCGGGCACGGGCAGCGGTGGCTTTCTTTGCAGGGAATTCGTGGCGACCGACTTCAGTGAAATTTTTCCCATCCTCACTGATAGAAACTGCGATGGTCTTGGTCGAGCCGACTTCCGGCGTGCCGTAGCCGACGGCGTGGATTTGCTGAACGGTGCCGAGATCGACAGTGACGGTTTTCGGCAAGTTCGGGGCGTCGTCCGTGGCGTAGCAGTGCGGTGGCGAGTTGCCCCAGTTACCATCCGTGACTCCAGTATTCCAGCCGCGGGCGTTGGGATGACTGGATTCGAAGGGTTTTCCGCCCGATACCTTGTGGCCGAGGGTGGGATCGACTGGCCAATGGGTATTAAAAGCGGCGGCGGGCAGGCCTTCCTTGTTGATGAGATTTGGCTCGGCGATTTGGGACCATGCGAACCGTGCACGGTCGGGCTTGGGCACAGCGGTGTTCGTGAGAAATAAGGTGGTCCCATCGGCCGCGATTTGGGCGTCTGCGGGTAGGTAATTTTCATCGATACCAGCGATCTCAAAAAGGGTGGGGGGCTTGCCGTCGCGGGTGGTGAGACCGCTGCCGGTGTGATCGAAACCAACGGTGATCCCCGATTCCCCGACCGTGTATCGAGTAAACAACGGGCCTGATTTAACGAGGTCGGTCTTGCCGTAAGTGTCGGCCAGCGCCCAGAGCGCGAGTCGGCGAGCGATTTCGCCTTTATTCGTCGGGTGGATGTCTTGGACGTTACCGATGTCGTTGGTCACGGCCATCCCGGTATGAGGGATTTTCAGCGCTTCTTGCTGCGCCGACCAAATGCCCGGTAGGTCGGTGGTGCGGGTCTCACCGTAGTTATAGGGGGCGAGTTGAACGAAAAGGAAAGGGGCTGCGTCCGCTTTGAATTGTTTACGCCAGCCAGCGATAAGCGCCTGCATTTTCGAGGTGTAGAGCATACCCTCGCCGTTGTTCGACTCGCCTTGATACCAGAGGAAACCGCGTAGGGCGTAGGGGACTAGCGGATGAATCATCGCCTGATAGAGCCCGACGTCCTCGGTGTGTCCCATCTTCAATAGCGCCGGCGCTTCAGGGATGCGAGGTGCAGCGAGTCCCGAGTCGAGCGCCTTGGCCGCAATGTCGGCCCAGTCCCGGACAGAACTGACGTATTTCCTGAACGGCTGCTCGTATTCCGGAAATCCCGGACTGCGTGCGAGGCGGTGGTTTTTCATTTCCGCAAGGTCATCGATGCCCACGAGGCCTTCCTCTGCCCACCATGGCTCGATGCGGGAGCCACCCCATGAGCTATCGATCATGCCGACAGGCACTTGGAGCTCCTCTGTCAGCTTTTTCCCGAAAAAATAACAGACTGCGGAAAAGTCCCTCGCCGTTTCCGGTGTGGCAAGCGACCAACTCCCTCTGGCAGAATCCTGACGCACTTGGCTCAGCTCGCGTGGGACGGTAAATAAGCGCATCAGCGGCACAGGACCCGCTGCTGCCGCTGCTTGATCTTCTGGACGAGTCTCGCGGACGAGGAATTCCATGTTTGACTGACCGCTGCCGATCCAGACCTCGCCGACTAATAAATCGTGGACTTGGACGGCAGGAGATCCCTCCTCAGACACCGACATGGTCTGGCTTACCGCGCTGGCTGGCATGGCGGCGAGGGTGACTTGCCATCGCCCGCTGGCATCCGCCGTGGTGGTTTGGGCCTGGCCGTTGAAGGTGACGCTCACGGATTTCCCGGCGATCGCGCGACCCCAGACGGGCACCGATCTCTCGCGTTGCAGGACTCCACCGTCACGAAACAGCGGGGCCAGCGTCACTTCTGCGGCCATTGGTTGGGCAAGGAATAGCATGGCCAAGCCTGTGATTTCAGGTTTTATCATCCGCGACCGTTACGCGAATCCGCCGCGCCGTCTAGCACATGATTTGCGGTAAATCGCCTCACAATCCGCTGCCACTGTGAAAAAATGATTGCGTGGCGGAAGTTTAGCATCCACTTTTTCCGCGAAACCTCATAAAAAGGGGTAATTAACTAAGGATTATGCTTCCTGAGCACTCACCATTCACTTTTGACCAGCGTAAGGCGCTGGATTCGCTCCTCGCCAGTTTCGATCTCGTCCAACGCGGGTGGCTCAGCGGGTTTCTCGCTGGCTCGGGAGCGGTCGTTTCCGCAGTGGCCGCTGCGCCCGTGGTCGGAGGAAAGCTGACCGTCCTTTACGGCACGGAATCAGGAAACTCCGAGGAGCTTGCGGATCGCACCGTGAAGGCTGCAAAAAAGCGTGGCTTCCAAGCAGTGATGAAAAACATGTCGGAGATTTCCCCGGCAGATCTTGAGAAATCCAGCAATCTACTCGTGATCGTCTCCACTTGGGGCGATGGCGATGCTCCCGAAACGGCGGTGGCATTCCACAAGGAATTCATGAGCTCGCAGCTCTCCCTCGCGAGCGTTCGCTATTCTGTTTGTTCGCTGGGTGATACGTCCTACGAGAAGTTTTGCCAGATCGGCAAGGACTTCGACGCGAAACTGGAGACGTTCGGTGCGTCCCGGATTTCCGCCCGTCAAGATTGTGACGTGGATTATGAAGATTCCTATGTCTCGTGGCTAGAGAACACGCTCTCCGCACTGGCTCCAGCGGCGGCTCCGGTTGCGTTTGTGGCCCCAGTGCTGACGACGGACTCAGTGGAATATGGAAAGAAGAATCCATTCGCGGCTGAGACGTTAGAGAATCTCCTTCTCAATGGCGAAGGTTCGTCGAAGGAGACGATTCATCTCGAGTTTTCCTTAGCAGGTTCTGGCCTTTCATACGAGCCGGGCGATGCGCTTGCAGTGGTGCCAGTGAATGCGCCGGACGTGGTCAGGGCGATCATCCAAGCGGCCAAACTCACAGGTAACGAATCGGTCGAAGTAAAAAATGTCGGCACCAAGCTACTCGCCGACGCACTCCGTGAAGACTACGATATCACCGCACTTTCTCGGGCGGTATTGACGAAGCTCGCCGATGCAAGCGACTCCGCGACGTTGCGTGAGTTGCTGGCTGAGGATTCGAAAGAAAAGCTTAAAGAATACAACGAAGGCCGTGAAATCATCGATGCCCTCATTGATTTTGCTCCTCATGGCTTACCTGCCGTGGCACTGGTAGGTATTTTCCGAAAACTGCCGGTCAGACTTTACTCGATCGCTTCTAGTCCGCTCGCCCACGAAAATGAAGTTCACCTCACCGTGGCGGCGGTCCGTTATGATACTAATGGCCGTTCGCGGAAAGGCGTCTGCTCCACTTATCTAGCGGACTTCGTGAAACCGGGCGATCCGGTTCAGATGTTTGTCCAACCGAATAAAAACTTCCGCCTGCCTGCGGATGGTTCCACACCGGTGATCATGGTAGGACCGGGCACGGGTGTCGCTCCATTCCGCTCATTTATCGAGCACCGTGGCGCACTCGGCAACAGCGGGAAAAACTGGTTGTTCTTCGGCGATCAGCACTACACTTATGATTTTCTCTATCAATTGGAGTGGCAAGAACACCTTAAAAGTGGCGTCCTCACCCACTTGGATGTGGCGTTTTCCCGTGACCAACCCGAGAAGGTCTATGTCCAAGACCGGATGATCCAACAAGCTCCTGAGCTCTATCAATGGCTCGAGGAAGGTGCCCATTTCTATGTCTGTGGCGACGCAAATCGCATGGCGCACGACGTCCACGAGGCGCTCATTTCGATCGTTGAGTTTCAGGCAGGTATCACTCGCGAAGCCGCGGAGGTCTATGTCGAGAACCTCAAGAAAACTAAACGCTATCAACGCGATGTTTACTAAATTTTAACCTCATTCCTTTACTATCATGAGTGAAAATAAACTCTCTGCGAACGAATACATCAAGATCGATAGCAATTACCTGCGCGGCACGATCGCCGAGGGACTTGCGGATTTGTCCACGGGCTCAATGGTCGAGGACGACCAACAGCTCCTCAAGTTCCACGGAACCTACCAGCAGGATGATCGCGATATCCGCGCTGGTCGCCGTAAGCACAAGTTGGAGAAGGCGTATTCATTCATGATCCGCATCCGCGTGCCAGGTGGTGTCGCGACCTCGCACCAGTGGCTAGAAACGGACCGCCTTGCTACGCAATATGCGAATGGGACGATCAAGCTGACGACCCGGCAGGCGTTTCAATTTCATGGTATCATCAAGACCAATCTCAAGCGCACGATCGCCGAGATCAATCAAGCGGCGATGGATACCATCGCCGCCTGCGGTGATGTAAATCGCAATGTGATGTGCAATCCGAATCCTTATCTCTCAGAGATTCATGCCCAAGCACTGAAGACGGCGCAGGAAATTTCCACTCACCTCACGCCGCAGACGAGAGCTTACCATGAGATTTGGCTGGATGGCGAAAAGGTCGAGTCAAGTGAAGAGGACATTGAGCCAATTTACGGAAAGACCTATCTGCCGCGGAAGTTTAAAATCACCATCGCAATACCACCGTCTAACGACGTGGATATTTACGCAAATTGCCTTTCCTTCATCGCCATCGTCGAAGGAGAAAAGCTGGTGGGCTACAATGTCGCGGTCGGCGGCGGGATGGGATCGACGCATGGAAACGAGGCTACCTATCCGCGGATCGCCGATGTGATCGGATTCTGCACGCCAGAGCAGGTGGTGGATGTAGCGGAGAAAGTGGTGCTCGTGCAGCGCGACTTCGGAGACCGTACCGACCGCAAGCATTCCCGTTTCAAATATACGGTGGATGATAAGGGGCCTGACTGGATTCTCGCCAAGCTCAATGAGTATCTTGGCTACAAATTGGAGCCTGCGCGGGATTTCAAGTTCGAGGATAATGGAGACCGTTACGGTTGGGTGGAAGATGCAAATGGGAATTCGCACCTCACGCTTTTCATCGCCGGAGGACGGGTGCTCGACACTCCGAATTACCCGATGCGCACGGGACTTCGCGAGATTGCTAAAGTCCATGATGGCGACTTCCGCCTTACTGCGAATCAAAACCTAATCATTGCCAATATTTCTCCGGCCAAGCGCCCAGAAATCGAACGACTGCTAGAGCAATATGGCATCAAGGATAGCCACCTAGAAAGTGCTCTACGCCTCAATTCTCTGACCTGCGTCGCACTGCCGACTTGTGGTCTAGCGCTTGCTGAGGCCGAGCGCTTCATGCCAGAGCTGCTAACGGAGTTGGAAGAATCCCTCGAAGAAAATGGCCTGCGTCACGACGCGATCACCATCCGCATGACTGGCTGCCCGAATGGTTGTGCTCGTCCGTTTATTTCGGAGATCGGCTTTGTGGGTCGTGGTCCAGACCGCTACAATCTCTACCTCGGTGGGGGGCACGCTGGACAACGTCTGTCGAAACTCTATAGGGAAGATATCTTATCTTCTCAGATCCGACCGCTCCTCGCGCCGATTTTCTCGCACTATGCTAAGCAACGGAATGATGGTGAACACTTTGGCGACTTCTGTATCCGCGAAGGATACGTGGCCGCCACGGTCCAAGGGCCAGACTTTCACAAGAATATCAAGCCAGCAGCTCTCGCATCTGCCTGATCGAGATTCTGCCATCGCGTCCCGTCATGGAAGCTATCAAATTTGAAATCCCCGCCGTCGTTTCCGCCGACATAGATCCAGAGGAACTCTCTAACGCCCTCGAGCCTCTGCGTGGCGGCGAGCGTCTGCGGTTGCTGTATGAGCGACTGGGCGACCGTCTTGTCGCATCCACCAGTTTCGGACTTCAAGCGGCGGTCATGCTGCATCTTATCCATGAACACGCGCCGAAAATCCCAGTCGTATTCATCGATACTGGATTCCTTTTTCCCGAGACCTATCAGTATGCCGAAGAACTGACCTCCCTGCTCAACCTCGATCTGCGGATCTATCAGCCGACGGTATCCGCCGCTCGGATGCGGGCGCTTTGGGGAGATTTATGGGAAAATGGCAAGGACGGAGCTGATCGCTACGGTCTGATTACCAAGGTCGAGCCGATGAACCGTGCGCTGCGTGAAACCGGTGCAGACGTCTGGCTGAGTGGTCTCCGCCGGTCCCAGTCTAGCAGTCGTATCGACCGCCCGTTCGTCGAGCAGCAGAAAAAAACGGTCAAAGCCTATCCGATTCTCGACTGGGCGGATGCGCAGGTGGACCTCTATTTTCACCAGAACCATCTCCCACGTCACCCGCTGGCGGAGAAGGGCTACGTGACGATGGGCGATTGGCACAGCACCCGCCCGGTGGTGGATGGCGATGCTGGATCCACTCGTTTCAATGGGGACAAGTATGAGTGTGGCCTCCACCTCGACTCGGGTGCCCCGGATTTCCAGATTTGACTGAAGTTTGAATCTCAGATACCCAACATCTTCATATGAACATCGCCGAAAACATGGTTGCCACGGTTGGCAACACTCCGCTCATCCGCCTCAATCATCTCACCGCAGGTCTCGACGCTGAAATCTGTGTGAAGGCGGAATTTTTTAATCCGCTTTTCAGTGTGAAGGATCGCATCGGCAAGGCGATGATCGAGGCTGCTGAGAAAGATGGCTCACTCAAGGCTGGTGGACTCATCATCGAGCCGACTTCCGGAAACACTGGTATCGCACTGGCGTTCATCGCCCGTTCGAAAGGATACCGAATCATCCTGACCATGCCGGAGAGCATGTCGATCGAGCGGCGGGTGCTGTTACGCTTGTTAGGTGCAGAGATCATCCTCACGCCGCGAGCTCGCGGCATGAATGGTGCCATTGCGATGGCGAAAAAGCTCATTGCGGAGAATCCGGGCTCATTCGGTCCCGGGCAGTTTGATAATCCGGCGAACCCACAAGTCCACCGTGAGACGACGGCCGAGGAAATCTGGCGTGATACGGACGGCCAAGTGGATGTGTTTATTTCTGGAGTAGGCACCGGTGGCACGCTGACGGGAGTGGGCGAGGTTCTAAAATCTCGCGGCAGTGCGAGAATCATCGCCGTCGAGCCAGTGGGCAGCGCTGTGATTTCCGGCGGTGCGCCAGGTCCACACATGATTCAAGGAATCGGTGCTGGATTCATCCCGAAGAATCTCAACGTTTCGATCATCGACGAAATCATCCAAGTCTCGAACGAAGATGCAATCGCTACGGCCCAAGCGCTGGCCCAGCAGGAAGGCCTGCCTGCGGGGATTTCCACAGGGGCAAATGTCTGGGCTGCGCTGCAAGTCGCTAAGCGTCCTGAGTTTAAAGGTAAACGCATTGTGACCATCGGTTGCTCGTCCACCGAGCGTTATCTTTCTACAGCACTTGCCGAAAAGGTGCGTGAAGAAGTGACCAGCCTACCAGTTCACGAAATTTAGACGGTTCATTTTAAAATGGTGGGGGCTGCCGCGGGAGCTCTCCGCGGTTTCTTTTCCCAACGGCAAAGCTTGCAGTCGGCCATCAGTCAGGGGCAGTTTGGGGTGTGTCAGAAATGTTGGAAAGCGCCCGCCGGTGGACAGGATATGTGTGTCCTCACTGCCGATTTGTGTTCCGCGTGCCGAGGGATCATGACGGCCAAGGTGCTGTATGCCCGAGCTGCAGCCGGATTCTGAAAATCCCGACTGCTGCGGACATCTCGCCGCCGTTGACGACTCCATCACGGCGGGTCAGCGGAGATGGCGTGGTGCCCGACGCCGGACCCCAAGTCTTAAAAAAACGCCGCCGGGGAAGAAAACTTGATCCCTCAGACGGCCCCGCGTGGGAGCAGGGTCCGAAATCGGTTCATGCGAGCAAGCGTGACAGCGGCCAGATGCGGCAGATCTTGGTAGGTGGTGCGGTGCTTTTCGCCGCAATCATCGCCGGAGTGTTTTTTTCGATGAGGGCCGGAGAAAGAACCCCGGTTCCCCCGCACAAGGATTTGCCAGCCCTGCCGGCCGCCGCTGAAACAGTCGCTCCGGTAACGGGTGAGCGGAGTGAAGCAGCCATCCTTGCCGAAGCTGAGCCGCTTGCGCGGGAATTTCTGGAAGCGAAAACAGTGGCCCAACTTCTCCCGCTGGTACGCCACCCAGAAGTCACCGAACTGCGGATGCGGGAAGTCTATCCGGCAGGGAAGATCGAAGCTCCTGGCCTATCGAAGTTCAACTCGTCCGAAGGGATTTCGGTGAGAAAACCGTTTGTTTCATTGATGGTAAGGACGCGTGAGCAATTGGAAAAGCCGCTGGCTTTTATCGAGACACCACAGGGTTTGAAGATCGACTGGGAGAGTTGGGAAGGTTGGTCAGCGATGTCGTGGGAAAAATTCCTTTCGACCAAGCCGCGCACTGCACAAGTTTTCCGCGTTACGCTCTCGGCGGTGAATTATTATAACTTCAACTTTTCGGATGATTCGAAATGGCAGTCATACCGCTTGATTTCGCCTGATGAACAGCACTCGCTCTACGGTTATGTGGAAAAAGGCTCTGCTCTGGATCAGAAAATTTCTCCGACAGAAGAGGTAAAAGCAGCCCCCTTGATGCTTTCTATCAAATATCCGACTGAGGTGGTTTCTGATAGCCAAGTGGAAATTGAAGGTTTCGTAGCAGAAGGCTGGGTGGAAGACGATTCCAAATGATCTCTAGCACTTACGAAAAAGCACAAGAACTGAACCTCGATCCATTGGTTTACGGCACCTTCGCCGAGATCGGAGCGGGACAGGAAACGGCGAATTGCTTCTTCCGCGCGTCCGGCACGGCGGGTCTCGTGGCGAAGACGATTTCCGCCTATGACATGACGATGAGTGATGCCATTTATGGCCAAGCTGGCCGCTATGTTTCGGCGGCGCGGCTGGCATCCATGATCGATCATGAATACTCGATTCTGCTGGAACGGCTGGCCCCCAAACGTGGGAAAGAGACGACTTTTTTCTCGTTTTGTAATACCGTCCGCGCCCGTGGTTGGAAGGATGATGGCGAGTGCCATGGCTGGCTTGGCATTCGCTTTCAGATGAAGCCGGGTGATGAGCCGTCTGATATCATTTTACACGTTAGGTTGCTGGACACGCGGACGATTGACCAGATGGAGGCGCTTGGCACCATCGGGGTCAATCTGATCCATTCCGCATTCCGTTACCGCGGGCATTTACAGAAGTTTGTCGAGTCGCTGGTAGATAATTTAGTGGCCGGACGAGTGGAAGTGGATTTGTTGAAATTCTCCGGTCATGGTTACAGCTTTTTCGATAACCGTCTATGTGCGCTACAGTTAGTCGAAAGCGGCCTAACGGATGCCACGATGTTTTTGCCGAGTGGCGAGGTGGTCCAGCCTGCGGAAGCGCTTTACCGCCACCCGGTCCTATTGTTGCGTGGGAGTTTCGACCCGGTGATGAACGTGCATTTGAAGATGCTGGAGCAGGCGCGTGAGGGATTTGTAAGCTCGTTGAGTGAACTGGACCGGATTTCCGCCATCGAGCTATGTGAAATGTCGATTCATAATTTACTACGCGGTCGTGCGGTGGATCCGGTGGATTTCTTGGATCGGGCGGATGCGCTCCAGTCGTTAGGAAAAACGGTGCTTCTCTCGCGGTGTGCAGAGTTTCACCGGATCGCTGCGTTTTTACACCGTTACACGAACAAGCCGGTGGGTATTATTTTAAGCATCGGCTTACTGAATGAACTCTTCAAACCGAAGTGGTCAGACAATCTCGCTGGTGGCCTGCTAGAATCATTTGGTCGCTTGTTCAAGGAAGGGGTAACTCTCCATGTATTTCCGTGGAAAAACCGAAAAAATGGCGAGCTGGTGACCGCCGAAAACTTCCGAGCTCCGGATGACAGCGTGCATCTGTATCGGCATTTCCTCGTGAATGGAAGAATCTTAGCGATCCCTTACGAAGATGATTTCAATCTATCTTATACTGGCCGAGACGTCTGCCGCATGATCAAGGGACAAGTCGAGGAGTGGCGTCAGCTCGTGCCGGAGGTCGCATGGACGATGGCCGAGCGCCACGCGAACCTCAGGGATTAGTTCGCTACGGGGAGGCTAATCGTTCCCACGCAGGTGAGACGGCGTTTTGAGTAGGTCACTGTCCGAACCACAGCAAATAGAGCAAAAACACTGTCTAGTGACGGTAGAGCGGCACTGCACTTGAACGAGGCAATCATCCGAATGACCACAGTGAAAGCTAAGCTTCCTGTGCCACACTCTTGACCACAGCAGCGGAGCGTTTTAGACACAACAAATGACACCGATCTACGAAGGAAAAGCCAAGCGGCTCTGGGCAACCGAAAACCCGAACACTCTGCGGATGGAGTTCAAAAATGACGCCACCGCTTTTAATGGTGAAAAGAAGGCGCAGTTCGAAAATAAAGGTCGCCTCAATAACGAAATCAGCACGCTCATCTATGGTTTCCTAGAAAATGCTGGGATCCCTACGCATTTCGTCCGGAAGATCGACGATACGAACGTGGAGGTGAAAAAAGTGACGATTCTGATGGTCGAGGTGATCATCCGTAACATTTCCGCCGGTAGCTATTGCAAGCGGACTGGCATCGCTGAAGGGGTAGTCTTTTCTCAGCCTGTCATCGAGTTTTCCTATAAATCCGACGAACTCGGTGATCCGCTGATCAACGATGATTATATCCGCGAAATGGGATTGGCGACCCCAGAAGATCTCGTGCATTTACGTAGCTCGGCGCTGAAGGTAAACTCGATCTTGGGCGACTTTTTTGCGAAGGCCGGACTCAGATTGGTCGATTTTAAGTTGGAGTTTGGCCGACTCATTTCGGATCCGTCGGTGATCGTGTTGGCGGATGAAATCAGTCCCGATGGCTGCCGGTTGTGGGACCTGAAAACGGGTGAAAAGATGGATAAGGATCGATTCCGCCGCGATCTGGGTGGCGTGATGGAAGCCTACGAAGAGGTGTTGGGTCGGGTGAGGGAGACCCTCGCCTGAATCTGAAGCCGCAAGGTTTTAGGGAAATCGAGTTCTGATCAGAGTTGAAAAGTGAAAAGAGACCCGGCGGTGGACTCTCGGGACTAAATATCGATTTCTCCTTCGAATACAAAATCTGCCGGGCCGGTGAGGGTGACGTTGGAAAAGGTCTGATCAGCCGTTTTCTCGAAGCCGATTTCCAAAGTATCCCCGCCTTCGACATCGACCTTAATCGGGCTGGGAGCGCCGGTCAGCAGATGGTGGATCAGGGCGGAGGCGACCATACCAGTGCCGCAGGCGAGTGTCTCATCCTCCACGCCGCGCTCGTAAGTGCGGATGGAAATGTGGTCCGGCGCGAGAATGGCGGCGAAGTTTGCGTTAGTCCCAGCCGGAGCGAATGCTGCATGATTGCGAATGGCGCTACCGTGATTGAAGACATCGAACTCATCGAGAGCTTGCGGGCTGGCGAGGAAGGTCACGACGTGAGGGACGCCCGTATTGAGGAAATGAAGCGAGGTATCCACTCCCGGAATCGTGGCAGGAGTGTTGAGCTTGAGGTCTTTTGGTTCAGACATCGCGATGCGGACGTCGTCGCCGATCATCTCTGCGGTGAGTGTGCCAGCGATGGTTTCAAAGGTGACCTTCTTGAGAACGATTTCACCGAGGTGGGCGGTGAATCGGCCAAAACAACGCGCGCCATTGCCACACATTTCGGCCTCGCCACCGTCGGCATTGTAGTAGCGGAAGCGGAAATCGGCACCCTTCTGCGCCGGTTCCACCGCAAGCAGGCCATCGGCCCCGATTCCGCGATGGCGGTCGCAAAGAGCGGCGATGGTATCGGCGTCGAGTTCTTGGGAAAGTGAGAGGTCGCGGTTGTCAACGACGATGAAGTCGTTACCGGCACCGTTCATTTTGAAGAAGTTGAGTAGCATTGGGAAAAGTTGGCGTGGTGGCTGGATGGTGGATCAGAAGAAAATCACTGGCGCTGCAGGTGGGGGATGATGGGAGTAGGCTGCGGCATCCTCAACACCATTTATCGAATATCTGCTGGGTATGACGGTGGTTTGATTCAGTGAGGGTGGGATCGAATCAGTGGGCGGTGTGATTTCAAATACCGGGCTAGACGGCTCGCAGAAACTCCGCTCTTATGCCTCAGCAACCTTTTATGAGTCTTCTCTTCTTCAAGCGAGTTCTGGCAAATCCCATCCGCGTGGGCTATTTGGTTCCAAGTTCGGGATTTCTCACGCGCAAGACCGCCAAATGTATCGATTTTTCGAAGCCTCGCGTCGTTATTGAACTCGGCCCCGGGGAAGGGTGCCATACCCGCCAAATCGTTCGCCGAATGAATCCTGAGTCGAAGCTCATCCTCATCGAACTCGACGAGCACTTTGCAGACCATTTAAAAAAGCAGTTTGCTCACGACCCTCGCATCACCGTCGTGCAGGCAGATGCGCTGTATCTTTTGGAAACCTTAGAAACGCTCGGCATCACAAATCCAGATTACATCTACTCTGGCATTCCCTTCACCATCATGGAACGGAATCTCCGCGAAAGATTGCTTTCGAACATCGCCCATGCCATGGGCATGGAAACTGTGTTTATTACTTATCAAGTGTCGTCGATGATCTCCGAGCATGAACTCTTCGATCTATCCCGGAGTGCGCAATGTCTGTTCAATGTCCCTCCGATCAAGGTTCTAGAGCTGCGCAAAGCGGTCCTCGTTTGATAAGCTGGCTTGCTGTGATTGGCGATGGAATCCCCTTGCACGGTCGAATTTCAGTATCATTGAGGTGAGCGTGGAATGGGGTCATGGTGGGCAGGGGATGGGGTCATGTCGTGCCCACCATGACCCCATGTCGGGGTAAACATGACCCCATGTTGGTGTGAACATGATCCAATGTCGGTGTGAACATGACCCCATGTCGGTGTGAACATGACCCCATGTTGGTGTGAACATGATCCAATGTCGGTGTGAACATGACTCCATGTCGGTGTGAACATGACCTCATGTTGGGGTAAACATGACTCCATGTCGGTGTGAACATGACCTCATGTTGGGGTAAACATGACCTCATGTCGTATCCACCATGATCCCATGTCTGGCACGGGATGACGTCATGGGGCTGGAAATGTGAGGTGAGCTAGATCTTTGGACCACCCACCTCCATCGTCTATCCTCAATGAATACGAAGCCACGCCAACGCTACACTGCCGAGTTCAAAGCCCAAGCCGTCGAACTCATCACCACCGGCAAGCCCGTCTCCCAGATCGCCGAAGAGCTCTGCATTAGCAGCAACCTCCTTTACAAATGGAAGCTCGACTCGCAGAGAGCGCAGGGCGGTAGCGAAGGACCCCGAGCCGTAGGCGAGCGGGCCGCAGCGGACGACCTGCGCTCCCTGCGTCGCGAAAACACCCTCCTCAAAATGGAGAATGACATTTTAAAAAAAGCCGCAGTCATCCTCGGCACCAGACCCCAGCCCAACTCCGGGAAATGATCCGCGACATCCACCAAGCCACCGGCCATGGCATCCGCCAGATCTGCACCACCCTCGAAGTTCCCAGAAGCAGTTACTATCACGCCGCCCGGCCCACTCCCATGCAATCTTCCGACGAAGCCATTGGGCAAGAAATCGAGGGGATCTTCAAGCGCCACCGCCGCCGCTACGGCTACCGGAGAATCAGCCACCAGCTTGCCGATCAAGGGATCGTCTGCGCCCCCACCCGAGTCCGCCGGATCATGCTCGAACGCGGTCTCAAAGCCATCCAGCCCAAGACCTACGTGCCGAAAACCAGCGACGGCAGAGCCGACAAACCCTCGCCCAACCTCCTACTCGACCAACCCCTCCCCGAGAAACCCAACCAAGTCTGGGCCGGCGACATCACCTTCATCCCCACCACCACCGGCTGGATCTACCTCGCCGTCGTCATCGATCTCTGTTCGCGTAAAATCGTCGGCTGGGCCCTCGCCGACCACCTCCGCACCGAACTCGTCAGCGCCGCCCTCACCCAAGCCCTCGGCAGCCGCGCCACCCCACCGGATCTCATCTTCCACAGCGACCGAGGTAGCCAATACGGCAGCAAGGCCTACCGTCAAATCCTCAGCCAAGCAGGCATGCGCCAAAGCATGTCAGCCCGGGCCAATCCCTACCACAATGCCTGGACCGAGTCCTTCATGGGCACCCTCAAAAGCGAAATGCTCCAAGGCGGCTGCTTCCTCAACGAAACTGACGCGCGCACCGAGATTTTCGACTACATCGATTCCTACTACAACAATCACCGCAAACACTCCGCCCTCGCCTACCGGACCCCCGCCC
>JAYUHS010000090.1:0-5219 GCA_043766715.1 Luteolibacter sp.
TTGGACCGAGCTGCCTCCCAAAGCGGTTTTGGAGAATAAACTGCACACTGCGATGATTGAAATCCAAACGCGATTGGCCGAGCGAAAGCAGATCGAAGAGTCATGAGTGCTTTCTCAAAAAAATCCAAATTTGAACATCAGCCACGGCCAAAGTTACGACGGCATCCAAGTCATCAATTCCTTTGCCGAACATTAATCCTAGAAAGGAAAATGAGGGCCGCTAATTTAGCGAATATCTCTCATCTTCAATCATTAAGATAAGCTCCACCCAAATACCCAGAGGATCGAAGCCAATTTCAGCCACCGTTTTTCACAATTCTCTAAACATCTGTGTATTCCGTGTAATCCGTGGTTAAAATATTAGCTTCATTTTCCTATTTAGACTCATGAATTTCGATCAAGGAGAACTGGATCTATCCGGCAATGGTTCTGAGGCGGGGCACCGGAAATGGTTGCTGGAGCTGGAGGAGAAGAAACGCGCGTTTGAAGTCCGCCACGGCGTGATCATCGGTCGCCGGGTGCGGGTGCAACTGCGAGGTGAACTGAATGCGTGGGAAGGGATGATCCATGTAATTTCAACACAGACTAACCTGCCATCTGCCAAACTGCGGCTCATCATGGGCAAGCGCGAGTTCGGAGCGAGCGAGATCGAGAGCCTCGTCCGACTGGAGGAAGATTCTGCCGTCACTCCTCGTGAAACCCCATCTCAGCCTGCGGCCACCTCACTTTCAACTGAGGAAGAGATTTGAAATGGTGGTCGCTCGTAAGCAAGTCGCTCCCTCCGGCCTCACTGCACGCCGCAATCCAGACGTCGTTCAGCGGCATGGGATTACCGCATCGTCTCAAGTCCAGAACCAAGCCGCCATAGATCCGAGCCTCGCGGCTACCCACACGCCACTCCTCGACTTGGACCTGATTCAAAAAATCCTCCAATTTCCGCCAATTTTCTTGGTAGCGACTGCCATTCCGAAAACAAAAATTCAACTCACCAATGACAATGGAAGGCAGGTAAATTTTATCCGCCAAAGCTAGCGTCTCACGCCATTTTCCCGCCTTTCTCCAGTCTGAGTAGGCATTCGTATCTAGGGGCACCGTCATTTCCAAGTCTCCTCATCAATGACCTCAAATACCTCCATCGTCTTGTCCCATTCGGCACCAAAGTCATCCGGTGAATCCCCCGCAAACCGATCCAAGTTATTTCTCCGGGCCTTGCCTTCCACCTCCAAGCCCTTTTTCAAAGCATCCACCAACACGGAATTCATCGATACCCCCTTCTCGGCTGCTACCGACTTCGCTTTCGTCACCCACTCTTCTTGCACTTGTCTGATCGTCACTTGAGTCATGTATGCTCAACAATTTAAAAAGTGCATACAATTAAGAAACCAACCCATCTATGTTCACCGAAGACCAGCTCCTGCCCATTTCCGCGCTCCAGCATTGGCTGTATTGCCCGCGCCAATGTGCACTAATCCATCTGGAGCAGGTGTGGGCGGAAAACAAATTCACCGCAGAGGGCCAAGTGCTGCACCACAAGGCCCACGAAGGCGCGGACGAAACGAAGGCCGGGGTGAGAGTCACCCGCAGCATGTCCGTGCGGTCGCTGGAGTTGGGGATTTCCGGGCAGTGCGACATCGTGGAATTTCATCAAGACGGACTCGTAGTGCCGGTGGAATACAAGCGCGGCAAGCCGAAGACGCACCGCGCCGATGAAGTCCAGCTCTGCGCTCAAGCGATGTGCCTCGAGGAAATGCTCGGTGTGGTGATTTCCGAAGGCTGCCTTTTTTACGGCGAAAACCGGCGACGGACGACGGTGGAATTTGACACCGCGCTCCGCCAACTCGTCGTGGAAACCAGCACGGCCCTGCACGCGATGATCAACTCCCGCCAGACCCCGACTGCCGAATATCTGGCAAAACGCTGCGATGCCTGCTCACTCATCGAGCTCTGCCAACCCAAGGCCATGCGCTTCAAACGCGGCGTGCAGGCGTGGTTTCTGAGCCAGCTCAATCACCAAACCGCCTGCACCGGTGAGTCCGACTCATGAAATCGCTCGTCCTTGGTCAGCACTGGCACCCCGTGTTTCAAGGCGGTCGCAGCGATGATACGGTCCGCCGGATCGCGATGCGCCCATTGAATCTCGGCAGTCATCAACCAGATCTCCGTAGTCACGTCCATGAGACGGACGTTGCCGGTTTGGGACAAGACGCCCGGCCATTCCCTCAGGGGGCGCTTAGGGTGCAATTGACCGCGCAGCTCCCTCAGCCGGAACTCCCAAAACGTCACTGCAGATACCATGAATTCGCGGTCCCTCCTTCCGATCCCGGAAAGGATTTCGCGAACCGGGGCAGAGAGTTTTTCGCCACCCTCGAACCACCACAAAAGCGTATGAGAATCGATTACCACGGATTTCGGTCATCCTCCCGCAAGACCTCCCAATCACTCAACGGCAAAGGTTCCATGATCTCTTCATCGCTTGCCAACATCCCAAGACCTGACCCCGAGCGATACCATGCAAGCGCCTCTTCCGCGCTCATGGTTTTCTTCTGCACCGGCCGCACCTCCAGCACTTGGCGTCCATGGTCCGTAACAATCAACGATTCACCTGTGCGCTCCACTTCGCGGAAATACTCCAGCATTTTACTCTTCAATTTCCCCTTCGACACCTCCATGTGCCAGAAAAAACCGTAGTCACGACCCTAGTCAAATTTGAAATCTCCAATCTCCAATCTCCAATCTCCAATCTCTAATCTCTAATCTCTAATCTCTAATCTCTAATCTCTAATCTCTTTCTCCGAACTCCCAGCCCCGAACTCCCAGCTCCCCACCCATGCGCCGCCACCTCAACACCCTATTCGTCACCCTCGAAGGCGCTTACCTCCGCAAGGACGGTGCTGCCATCGAGATCCGCCACGAAGGCGAAACCAAGCTCCGCGTGCCGCTGCATAATTTAGAAGGCATCGCCTGCTTCGGCTGGGACATTTCCTGCTCCGCCGCCCTCATGGCCGCCTGTGCAGAGGCGAAGGTCTCCCTGTCATTTCACAATCCTCACGGGAAATTTCTCGCCGCTTCCAATGGCTTCACCTCCGGCAACATCCTCCTCCGCCGCGAACAATACCGCCGCGCCGATCACGAACCCGCCTCGCTCGCCATCGCCGCCAACATGATCTCCGCCAAGCTTGCGAACACCCGCCACGTCCTGATGCGTGCCGCCCGCGACCATGGCGAGAAATCTGCCGAAAAAGCCTTCGCCCTGACCAAAGCGGCCGATTTCCTCGCCGTCCGTATCGGGCTCATTTCCCGCGCCACCAGCCTCGATTCTCTGCGTGGCATCGAGGGCGATGCCGCTGCTGGCTACTTCGCCGTATTTCCCCACCTTCTCACCAACCATGCCCCCGGCATCACTCTCTCCGGCAGATCCCGCCGCCCACCGCTCGATCCGGTGAATGCCCTGCTCTCCTTCCTCTACTCCCTGCTCATGCACGACTGTCGCAGCGCTCTCGAATCCTGCGGCCTCGATCCGCAATGCGGCTTCCTTCACCGCGACCGACCCGGCCGTGCTTCCCTCGCCCTCGATCTGATGGAAGAATTCCGCGCCTTCCTCGCCGACCGCACCGCCCTCTCGCTCTTCAACCGCCAGCAGCTCACGCTCAAGGACTTCGACATCAAGGAAAACGGCGCTGTACTGCTCAAAGACGACTCCCGCAAAAAAGTCCTCACCGCATGGCAAGAACGCAAACAAGACGAAATCACCCACCCCTTTCTCGACGAGAAGACCACCATCGGTCTCCTCCCCCAGCTCCAAGCCCGCCTCCTCGCCCGCCACCTGCGCGGCGATCTGGATGCCTATCCGGCATTTCTAGCGAAGTGAAATGAAGAGATCGGAGATTAAAGATCGGGGATCAGGGATTGGAGATTTCAGAATGATGATAAGGAACCACAAACATTTCACTCCCCGGACATCCCCTATCTTCTATCCCCCATCCCCTATCTCCCATCCCCCATCCCCTATCTCTCCATGTATATCCTCATCACCTACGACGTTTCTACGACCACCCCAGCCGGCAAATCTCGCCTCCGCCGCACTGCGAAGACCTGCCTCGACTTTGGCCAACGCGTGCAAAATTCCGTCTTCGAGTGCAAGGTGGATCCCGCCCAACTTGTTGCTCTAAGATCCCGGCTTCTTGGCATCATGGATTTAAAAACCGACAGCCTGCGGATTTACCACCTCGGGAGTAATTGGCATCACAAGATCGAGCACCACGGCGCGAAAGAAGGCTACGACGTCGAAGGAATGCTTGTGGTTTAGACTCAAATAACTAGTTATTTGGGGTATTGATTTTGGCAGTCTGTCCGCCGCCCCGCGAACCCCAAGCGATCTTAAAATCCTTGGGAGGTTCGCGCCAGCCGCTAGACCTACTGCTTCCGTTCTTTGACATTTATTTTAGAGTCGTCGGATCGTTGAAGAACCGAAAATTCTTAGGTTCGCGGAACAGTCCGTTCTTTCCCTACGGAAGGAAGGATCCTAGGGTATAGCCGTCGCTCCCTTCACGGGGGGCGCGGATTGAAACGACTGGATCGACGAGCCCATCATCGGCCCCGGCGGGTCGCTCCCTTCACGGGGGGCGCGGATTGAAACAATTTCGCCACCGCACAGCCCATGCTCATGCGGGGTCGCTCCCTTCACGGGGGGCGCGGATTGAAACCATCCTCTTGATACTCTTGTTCCGACTTGGCTAGTCGCTCCCTTCACGGGGGGCGCGGATTGAAACTTCGTATAGGTTCTCGGGTTCGGGTCTGAGTCTAGTCGCTCCCTTCACGGGGGGCGCGGATTGAAACTCATCGACCAGTTCGACGGCCTCGGTCTGGACAGGGTCGCTCCCTTCACGGGGGGCGCGGATTGAAACCTCCAGCCCTTTTGCACATTCCGCCGCTGGCTTGTCGCTCCCTTCACGGGGGGCGCGGATTGAAACATCGAAGAGTTAATGCTTTCTAAAGTCGCGAGCGTCGCTCCCTTCACGGGGGGCGCGGATTGAAACTCCTAGTGAGAGAGATGGTGTCCGAGTGCATCAAGGTCGCTCCCTTCACGGGGGGCGCGGATTGAAACAATACCACGGAGCAATGCAACTGCGATATCGCGGTCGCTCCCTTCACGGGGGGCGCGGATTGAAACATTTTTCATTCCCAGCTTGCTACGGAGTTAATAGGTCGCTCCCTTCACG
>JAYUHS010000091.1:0-1912 GCA_043766715.1 Luteolibacter sp.
GTCTTCCTCCGACGAGTTTAAGGACCCATTCTCGGAAGACACGGGCGGCGGGTTGTGGGAAATGGAAGGCGGGAAGAACATACAAGACGCCAAGGAAGACAAATTTTCAGACTTGAAAAGCCGAGGTTCTGGTTTGGCATTGGCGTTCATTCGTGGTTGGAATTCTTCGCTTTGAGGGACCAAGAATAGGAGGAATGGGACGGATGGGAGGAATAGGAGCACTGCGAAGCTCCTGTCTTCCTTGGCGGCTTTAAAATCTCCTCTGATTTCGGATGGGGTTAAACTGACCGCTCTCCTTTCCAGACGGGGGCGATGGTTCCGGCCATGATGAGCTTGGCGGTGGACTTGAACTGTTTACGATCCTCGCGACCGCAACAGACATTCTGGGTCCACTGCACCACCCGGCGGATCACGGGTTCTGTGGGCCAGTGGATGTGAGTGATTTGGGGCTGGCACAGCGAGAAGTTGGTGTCGTAGTCGGTGGTGAGGAGTGAGACTTGCTCGGGGACTCGGATGCGGCGCTGGGCGAGAAATTGCTGAGTGGCGACGAACGGCGGGACCTCATCGAGGATGATCGCTGTGGGTGGGGTGAGTTGGAAAAGCGATTTCAGCAGGTTATGCAGGCCGGCGGCCGTTTCATCCCACTCGGGGAGATTGAATCCGCTGACCGGTAGGCCGTGGTTCGCAAGCTCGTTGAGAAAGGCTTGCTCTGGTGGACCTGGGATCGGCAGTCGCCGCAGTTCACGACTTAACAGCACGATTCGTTGGTGGCCGAGCCGGATCAACTCGCGGGTGGCTTCGACAAGAGGTGTGGTTTTGTCAGGCCCTGCGTTCGCGAGCTTGATGCCCTCGCGCCGCCCAAACATCGCAAAGCTCGGGAATGGCTGAGCCTCGAACCACTGGAGAATTTTTTGCGTCCCACAGGATACAATCCATGCATCCGCAGGGTTTTTTTTAATGTAGTCACCGATCCTGCCGACGTCTCGCCGCAGCGATGCTTGGGAGGTGGGTGCGGAAAAGAATGGCAGGAATCCGGCGCTTTCTAATGAGCGATGAAGACTGAGGAGAAACTGGATCGTTTGCGGAGATTCTTCGGAGAATGAATCATACAAAAGAATGCCGATCCGTTGCTGGCGTCCGACTTGAGAGGCCTTGTCGGTCACGTGGCGGCTGCGGCCATCTTCGCTCATGGCGACGAGTTTTTCGTTTTCCATGAGTCGCAGCGCCGCCCTCAGGGTGTGGGTGGAGACGTCTAGCTCTTCGGCTAGCCGGATTACGCCGGGCAGTTGTCCCTGCCAGCGCCCTTGAGTGAGGCCCTCGCGGAGAAGATTTGCACATTGGTCGATCAGTGAAAGACGGCGTAGATGAAGCATCGATTTGATGGTGAAATTATTTCCTCATCAGGACAAACCAAAAAATTCGACGTGCTTGGTTTTCAACGGCTTTACTCTATTCAGTTGGCCGCCGACTACCCAATCTCTGGGTGCTTGAGGCCAGTTGATCACCTGAGGAATTTTTTAGTTCTGACGGCGATAAAATGAGTTTTTCAGTCACTGCGGCGGTTCACTTCGCACTGACTCACAGAATTTTCCGGAGTTAATTGGTTTATCTCCGGAAATAGCGGGGCTGCCGATCGGGGGGTTGGCGGCCCCGCGCTTTTTTAAGGTTTATCCAGTTCTTGGCGGGTGGCGATGGGGACGTAGCCGATCTCGAAGCCCTTGGGTGGAGTGACGACTTGGGCGGGATCAAGGTCCGCGAGCTTACCGACAGTCGGAGGGGCGAGGTATTCAAGCTGGTGGGTCCAAGTGCGGTGGAGTTTCTCGACTTTCACCTGCATCGCCTCGCGTTCCTCTTGGGTGAGGTCGGCGTTGAGCAGGGCGGGTTGGTCGGCGAAGCGATACCAGTAGTAAGT
>JAYUHS010000092.1:0-13720 GCA_043766715.1 Luteolibacter sp.
GGAGTGACTCCCGGAAAAGGCGGACAAAAATTTGAAAATGTCGTGCCGATTTTTAACACCGTCTCCGAAGCGGTGAATGCGACAGGGGCCACGGCTTCCGCGATTTTTGTGCCACCACCCTTCGCCGCAGACGCGATCCTCGAAGCCGCCGATGCAGGTGTCGAGCTCATCGTCTGCATCACCGAAGGCATTCCGGTGATGGACATGATGCGCGTCAAGGAAGCCCTGCGCGGTTCTAAATCGCGGTTGGTTGGACCGAATTGCCCAGGCTTAGTCACTCCGGGTCATGGCGAGAAATCCCGCGGTGGCTGCCGCATCGGTATCGCTCCGGGATACATCCACAAGCGGGGAAATGTCGGCGTCGTTTCGCGCTCGGGCACTCTGACTTACGAGGCAGTTTTCCAACTCACGCAGCTCGGTTACGGCCAGAGCACCTGCGTCGGCATCGGTGGCGATCCGATCAACGGCACCAATCATTTGGAAGTGTTAGAAATGTTTAACAACGACCCCGAGACTGAAGCGATCATCATGATTGGTGAAATCGGTGGCAATGCCGAGGTCGATGCCGCGCGCTGGGCGCAGCAGCATTGCAAGAAGCCGATCGCTGGATTCATCGCCGGAGCGACGGCACCTCCGGGCCGCCGGATGGGCCATGCCGGGGCGATCGTCGGCGGCGAGGAAGATACCGCCCAGGCTAAGAAGCGTATCTTGGCAGAGTGCGGCATCGCCGTGGCCGAGACCCCTTCCGACATGGCGAAGACTTTACTAGAGCGTTGGGGGAAGTAGGGTGTTTTCCCCTTTGGGTTGATAGCACCAACCCGTTGGTCAGGCTCATCTGTGAAAGCCATCGCACAGTTGAGCTATAATGATCATGAGACTCCTGTTTCAAGTTCAGCCGCAGAGGGTAATATGGGCTAATAAACTTCTATTTTCCCGGAAAGAAATTTGATGGCATAAAGGTAACGCATTGCTGGATTGTGAACTCGCCGTTTGGAGTTTCCGTTCTGCAGTTACCTTTGTGTGAATCATGAAAAAGCCATTCTTGTTGTTGATTTTTCTGGGCAGCGTTGCGGCGGGTTGGCTTGCGCGCGGTGGAGTCCCAGTGAGAGGCGCGGAGCACGCGGGCAAAATAGCTGAAGCTCGCTTCCCACAACAAAAACCTGATAAGGTCAAAAGGCTGAACGTTCGTGAAAAGGAGTTCCAAGATTTTACCAAGCGGATTCCACTTCTAAGTGATGCGGAAAGGCATTCCTTTGGTGACAATCTCGGGTCTGAGGATCGAGGTAAGCTGATTGAGATTATCCTGAAGGAGGGTAATCCTAATCGACTTTCGAATGAGAGCCGCTCGATCATTGAATCTATCCTCACCATCTGGGTAACCAAGGACTTTGATGGTGCCTGGGCATGGAGTCAGCGACTTTTCCCTGATGCTTACCGGAGGTATATAGCAGGTAATATTTTGGACAAATTGGCGAAGGGAGACCTCACCCGTGCGCTGACCTTGCATATGGAAATGATTGCCATTGATCCCAAGTTTAGTTCAAGGGTTCCCTCACTCGCATTATCACAAGCGGCGGGGAAAAGTGCGGGTGAGTTTCTCACAATCCTTAATCAAATTCCCCCGCACGGCAGTGGAAACTCTGGAGGCTGCGAGTTCGCGAGAGACTTTGATTTTCAACAAGCTGCAGATGGGATTAGCACGTTGTTAAAACACAAAGAGCTGCCGAGTGAGTTTCCTAGGAACATCGTCAAAGCTTGGGCTGAGCGTGATCCCGATGCTGCATTCGCTTGGCTGACTATTAAGGACGAAATAGGTGGTGGTGGTTCTTTTAGGGTGTTGCTGGACGAAATCGAAAAACAGGGGAATCCGGGGGCCGCATCTGCGTGGGTTGTCGGGAAACTCGAGGAATCCGAAAGTTCACGTCAAAAGATTCTGTCTGGGATGGTCAATGCCACATCAGCCAATATCACTGGAGTTATCAATGCGCTGCCTGATTCCAGTAGCTCAGATCGTTTTCTAACTGAGTTATTTGCTGTACAAACTCGCCATTATCTTCATGACTTTGCGACCACTCTGCCTAAGATGTCATCTCCCGGAGTGCGGCTTGAGGCGTTTGCACAGGCAAAAAAAGATGGAGTCTCCCTCGCAGGAAGATTCCCGGAAACTGCTTATCAAACTTGGGGAATCACCAAGGAACAATTCGATGCGATCTTTCCTCCGACTGAGGGACATTGAAGTTTGACCACTAACGAAAATTGCGAACGTCAATCTGACTTTTCACCATGAAAGCGCGATCATTTGATTTGATTTGGGTGAGTGGAACTGTCGTTGCTGGACTAACTATAGGTTGGCTAAGCCGCGGGAGAGCAGCCTTGGTAAGTTCTCCGCTTCCCGTAGAATTACGGAGTCAGTCGGCGCGGAGACACAACGAACAAACTCCTGCAAGAAAGCCTCTCGATAGGTGGCAAACTTTTGCAACGAAGTTCTCAGAGACCAACAAAGAGGAACGAGAGACATTCAAAAAGACAATCTTGCCTCAAGATCGTAGCGCCGCGATCGAGGCCCTCGTTGCACAGGGTGGTCCAGAGGGATTTGATCCTGATTTGATAGACACGATCGACGAACTCCTCAACGCATGGGCTGAGGAAGATTTCGAGGCCGCATGGGCTTGGAGCCAACAACTTACAGGTGAGGGCACCCGAGATTTTATCGCGGGTAGGCTATTGAATAAACTGGTGACTACCCATCCAGAACTTGCACTAACCCGCTACTTGGAACTGATGCTGACAAATCCCAGCTTCGAATCCAAAGTACCAGAAAAAATTTTTGCGAGTGCGGCACTCAAGAATGCAGATGATTTCCTTAATTTTGCGGGGAGATTGGATTTTACCTCCTCTCCAAGCGACTTTTGCGATTTTGCCAAGGATTTCAACTTCCAACGGGTGGCAGACGGTGTTGCTAAATTACCTAAAAAAGAAGATGGCAAGGTCCCTTTCGGTTTTCCGAGAAATTTTTACGAAGTGTGGGCAGAGCGCGATCGCGACGCTGCTTTCGCGAGCTTTACCGGAGGCACGCTTAGCAGTTTGGGTGACTTTGCTGATTTGATGCAAGTCGTCGAAACGCATGATAAGCCTGAAGCGATTTGGGAATGGGTCGCTGGAAAAATTCAGGAGTCTGAGGTCTCAAGCAAAGCGATCCGCAGCGGCTTGGCAAATCTACAATCCGTGAGCTTCAATGGAATCATCCAAGCACTTCCTGACGCGGTGAGCCGAGATCATTTCCTCACCCAAGTCGCGCTGGAGGGCGGAGTCACACACACTTTCAACGAGGTTCCATCAATCGCTATTTCTGCCATGTCATCGCCGCAGGTAAGGTTAGAGGTATTCTCTCGGATGCACCAAGAGCGAGCGCAAAACCACTGGCCGCCCTTTGACATCTCCACGATTACTAACTCCGATTTGCAAGCGTGGGGTATTACCCACCAACAACTTACTGCGATTTTTTCAGCATCGGAAAAGAAATCAGCAGAATCGGAATAACTGAGAGAAGAAGTTATTTTCTCGCCGTTGAATGGCTCGCGAAAAGGTGCTCCACAAACTTCCCCGTTTTCCGTTTAGAATGATGATTTAAATGAAATGAATTCAGGGATCGGCGTAGGAAAGACCACGGCCTTTTAGTAATTTGTCCACATACTTGGCGAGCATATCCACCTCGAGGTTCATGGACTGGCCGAGCTTTGCAGCATAGAGATGCGTGTGCTGCCAAGTGTGAGGAGTGATCCAGAACTTGGCACCTCCTGCGGTGAGTTCGGCGATGGTTAGGGAAATACCATCGAGCGTGAGTGAACCCTTATCGATGCAGAGCCGGTGAATTTCTGGTGGGAGCGAGACGCTGACAATGTGATCTTGGCCGCTTGTTTCGAGGTGGGTGACGTGCCCAACGCTATCGACATGGCCTTGCACGAAGTGTCCGCCGAAGCGGTCGCCTACCATCATCGCTCGTTCGAGATTCACGATGGAATCGCTGGTAAGCCCACCCAACGAGGTGACCCGCAAGGTCTGGGCGAGGAGGTCGAACGCGGCCCCGTTTGGGACAAATTCTGCGACGGTGAGACAGCAGCCGTTGATGGCCACCGAGTCGCCTAGCGCTAGCTCTGAGTTGAATGGTAGGTCGAGAGTAAGCCGTGCTTGGTCGCCGAGGGATTCCAGTGAAATGACTTTTCCGAGTGCTTCGACGAGGCCGGTGAACATAATAGTTAGGGATGGATGAGTGGCTCGATTACTGGTGCTGCGGGTGGGAGTTCCACGGCACCATTCGGCAGGAAAGTGAAGCACAGGTAAACAATGAGGGTCGGAATAGCAGCGCCGAGGAGGAGTCCGAAGGGTGAGATTCCATTCTTGAAATACCTCGAGAGGATACTTTGGCCCGCAGGGTTGGGCGCATTGGCAATAACAGTTAGTCCGCCGCCGGTCACAGCACCGGCGACGACTGCGTGTTTCGCGGCCAGAGAGAGGCCCTCGACTTGGGATGCGAGGTAGGTGATGGCGGCATTATCGTTAAACGCAGTTAGGACAGTGGATCCCAACATCAGTGCAGGGTTCGGCAGCACGGTCAGAACGGGTGCGATCCACCATGCCTGGCAACCGCCGTGGATGACGAGGCCCGCGAGAAAGAAGCCAACTAACAGTGGGCTTTTGAGTGAAATTCTATTTTGGTGATGCCGGGTCGCGGTGGTGAACGCCATGAAAAATAAAAATCCGCCGATGAAGAGGACTGGGTAATGGGCGCTGTAAACCGTCCAGCCGAGAAATAGCAGATGCACGATCGTAATCCATCCGGGGATGCGAGTTTCGCGCTCATTCCACACCGGTTGATTCACTTCACCATCCTCACAGCCATCTGCGCGGTCAGAGATTTTGAAGAGCTCCTTACGGAACCAAATGAAGTAGAGAGTGCTCGATAACAGGATGCCGATGACGGCCTTCCAACCGAAATGCTCCAGCATGAATCGCGTGTCCCAGCCCCATTTCCCGGCGATCATCAGAACGGGTGGCGCGGCGAAGTGGGTAAGCGTGCCACCGACTGAAATGTTAACAAACAGCAAACCAAGCGTGGCATAAGCGAGATTGGCCGGTGGCTCAAACCGATAGAACCGCTTCGCTAACAACAACGCGGCGATGGTCATGGCGGCAGGCTCAGTAATGAATGAACCGAGCACCGGGGCGATGATCAGCACGCTCAACCACCATGCGGCGGGTGTGCCTTTTCCCAATGCGGCAGCCTTCGACATGAGGATTTCTGAAAACCGCAATACTGGCCGACTCGCGGCGATGGCCATGATCACGAATACAAAAAGTGGCTCGGTGAACACCCGGTCCTTCGCGATGTAGAGGATGAAATCTTGCCACGAATGGTAGTAAATCGCCACACCTGCGAGAGCGATGACCCACATGCCGAACACCGCCTCGACCTCGCCGAGGTAATGCAGAGCGGTGGCTGCGAACGACACTGGCGCCACTCCATCGGGATGTAATGAATCGCGAATCCCCCTCCGTTTGAGATCCTCTTCGTGGCGGTCCTCGATCTGGTGCGAAAGCTTGGTGAAAGTGCTGGCCGCGAAGGTGTGGAGAATCGCAAGCAGGAAAATTATGGATGCTGCGATGTTGAATGGGTCTGTCTTCGCGCGCATCGACAAGGTTTCCATAATTCCACCGGCGGCGGGTGGGTAGGATTCTAGCGATTTAGGAAACGCCGCATACTGGGTGCTACCATCGGCCAGTTTTGGGTAGGCAGGTTCGTCCTGCATCCCGGCCGTGGCGAAGGATACCGAAGCCAGAAGGCAAACCCATATCAATAGGCAATGGAAAATACTCATGAATTCTGCCTCTCTCCGACGGTTTCCGGCACCAACCACTTCTCCCGCCGGAACCATGTTTCTTGGCGCTTTGCATACTGCCGGGTCGCCGCGTTGATCAATTCCTCGCAGGTGGCGCGGTCGATTTCGCGAGCTAACAGCGACCGGATTTCGCGGAAGCCGATCGCTTTTTCACAGTTACTGGAAATTTCGGTCAGCATGGCAATTTCTGCTAACGCCCCACCGTCCAGCATCGTTTGAGTCCGCTGAGCAATTCTTGCATGGAGATCGGGGCGGGTGCGATGGATAACCAGACCTCGCAAGTGCGAGGAAATTTCTGCGGTCTGGCGCTGCCAACCGTCGCGGAGATCGGACGCTTTTTCCCCACTAAGAATGCAGATTTCAAGTGCCCGCGAGACGAAGCGGCGGTTTTGAAGGGCGATGCGCGAGGCTTCCACAGGATCGCGTGAAGTAAGTTCCGCGACGAGATCCTCCAGAGTTCTGGCGTCCATCTCGGCTCGCAGCTTGGCGTCTGCCGTGGGCAGGGGTGCGGCTCCGTGAGTGAGAAATTTCAGATAGAGCCCAGAGCCACCCGTAATGACTGGGATTTTTCCACGAGATTGGATTTCCTCGATGACCGGTCTGGCGAGCTTCACGTAGAGCTGTGCATCGGCGGTAGTAGTCGGATCTAACACGCCGTAGAGGTGGTGGGGGATGGAGGCACGCTCTGCGGTGGAGGGTGCGGCGCTGACGATTTCGAGTCCCTGATAGAGTTGGAATGCGTCTGCATTCACGATCTCGCCGTTCAGTTTTTTGGCGATTTCTAAGGCAAGTGAGGATTTACCCGAGGCGGTGGGACCGCAGATGTAGAAGGGATCCGGCATCTTTGGCGAACTCGTCTGCATGATCCCGATGCTGGATTAAAACGGGAATTTCCCGCCGCCGAGACCTTTCATCATATCCTTCATGCCACTCGCACCGCCCATTTGTTTCATCATATTTCCCATCTTGGTCGGGGATTTCATCATCTTGCGCATCTCTCCGAATTGCTTGATGAGCTGGTTCACCTCCATCAGATTCGTGCCGGAGCCGGCGGCGATGCGCTGGCGGCGGGAGCCTTTGATGATTTCTGGACGGGTGCGCTCATGCAGCGTCATCGAGAGCACGATAGCTTCGGTGCGTTTGAGTTTCTTGGTATCGAATGCTCCGGCGGGGAGTTGTTTTTTAATTTTACTAAACCCGGGCATTAGACCGAGGAGACCTTCGAGCGGTCCTAGGTTCTGGATCATTTTCATCTGGTCGAGGAAGTCGGTGAAATCGAATTTTCCCTCCTGCATCCGCTTCATCGAGCGCATGGCGTCGGCTTCGTTCACCTTGTCGGCCACTTGCTCGACCATGCCGACGATGTCGCCCATGCCGAGGATCCGGTCGGCCATGCGACTCGGGTGGAACTCGAAAAGCTGGTCTAACTTTTCGCCCTCGCCAGCGTATTTGATCGGCTTACCGGTGATTGCGCGCATCGAGAGCGCCGCGCCGCCGCGGGCGTCGCCGTCGAGCTTGGTGAGGATGATGCCGGTGATGCCGACGGCGTCGTCGAAGTGCTGGGCCACGGAGACCGCTTGCTGGCCGGTCGCGGAGTCGGCGACTAACAGGGTCTCCTTCGGCTTGAGAAAATCGTGGAGGCGCTTGAGTTCGGCGATGAGTTTTTGATCGATTTCTTGGCGGCCTGCGGTGTCGAAGATGAGGACGGTGCCCTGCTGGGTTTCTGCCCAGGCGAGGGCTTCCCGCGCGACCTTGACTACGTCGGTCTCGCTCGCATCTGGAGTGTAAACGGGGACGTCGATCTGCTTGGCAAGCACGGCTAACTGGTCGATGGCGGCGGGCCGGTAGAGGTCGCAGGCGATCAATAGCGGACGGCGGCCTTCCTTCTTGAGGCGGTTCGCGAGCTTGGCGGCGGTGGTCGTTTTCCCAGCACCGTTGAGGCCGCAAATGAGGATACGGGCAGGTGGGTTGAGATCGAGTGGTGCTTGGTCGCCGCCGAGCAGGGCCTCGAGTTCGTCGTGGAAAATTTTGACGATCTGCTCACCGGGTTTGATCGACTTCAGCACGTCCTCGCCAAGGGCTTTTTCCTTCACCTTGGCGATGAAATCCTTGGCGACGCCGAACTCGACATCCGCCTCTAGCAGGGCGATGCGAATCTCGCGCAGCGCATCGGCGATGTTCTTTTCTGAAATGCGACCGACGCCCCGCAAGTTACGGAAAGTCTTGTCGAGGCTGTCTGAGAGTGAGGAAAACATGGGGCTGAAAGTTGAAATTAATTTACTGAGTTGGAAAGGAAAGTCACTCGTTGTCAGGGAGATAGGCGGCCTCTAGGTCGATCTTAAACGACCAGCGGAGTGGAGTTCCCACGGCCTTGCCTGCGGGATCTTTCCAACTGACGACGACTTGGCAGGTGGGTTGCCGGAGGCGGCGGTTGACGGTCCAGGAGAATTTTTTGGTTTCGGCGGCGAAGATTGCGGGAACCTCACCGAAGCCGGCGATTTTCATGGTGAGTGTCTTGGGGTCGAGGTTTGCGACTTGCGAGAGATCGACAGAGATTTCTGGGAGCCTCGAATTGATGATCGCTCCAGCTTCCGGCATGACGGGGTAGGGGGTGGTTTGGACGACGCTGGTGGCTGATTTTTCAGAATCTGCTGGGCTCTGGCCGTCGCGGAAGGTGGTCGCCATTTCGAAAATCGGGTCGTAGTTTCCGAGGATGATGTAGCGGGGAAGAGTTTCGTTAGGTAGCGAGCGTTTGATCTTGCCGGGGATGACGGTGAACATCGCATCGTAGCCGAACTCGGTGCCGAGCTTGAACATTTCCTCGGTGTGGAAACCTCCAGGATAGGCGTAAGTGGCGACTTTCGTCTGGAATTTCGATTCGAGGAAATACTTGGATTCACCCATTTCCTTACGGAGATAAGCATCGAAAGCGTTGGCACCTTTCTTGCGAAAGTTCTTCACGGTGAGTGGATAAGGGTGACTCACCGAATGGCAGCCGATGGCCAGTCCACCCGCCGCTTTCATTTCTTGGATCATCGCGGTGGTGAGTGCCCTGCCACCGCCGTCCACGTAGTCTTTGTAAAGGTAAATGGTGTAGGGGAAGCCATACTCGCGGAGGACGGGAAAGGCGTCGGTGTAGTTGGATTTCCAACCGTCATCGAAGGTGATGAGGATGGATTTCGCTGGGATGGGCGTGCCGTTTTTTTTCCAAGCGATGAATTCTTCCATCGAGATCACCTTGATCCCGAGTTGGCGGATGGCCTCCATCTGCTTGCGGAATTTCGAAGTGCGGATGCGCATCGCCGTTTCCGGCAGATTCTCGCCGACGTCATGATAACCGAGAACCGAGACTCGGATACCGTCATCTACGCTCGGCGGCTCCACTACCGGCAATGCGACGGGAGCTTCCTGCGCAAATGCGGTGAAACAGGAAAAGGCAGCGAGTAGCAGGGTGGACTTCGGCATCGACACGAAAAAATAGGCCGCCCTCGTTCATTTTAAAAGCCTCAAGACGGGAAACCTGCTCCCGGGAAAGCCAGACGACGGATCATTTGAGGCCCTCAAGTGCAGTAAGGATGGCGCTCTGGACTGGAGGACTGGCCAGATTCCCAAGGTGCCCGCCGCTGGGGAAAACTCTGACGTTTGAGCTGCCAAAAGTGGAGCGCAGCCATGAAATATCACGAGCGCCGAGAAGGAAATCGTTACGGTTGACGACCACTCGCACCTTGGATTGGGCGCTGAGATTGGCCGTGGAATTTCGTAAATTCACCTCGCGGATGAAGTCTGCCGCAGTGACTCCGCGCGAACGATAATAGGGGAGGACGAAGCTATCGAAATAGCGCCGGAACGAGATGTTATAAATTTCTTGATAGGCGGGCTCACGCCGCCATTGGGAAAGTGGGGTGTGCAATACGCCCATATTATTTCGCCACTGGCTGCTGAAGATGGTGTCGCGCAACGTCAAGCGGAACGATAGGCCGACGAGGAATTTGGACTCGACTGCGCCGAATGGGGGCGGTCCTCCGGTGCTAGCACTTGGCATGTCTGCAAGTTTCGTGGCCTTGTGCAACGTGTTGTTTACCAATGCTTGGCGTTGGTCGGCTGGCCACGCTTGAGGAGCGTCGCAGAGCGCATCAATGCTCTCAACTCCCTGATAGAGATTCACGGGTGTGTCGATGGCAAGATAGCGGTCGAAACGTAGTAGGCCGGGACCGGTTTGTTTTTCCCTAGCAGCAAGATAGAGTGCTTGGAAGCCACCCATCGAGCAGCCGACGAGTGCGCGCTTGCCAATGCGGTCCGGGTATTTCTCCGCAAGCATCTGGTCCATGCTGGTCAGTGAGATAAGTAAATCACTTGCGTCCACCGGGGGGTAGCCGGGGAGCGAGGAAGTGGAAGCCTGTTCCATGAATTCGGGGTGGAAACTACCGGTTGTGGTCACCACGGACAACCCATTTTGGTAAAGATGCTCAGCGAGCGAAAGGCTGACTTGCGCGCTGCGGTGGGTGCCAAGGCCGGGTGTGATGTAGGCGATGGGTGCGTTTCCTTCGTGGAGCCAGCAGTTAAATTTGAGTTTTTTCCCGGTGGATGGAAGCCGCACGGACATTTCTTCCCCCAGCCGTGCGAATTCCGGATTACGGGTGTGAATAGTGGCAACGCCAAAGGTCTCGAGGGTGGCGGGATCAGGTGCGCCGAGTGGACGCCAGTCGGGTTTTCCTTCCTTCGAAGCGTAAGACCAGAGGTATTTAATGCTTGAATAAGGATCTGCGGTCGCACGGACGAAGGTTGCGGTGTCTTCAGAGGTCTCGGCCAGTGCGTTGAAAGCCGTGCCATAAGCGGCGAGGGTGTAAGGATATTTGTAATTCCATGGCTTGACTAACTCGTCGGCGACACCGCCTACCGTGTGCATTTCATCGCTGGGGCCTCTCACGGGCAGCATTAGGAAAGTGCCCGGTTGCCATCCCCAGCCGTGAAAAGTCTGGGAGAAATCAGCATTCGACTTGGGGATATTCCACTTGCTGGCAACGTCGAAAAACCCGGCAACACCGACGGTGGAATTAGTGAGAAAGCGCAGTGATTCATCACCAGCACCTTGCCAGCGGCCTTGTAAGGCGTTGTTAATCAAGCGACCCGGATACGTTGCATTACGCGCAAAATGGCGGATGGATGTGCGGACTGGTGGCTGGACGACCGCACGATAGGCTCGACCGGCTGGCTGGACGATGCCGAGCAGAATTCCTTGGTTCACGCCCCAGATCCCGCGGTTTACGGGTTCGAATGGGTCGTTCATCACCGCGGGAAAACGGTCGGGATTTTTCGAATCCACCTCCGCGACAGACGATACGGGCGAGCAGGAATTGAGAAGTCCGGCCGCTACGCCAAGCGAGGGTAGCCAAGGGGAACGAAGAAAACGGGGGAAGTGCGAAGCTGAACGAGTCATGAATAAAGGTCGAGAACGCGGGAACCTAGCCCGCTATGCTTCTTCGTAAAGCGCGGATATGGAAGATTTCGGGGTGCTGGAAATCGCGCTTACTCGACACTCAATTTCACCAGTAGGTCGTCGCTCTCGACTTGGTCGCCTTTTTTGACGAGCACTTCGGCGACGACTCCGTCACGACTGGCGCTAACGGTGGTGAGCATTTTCATTGCCTCAAGGACGACGAGCTTGTCGCCTGCTTTGACTTCTTGGCCGGGGGATGTGGCCACTTCGGTGACCATGCCGGGCATCGGCGCGCAGGCGTGGCCCGGGTTTTCAAGTTCACCTTTCGGTCGGGATAGTTTGGAAATGGAGAATAGCGATTTGTCCATCACTACGGACTCGCGCGGCATGCCATTGAGTTCATAAAACAGTGCGCGCCGCCCGGTAGAGTCGGCCTCGCCGATGGAGATGAGCTTGATGATGAGGGTTTTCCCGGTGTCGATCTCGATCTCGATTTCCTCACCGATGTGGAGTCCGTAGAAAAACGCGGGCGTCGGTAGGCCGCTGAGGTCGTCATATCGGGTGCGGAAGGCCATGAAGTCCGCGAAGACCTGCGGATACATCAGGTGCGAGTAGAGGTCGTCGTTATTTGCCGGACGATTGAGAGTTTTCGCCAACTCTGAGCGGGTTGCTTCGAGGTCGATGGCCTCGGCGAGTTCGCCTGGGCGCTTGGTGGTGGCCTTGCGATTTCCTAACACGACCTTCTGCACGTCCACTGGCCAACCGCCGTCGGGTTGGCCGAGACCGCCGGCGAGCATGTCGATGACGCTCTCGGGGAAGTCGATGCTCCCGGGTTTCAGCTTCGGCACATCCGCCGCCTTGATGCCGCGAGTGACGAGGAACATGCACATATCGCCGACGACCTTGGAGGAGGGGGTGACCTTGACGATGTCGCCGAAGAGTTGGTTCACCTCCGCATAAGTCCGGGCGATTTCGCGCCAGCGGTGGCCCAGTCCCATCGAGTTTGCCTGCTCGCGGAGATTGGTGTATTGGCCGCCGGGCATTTCATGTTCATAGACCTCTGCGGTGCCGGAGCGTGGGGCGGAATCGAATGGCTGATAGAATGCAAGCACCTGCTCCCAGTAGTCGGAAAATTCGTTGAGCGAGTCGAAGTCCAGCTCCGGATCGCGCTCAGTGCCGGCGAGTGCGGCGGCCACGGAATTCAAATTCGGCTGCGAGGTGGAGCCAGACATCGAGGAAATTGCGAGATCGACCACGTCCACTCCGGCCTTGGATGCGGCAAGTACCGACGCTGCATTGATACCGGAAGTGTCGTGGGTGTGGAAATGGATGGGGATGCCGATTTCCGCTTTCAGCGCGCTCATCAATTTCCATGCCGCATGAGGTTTACACAGTCCGGCCATGTCTTTGATGCAAAGCATGTGTGCGCCCATTCGCTCCACTTCCTTGGCTTTTTCTACGTAGTATTTCAGTGAATACTTATCCCGGCGGGTGTCCGAAATATCGCCGGTGTAGCAGATGGCAGCTTCGCAAATCGCCTTGCCGTGGTCGCGCACGGCTTGCATCGCCACCGTCATGTTAGGGAGGTAATTGAGCGAGTCGAAGATCCGGAAAATATCCATGCCAGAGTCCGCTGCGTGCTTGACGAAGCCCGCCACGACATTGTCCGGGTAGTTCGAGTAGCCGACTGCATTGGAACCACGGAACAGCATCTGGAAACAAATGTTAGGCACCTTTTCCCGCAAGCGACGGAGGCGTTCCCATGGACATTCGTTGAGGAAACGCATCGCGGTGTCGAAGGTCGCGCCGCCCCACATTTCGAGCGAGAAAAGCTGCGGGGTGCGATGGGCGACGGCCTCGGCCACCCGCAGCATGTCGAAGCTGCGCATCCGGGTGGCGATGAGCGATTGGTGGGCATCCCGGAGCGTGGTGTCGGTGATGAGTAAGCGCTTTTCCGCGAGGATCCATGCGGCGAATTTCTCGGGTCCGAGTTCTAGCAGGACATCGCGGCTGCCGCGTGGGACCTTGGCTTGATGGGCGATGAGCAGGGAGTCCGGCACCACTGCCTTGTGCATCACCCCGGGTGGTTTCCAGCCCTTGGCGGTAGGATTTCCGTTGAGGGTGACGTCGGATAGATAGGAAAGCGTGCGAGTGGCCCGATCGCGGCGGCGCTTGAACTGGAACAGCTCGGTCTTGGTGTCGATGAGCTTGGTGTGCGCTTGGCCACTGCGGAACGTCTCGTCGGCGATCACGTTTTCGAGAAACGGAATGTTCGTCTTCACCCCACGGATGCGGAACTCACGGAGCGCGCGGTCCATCCGCTGGCAGGCCATCGGGAAGTCCCGGCCCATCGCGGTGACCTTGACGAGCATCGAGTCATAAAATG
>JAYUHS010000093.1:0-13705 GCA_043766715.1 Luteolibacter sp.
CATGCCTAAAGTTTACGTAAAAACCTACGGCTGCCAGATGAATGAGCGCGACTCCGAGCAAGTCGCGAAGATGTTCAGCGAGGGCGGCTACACCGTCACCACTGTCGAGCATGAGGCCGATGCGGTGCTCATCAATACCTGTTCGGTGAGGGACCAAGCCGAGCAAAAAGCGCTTGGGAAAATGGGCACTATGATGCACGCCGGGCGCGACCGGAAGCATGTGGTTTACGGCTTCATGGGCTGCATGGCCCAGTCGCGCGGTGAGGAGCTTTTCAAGTCAGTGCCGAACCTCGACGTGGTCGTGGGCACTCAGAAATACCACAAGGTTTTCGAATATGTAGATTCCATCCTAACCCGGCGGTTAGAAGCCCGGATGGATGATCCGACCTACTCGCTGCGCGGCACCAGCGTCTGCGACACCGCCGAGGAGGAAGGCTCGCAAAACACCATCCGAGATCACGTCCCAAAGGCCCGCGAGGCCTCTTCATTTGTCTCGATCATGCAGGGCTGCAACATGCGCTGCTCGTTCTGCATCGTCCCCGACACCCGGGGTAAAGAGCGCGGCCGACCCATCGCAGACATTGTCACCGAAGTCCGCCACCTCGCTGCCCATGGGGTAAAAGAGGTCACCTTGTTAGGGCAAATCGTCAACCTTTACGGCCGCACGGAGTTTCCAAAGATCGATGGGAAATCGCCGTTCGTGCAGCTTCTCGAAGCGGTGCACGCCGTCGAAGGGATCCAGCGTATTCGTTTCACCTCGCCGCATCCCATTGGTTATCGGGATGATCTCATCGCAGCATTCACTTATCTGCCGAAGCTGTGTTCGCACATTCATTTCCCAATGCAGAGCGGTTCCGACCGGATTCTCAAGGTGATGCGCCGCCCGTATAAGAACGAAAAATTCGTCGAGATCTGCGAGAAAATGAAAGCAGCACGGCCCGGGATCGCGATCACCACCGACATCATCGTCGGCTTCCCAGGTGAGACGGAAGAAGATTTCCAAACGACCATCGACACCGTCGAGCGGCTCAAGTTCGACAATGCTTTCGTCTTCCGCTACTCGAAGCGGCGTAATACGCCCGCAGCGGAAATGGACGGCCAGCTCGAAGAATCCGTGAAGGAGGAGCGCAACCAGCGGCTGCTTGCCGTGGTGGATCGCCTCGCCATTGCCAGCAATGCTGCTCTTGTCGGCACTCGCCAGCAGGTGCTGTGCGAAGGGCCTTCGAAGACGAACGCCTCTCGTCTGACCGGGCGCACCACCCAGAATAAGATTGTGATTTTCGATGGTGACCCGGATCGCCTCACCGGCGAGATTCTCGATATTCAAGTCGAGCAATCCACTGGCTTCACGCTTTTCGGCACCGCCTGTCTCGTGGGCTAACGTCATTGAAATAGCCGATCCACGCCGACGTGGCCGTTCCGTCTCTTTTCTGGACAGGTCGGACTGTGGGAACCAGAGTCGCGGGACCATATGCGTATCTCAGACCGCTACATCGGAAAACAGGTGCTGATGGGCACACTGTATGCGGTGTTGGTGTTAGGGGTTGTGCTGGTGTTAGGTAAGCTTTTTCGAGAAATCCAGCCGTTGTTGGTGGATAAAAAAGCGCCGCTTGAGCTGGTGATCCGGTTTGTGATTAATGTGCTGCCACTTTCGCTGATGTACACGATTCCTTGGGGTTTCCTCTCGGCGGTGCTCATCGTCTTCGGGCGACTCTCGACGAACCACGAGATCACAAGTTTCCGAGTAGCTGGATTGAGCCTCGTGCGGCTTTCGGCACCGGTTTTCGTGATTGGTGCAGGACTTTCACTGCTCAGCCTGTGGCTCAATATCAATGTGGTGCCGCATTCGCGAGCATCCATGTGGCAGTTGATTTACGATCAAGCGAAGCGCGATCCAGATTCGCTGCTCAAACCCGGGGTGGTGCAGGGAGATTTCAAAGGTGACGGCGACGACATGCAGAAACTACTGATCGAGGGAAAAAACGGGGAGTGGGTAGAAGGATTTCACTGCTACGTCATGCCGAAAAATCGTGATCAAGGTGGCGAGATGACGTATGTCCACGCGGCCAAAGCGGCACTCTCGGTGGACCAAGTGAAAAGCCAACTACGAGTGAAGCTGGCGGATGCGTATTTCGAATCCAGAAACGAAAAGGGCGAGGTGCAGATGGTCTTCGCCAAGGAGGCGGAGCCACTGGTGATCGACCTCAAAAACCCGAAAAAGCCGAAGTCGAATGCGATGACGAATGAGCAGATTCTCCACGAAATCGAGACGGATCCGACACTGAGCAATGATAAGAAAGTCAAGATGCGCACGGAAATGATGACGCGTTATTCATTATCCATGGCGTGCTTTGCCTTCGCATTCGTCGCAGTCCCGCTCGGCTTACAGACCCGCCGCCGGGATAGTTCACGCGGATTGATTTACAGCCTGCTGATCGGCACCGGTTATTTCCTTCTCACCATGCTGGCGGACCAGTTCAAGTCCGATACCGGATCGACGACGATGCTGTGGGCTCCGAACGTAATGTGTGTTTTGTTAGGCCTATTCCTTTTCCGGAGAGCACGCTTCAAGTAGGACGATTGGCTTCATGAAAATTTCGCGCACGCTCTTCAAGGCCGCTCGGGACGTCCGGAATTTCTTCGCGGCAGAACGTGTCACCTTGACTCCGTTCGCCAAGGATCTGCGGCGCTATGACACCTTGAAATTCCGCCACGATGCCTGGGCCGCTGCAAATGTGACAGTGCTCGCGCTGGCTCAGGGCATCGCCTTTGCCGCCATCGCCGGACTACCGGTGGTCTATGGCATCATCAGCACGGCGGTGGCTGCGTTTGTCGCGCCATTGTTCGCAGGGTCCCGGCATACGATTTTAGGACCGACGAATGCGACGGCGTTCATGTTGTTCAGCTTCTTCTCGGTGAATCCCGCTCTCATTGGGCGCTGGAGTGAGTTGATACCGCTGTTAGTGATGATGGTAGGAATCATCGCCACCGTGGGAGCGCTGTTCCGGGTGGCAGATTTATTGCAATATATCTCGCGCAGCGTGCTGGTCGGTTACATTTCCGGGGCTGCAGTGTTGATCGTGGCGAACCAGCTCAAGCCATTCCTCGGGCTGGCGAAATTCATTAGTGATGACAGTTCTTCGACTTTCGTGAGCTTGTTATTTGCGTTGATCAAGGCCTTGCCGCAGACGCACTGGGTCTCGGTTTTGATCGGTGGCGTGACGCTAGCGGTTTTCGTAGCGATCCGAAAATGGCGACCGAGGTGGCCGGCTTTTGCGCTCGCATTGCTGGTTTCTTCAGTCGGCTTCGGGAGCTTGATCCGTGGCGGAGTCGGGGCATTCAAGGGTGAGGCGACCTTCGCGACCTTTGGCTTCGGCGACTTGATGTTGAAAATGCCACACCTGATGCGGGCAGATATTTTCTCTGATATTTCTGCGCTACTCAGCATCGCCTTCGCACTCGCATTCCTCGCCTCGTTAGAAAATACGCTGATGGCGAAGACACTCGCATCAAAAACAGGCGACCGCCCGGACGTCAACCAAGACATGCTCGCCGTCGGCATGGCGAATCTTGCCACCGCCATCGCCGGTGGGATGCCGGCATCCGGCTCGCTCACTCGCTCGATGTTGAACTATGAATCCGGCGCGCGGACCCGTTTCGCGTCTTTATTTTCCGGAATTTATACCATGGTCGCCGCCGCGCTGATCGCCGCTTCTGTCGGCTGGGGCGTGCCGTTGATCGACTACGTGCCCAAGTCCGGGCTGGCGGCATTGGTAATCGCGTTGTCATTTTCGCTATTCAACGTCCGCCACATCCGGATCTGCCTGCTTTCGACGACCGACGACGCCGTGGTGTTGGTGACCACATTTATTGCCACCTTGCTTGCTCCGCTACACGTCGCGATTTTCATCGGCGTGGCGATTTCTATCACCTTATTCCTGCGCAAGGCGAGCCGCCCGCACTTGATCGAGTATGAATTCAGTGAGGCGGGAGAACTTCGGGAAATGGGCGAAAAACGCCAGCGGCCGATCCCTGCGATCTCGATCGTCCACGTCGAGGGCGATTTATTTTTCGGAGCGGCCGAGCTTTTCCGGACACAAATCCAGCGCACCGTCTCAGATCCGGCGATTCAAGTCATCATCCTTCGCCTAAAAAACGCCCGCCATCTCGATGCGACCAGCGTGATGGCACTAGAGGACTTGATTCTCTTCATGCGGCAAAAAGGACTCCACTTGATCGTGTCCGGTGCCACACGTGAGGTCTATCGGGTGCTGAAAAAATCCGGCATCCTCATCACCCTGCAAGACGGCTGCGACCGGCGGGCAGGCGACAGTAATATTTTCCTAACGAATCCGCGTAATCCGAACCTCTCGACCCGCGCCGCCCTCAAGCGTGCGCAGCAACTCCTCGGCACTGACAAGGCGGACATCCGGATTTTTTACGATCCGAATCAGCCTACTGCGGCACCCTGAAACGCCACGCAAATTCCGTCGTCACTCTCGCAGTTCTCTGGTTCCCGTTTGCAGTTTATTCGATAAATCGTTAGTAGTTAAGATAATAAGAGGAGATCCATCAGTGGAAATCGTGTGAGACGGCAGCTTGATTTGGATCCGTGCCGGCCAAGGGGGCGACGGCGGTGACACAGACGGTCGGTTGGTCGCCACGTGACCGCTGTAATCGTCCGGTCGCTAACAAAAAAGGCTCCGTTACAATGATCTGGCGGAAGTGATAGAAAGTCTCCTTGGGGATGAAGAGGTTACTGATACCTGTTTCATCCTCTAGTGAGATGAAACAATGCCCCTTGGCAGTGCCGGGTCGCTGACGACAAATGGCCATGCCGCCGACGATTACCGGAATGCCACCGGGTAGATTCTGGAGATCTCTCGCCCGCTGGATTTTCCGACTGGCCACGGATTCACGCCAGAGTTTCATGGGATGCGGTCCCGAGCTGGCCCCTTGCACGGCGAAATCTGCGGACAACCGCTCTGCTAGTGTCATCGCCGGAATCATGACGGGAAACTCCGCTGAGTTCCCTTGGAACAAATCATCGTGCAGCGGCAGTTCCGCTTGCCACATCGCTTGCCGCCGATGCTCGACTTGAGGTAGCTCATTGAGAGCACCCGAAAGGGCAAGCGAGCGCCGCTCTTTTTCACTCGGTTTTACCCGTCGGAGGAAATCTCCCAGTGACTCGAACGAGCCTTGCATCCTTTCTCCTGTGATGTTCTGAATCGTCTCGCTCCTGAGATTTTTCAACCGATTTAGCCCGAGCCGGATCGTCCGGTCGTCGATGACTTCTGTGATGATACCACTGTGGATGCAGGATATCGGTAGGATTCGTAAGCTATGATGTTTCGCATCCTGTAATAAACTATTTACCGAGTAGAAACCCATCGGCTGGTGATTGATGAGTCCCGTGTAGAACTCCGCAGGATGATTCACCTTGAGCCAGCATGAAGCATAGGCGAGATAAGCAAAGGAAATGGCATGACTCTCTGGAAATCCATATAAAGAAAAATTCCCGGTGGCGTGAATAATTCTTTCCTGAACGTCGGTGGTAATGCCCTTTGCTGACATTCGTTCGCGAAGAAGTGAGGTGGCCCGAGTCATCTTGATATGCGATCTGTTGAATGAAATCGCACGCCGCAGATCATCGATTTCCGAGCCACTAAAATCAGCCATCACCTTCGCAATACTTAACATTTGTTCCTGAAATAATGGCACCCCGAGTGTGCGTTCGAGAATATCTTGGCAGTCATTGTGAATATACTCCACCGATTCTAACTTTAGTCGGCGATTCAAATAGGGATGCATCAAATCACCGGTAATTGGACCCGGTCGGATAATGGCAACTTGAATGGCGATATCATAAAAATTGTTGGGCTTAAGAATCGGCAGAGTCGCCATCTGGGCACGGGACTCGACTTGAAACGTACCGATGGTGTCAGCGCGGTGGAGCAGTTCAAAAACTTTCGGATCATCTGGAGGAATCGTGGCTAAATCCAAGTCTTTGCCACGGGTGCGGCAAATAGAAATGGACTCCTGCATCGCGGCGAGGATTCCAAGTCCTAGCAGATCAATCTTAACAATACCGAGTTCTTCACAGTCGTTCTTATCCCACTGGACGATGGTTCGGTTGGCCATGGTGGCGGGCTGGATCGGCACGACCGCGTCTAATCGATCATCGCAAATGATGATGCCACCAGAATGCTGGCCGAGGTGGCGGGGCATTCCCAATACCGCGTCATACAACCCGAAAAGAGCGGGTAATCTCGGGTGAGAAGGTGGTAGCAAACTCGCCATCCGGTTCTCAAAATCGGCTGCCCGCGCGGGTTTTTCTCCATCTTCGGCAAAGTGGCGGAAGCCGGAACTTTCTTTAGAGAACCGGTCGGCTAGGGATGAAGGAAAGCCTAGCACCTTGGCCATTTCACGGAATGCTGAGCGTGGTTGGTAGCGGATCACGTTTGCCGTCATGGCTGCACCGCGTGCGCCATATTTACCGAAGACATACTGAATGACTTTTTCCCGCAGTTCTCCTGAGGGGAAATCAATGTCGATGTCTGGCCAAGAGGCGGACTTCTCATTGAGGAAACGCTCGAAGACTAGCTTGTAGCCGATCGGGTCCACCTTGGTGATTCCGAGGGCGAAGCAGACGATGGAATTCGCAGCGGAGCCGCGGCCTTGGCAAAGCATCCCTTCGGATTTGGCATATCGGACGAGATCGTGGACGATGAGGAAATAGCCGGAAAAACCTAATTGATCGATCAGACGGATTTCATCATTGAGCTGACGATTTACTTTGCGCGGTAAATTAGCTCCATAAAATTTTCTCGCACCTGAGTAGGCTAATTCTTGCAACAGACGAGTCTGATCTTTCTTGCTCATCGGCCTGCCGTTATCATCTGGAAAATGCGGGAAACGGTAGCCGAGATTTTCTAAGGTAAAGTCGATGCGATCAGATAAAATATGAGTATTTCGGATGGCTTGTGGTAGATCCGAAAACAAATCCAGCATTTCCGCAATTGACCTTAGATGACGCTCGGCATTGGGCGCAAGCAGACCTCCGGCTTGGTCAAGATTCACATGATGGCGTAGGCAAGTGAAGGCATCGGCCAGCAAGCGGTCCTCACGGTTGGCGTGGATGGGGGCATTACTTGCTAACAGCGGCAAGCGCAGGTGGCTAGCCAGATCAATCAAGTAGCGGTTCAGCCGACCGTCGTCACGTAACCGATGACGGTTGATTTCTATATAAACATTATTGCTGCCGAAGGTGGTGATCAATGCTTCCGCCGCAGTGAGGGCGCTGGCTTTATCATCGCGCAAGAGATGGCGGAGCACTGGTCCCTCGCGGTCTCCGCTGAGGGCGATGAGGCCGGAGTGAGTCAGGTCACGAGCCTTTCCCGCACCTAGCAGATGAAGATCGGTCAGATGACGGCTGAGTGTTTGGTAGGCCGCTTGGTCGGTGCAGAGGACGGGGAGGTGGGAGCCATCCGCGAGATCAAGTGTCGCGCCGACGATGGCTTTGATACCGGAATCTTTTGCCGCTTCGTGGGCACGGGCAGAACCATAGAAGCCACCGTGATCAGTGATGGCGATGGCGGGGTAGCCGAGTTCTGCGGCACGACGGACCATCGCATCTGGCTGGCTGGAACCCCGCAGAAATGAGAACGCGGAACGGGCATGGAATTCGCAAAACATGGGTGTCTCAGCCGTAGGTGCCATCGAGTTCCCAGCGATCTCCGGGCTGGTGGACCAGTCGCAACAGCGGGGAATTTTCCAGCCGGATGTCCCACTCCGCGCGTCTCCACTTTTCCGCAGGGTTCCAGTAGTGGCCGGAAGAAGGAAATGGCCCACGCCGTTCTAGGACTCGGCCACAATGCGGCCCGGTCAGCAGCGCCAAGGGCCGCGGATGGAGATCCGGCGTGGCTTCAAATGCCACAGAAATTCTCAGCGGTGGCCGGAAACGATGTAAGGGCACGCTGGAATCCGGCAGCCGACCGTTTCCCGAAACCAAAACGCTGCTGTTGATGGCATCCCGCAGTTCAAAAGCATCGGGCCGGTGAGTTTCCAAAAGAACCGGAATCCCGACGTGGCCGCTGCCCACCAGTGCCTCGAGCCGTGCGAGAGTGTCTGCCCAGCGGTTGGGATTGGCGAGCTGGCGACGAGTCCAGTCGCTCTGGCTCGAGAGCGGAAGTGCGGTGGCTGCGTTCAATTCCAAGGCGATCACTGGCGAGGGTAAAATCAACGAGTCGATTAGGGTCTGAATCGGTCTGAGAAGTGCCACTGGGTCTGCTAGAGGTTCCGGAAGGTGGATTTCCCGGTTGAGATTCCCATCAACCAAGCGCAGCCGGATTTCTAAAACGGAGGCCGCAAGATGACGCGCGGCGAGCCGTGATGCCAGGATATGGAGCATGCGATTCAACACAAAAAGTAGCGCCTCGCTGGAGTGGATCGCATCGTCCAGCTCCATCACTTGAAGAAACGATTCGGGTGGCCGGTGGAGCTTCAGCAGTCGGCAAGTTTTCCCGGAGATCAAATCGTGCCAATGCCCAGCACGCGGTCCGAAGCGCTCGGCCAGCCCCTGCCGTGGCAACTGACAGAACTCCGCCAGCGTCCGCAATCCTAGTAATTCCAGTAGCGGTAAAAATTTCGCATCACCTTCCAGCTTTCCTATCAGCGTCAACGGCAGAGTGCCGATCTCCCGCAGGGAAATAAAACGGCTGCGGGTCCTTGGCTCGAGCACAGCGAAATGCGCGAGATCTGGGGTGTCCGCGAGTGAGTGGCAGACTTCTACTTCTGAATTAGGAAGACTTTCTAGACCGTCGAAATGAAGTCGTTTCGTCCCTGCCAGATCGAGTAGCACTGTATCCTGCGAGGTGATTTCCACATCTGCTGTGAAGCGCTCGGCGAATTCTACCAGCTCGGCGAGAAGTTCAGTTTCCCGCTGCGGACGGCGAGAAATGACCACCAAGTCCGGGCAGCGGACGAGCGCTCGGTTCAGCGGCCAGCCCGGGGCGATGCCGGTCTGCCACGCGGCGGCATTCAGGGAAAGTAGCGGGATTTTCGCGTCATCCTTATCTGTCGGATCGCGCAGGATCGCGCACGGCTGGTCGTGCCGGTGCGGGGACTCGAGAAGCGCGGCCGCCATCGGCAGATCCGCGAGGTGAAATGCGGCGAACATGGCTTAGGTGGCGCGGCGTAGTTGCTCCGAGCGCGCCTCCACGCGCTGCAAGATTTCCTTTCTTGGCAGGTCGAAATCCGCCAACTCCAAGTGGCAGGAAAGCGCCAGCCGCAAGCTTGCACAAGGGACCAAGGGAAAAGGCGCGAGGACTAACAGTCGACAACGGGTCGCCTCGCTCAGTTGCTTCAGCCGCCACCATGCCGCCGCGGGGAGCGACTTGAGAGACACCGGCGGCAGCCCGCAGAGATCGAGCATGATGAATGGGACATTCCCATCCCGCACCAGCAGGTCAGCCGCTTTCATGACTTCCGAGACTTTCGCACAACGCACCCACAGCAGTTGCGAGCAAGCGGCGGCGGTGTGAGAAGCTGGGTCAAAGGAATCACCGCCGTCCACCAGCACGAATTTCGGAAAAGGCGGAGCCTCCTCCGGCTCGGCAAGCAGCCCAGCAATCCACAACGAGAGCCCGCCGCCTGCGGTCGCCGGGATGATCTCCGAAATCGCCCCAGCCGGGAAGGTCGCAATCTCAAACAAGGTCTTCGAAATCTGGGCAACAGGCTCGGAAATGGTCGTCAATCCATGGGCAGACGGGAATTTTTCCCGCAACTGCCGTCGGATTTCCTGAAGATTCGTTGCTGCCACGGGAGGGATTTTACCCCGACACGGGAAGTGTTCAAGAGAACATTTTGACGATCTTTAGGAATCGTGCGACTGTCGTGGTCCTTGTCTCACACAAGTCACATAGATCCAAGCCATCATGACCGCTTGCAAGGGAAGCCGGACCCAAAAAATCCACTCCGCCACGGGTTTCCCACCCAGTGGCACGTGATTCACTAGCATGTGGACGTTCGACGGGAAAACCGCCACCAGCAGCGCGATCAACCCCCAGCCAGCCAGTCGCCGCCACTTCGGGAAACAAATTCCGATCCCGCCCGCCACTTCCGCCGCGCCGCTAATGTAAATCAACGCCAGATGCCACGGAAGGTAATCTGGCATCAGCGGCAGATAGGTCGTCGGCGAAATAAAGTGGGCAGCTCCGGCTATGGTGAAAAACACCGCGAGGACGATCAGGGAAATTTTCGCAATCATCTGGGGTAAGGTCGGCTTAAATTTGCAGACGGCGTTGCCAAAAAGAAAACGCCGCATGGTCTTACGATCACGCGGCGTTTGGTGAAATGAAGAGCAGTTAGGCGGAAATCGATGCACCCGTGCGGCGCAGTTCGCGCATCAGGCTGCGGGTTTCGTCCTGCCAAGCCTTGAGCGCCTCGCGGGAAAGCTGGACGCGGTCAGCGACGGCTTTTTCTAGTTCATGGTAGTTTGCGGAGAGTTTTTCCACCAATTCATGGACGGCATCCGCCGCGCGGTGAGCGGCGGTGTGTGGTTGCTCGCGGATTTCGGCCAAGTGTTTCTGAGCCTTGCGGCGGGCTTCACCCATTTCAGCGAGGAGAATCCGACCGTCTGGCACTCGGCGCAGGCCATCGACTAGACCAAGCTTGGAGAGCGTCCAGATGGTCCACTTGCTCGGGTCCCACTGCCATGGTTTCACGCCGTTCCGATAGTCATGCTGGAACTCATGATGGTAGTTATGGTAGCCCTCACCGAAGGTAAGAAACGCCATGATCGCACTATCACGAGCACTGTGGCTGGTCGAGTAAGGCTGGCGACCGACGGTGTGGCAGAGCGAGTTAATGAAGAACGTGCAATGCTGGGCGACGACGATCCGAGCCACGCCGGGAATTAGGAAACCACCGAGTGCACCGGTCCATGCGTCGAGTCCGTGAGAGGCATTCCACCAATAACCGAGGGCCGCAGGGATGACGAGACCGACGACGAGGCCGATCCAGTGGACATACTTGTGCTGCCACATCACGAGCCTGTCCTTGCGAAGGTCTGCGACATTATCGAGCGGCGGCTCAGGGTTCAGTTTGAAAAGCAGCCAGCCGATGTGCGCCCAGAAAAAGCCCTTTGAAATATCATACGGATCCTCGTCGTGATCGACATGCTTGTGGTGGCGGCGGTGGTCCGACGCCCAGTTGAGGCAGGAATTTTCAAACGCACACGCGCCGAATATGAGGGTGAAAAATTTCACCGGAAGTTTCGCCTTGAACGACAAGTGCGAGAATAAGCGGTGGTAGCCGACCGTGATGCTCATCATCGTGGCGCTGACGAAGAAGAAGAACATCAGGAACTGGAACCAGTCGATGCCGACCTTAAACAAGTAGATGGGAACGCCGATGAGCGCGATGAGTGCGGTGCCGATGAGAAATGAACTGGTGGTCCAATTCACTCGGTCGAAGGGAATTCGATACATGATTTGTAGTTTTCAATGCCTCTCGCAGTCGGATGTTTAACCGAACGGTCATTGCAACAGCGCAACAATAGCGACAGGACAAGGCTCAGTAAGCGACAAGCCCATTGATAGCAAGCCCCCGTTTTTTACGATTTTCCGCCGGGTTCTGTGTTGACAAAGCAGGACCGATCCCGCATCTACCGCGCCCCGGAGATACTGCGGAACCAAACCAACCAACCAAAAATCATCGCATGCGTGGAGTGATCATGAAAAAAGGCGAGCCCGTTGACCGTGCTCTTAAACGCCTCAAGACCAAGCTTGATACCGAGGGAATCCTCGAAGAAATGCGCCGCCGCCGCGCATTTGAGACCCCGACTGAGCGCAAGCAACGTAAGCTGCGCACTGCTTCCAAGCGCAACAAGATCCGTTGGCGCTACTCGAGTGCTCCTGCGGCTCCTACCGAATCCGCCGAGTAAGTTTTCTAGGTTCCGCAAAACCGAAAACGAACGGGTGTCAGATGGCATCCGTTTTTTTGTGCCCGGATGAGTTTTAGGATTCTAAAATCCGGACTGTTCCCGCCGCGCCATCCATTTCGATCAAATCCCCCGTCTTCAGGGTCGTGGTGATCCCCGGTAGCGAAACGATGCACGGCAGCCTCAGCTCCCGCGAGACGATAGCGGAGTGAGAGAGTAAACTACCGCGCTCGACCAATAACCCGGCAGCGGCAGGAAATAACACCACCCAGCCCGGATCCGTTTGCCGCGCCACTAAGATTTCCCCCGGCTCGATTCTCGCTCCGCGCGGATCGAGCACCACACGGACTCGTCCGGTGACACGGCCGGGGCAAGCGCCACTACCGGTGAGGGATGATTCGGTGGTGACCGGCGGGCGAGTGTTTTCGAAACGTTGGTAACGGCTAACTGGACCACGCGTCTCGAATCGATCCGGCGGTGCTTCGGTCACTTGATAACGGCTGAATTCCACCCGCCGTTGCTCCGCCACCGCAGCCAGTCCAGCAGTGGTTCCGGTGGCCTCCCACGCCGCGAGGATTTCTCCGATCTCCAGATAGAAGACGTCCGCAGCAGTGGCGAGCACCCCGTCCGCATGAAGCCGGTGACCCAGCTCTCGTAAAATCGAGCGGACGCGACCGAATAGCCGGGTCCGCTCGAAACGCAGATTCTCCCGCGCGCAAACCCGCTCACGAGCTTGGCGCAGGACGTAGTTGAAAATAGCCCGTCGCCATAGTGGTAATTTTATAGCGGGATCCTTACGCACTGACACCGGAGTTTCAGCCACAGCAGGACGCCCCGCCATCGCGCCGATGGAAATGAGCAAGCTCGCCGGATCGTCGCGGACAGTCGGGCTTTCCAGCTTGAGTTCTTCAAGACAACGGTCGCCGAAATCCACGAGATAGCCTTCAAACGCAGCGGCAAGTTCGGGAGACTTATTTAGAGCGGCGATCTTCCTGTTCGTCGAAATTTCCGGATCGGAGAGCATCACGCCAAGTCCCGGATGGGAGCCAGCGAGTGCTGCCATTTTCATGATCCGCCGTGGAGGCTCAGCACTGATGATGTCACCACCGTCGAGCAGGAGCTCATTTTGCAAGGTGCCACCGGCGTCGCCTAACCATTTTACACACAAGCTGCGGAGGACACCGTAGAAGATCATCGCGAAGAAATCATTCACCAGCGGTGCGTCCCAGTGTTTCAGTAACTGCCGCTCAAGATGACGATAGTGACTGACTAACTCCTCACCGCTCATCTGTGGAATCGGCAGCGGTGGCGCGGCCAGTGCAGTGTCGAGGCGGGCTTGAAACCGCTGGATTTGTCGCGTGAGTCCAGTAAGCTGGCGGACGAGGCCGAGGCAAGTTTTCACCAACGCCATACTATCAGAGAAGCGGCTGCTGGTATTTTCCAATACAATTGCACGGACGATTTCCTCCGGCATCGGCTCGCTCACCCCCATCATCTGCTCCATGAAGCCACGGTTGAGCTGGAAGCCGGGCAGCAGAGCGAGCACACGATACCAGCTAACGAGATTGTAGTAAACCCGGCCACGAATCAGCCCTAACATTTGTGGAAACACCTCGTCCGAGCGCTCGATCCGATCCGGCGGCACGGACAGTAGTTTACAAAATTCGCGGTAAGCGGACTCATAAATTCGCCGGGCGAAGGAGAACGTCAGCGGGGTGGTGACGCCGCCGTAACTTTCCGCGATGTTACTATTATCCCAGACCC
>JAYUHS010000094.1:0-13577 GCA_043766715.1 Luteolibacter sp.
GCTGAGTTCCACCCATACGTGTGGAATACTGTAATACGAGGTTGTCCCGTCATCATACGGATCGACAAAAGGGTATCCTCGAGCGTTCAGAAAACTGAGGATGGTTAGCTTCTGTCTGTGGATCGCCGTGGGAAATCCAGCAGGGGCGCCACCGGTCGGAAAGTAGTATGCGAGCATTTGGGCATTCGTCCAATGGGAGAAAGGACTGGAGGAAAGACCGAACCAACTCGCCAACTGGGTGTAGGTGAAAGAGCAAGGGCCGTATTTGTAGCTAGGGTTCAATCCCGCTGCCCGTAACAGGGCGACCAGCAAAGCGGATTGGTCGTGCTCATTGCCGGAACCCTCCAACAGCGTCAGATGCGCGCCTTTCTTTGACCCGAAATAGGCTTCGTAACGAATGTAATTGTGAACGTATTCAAAGATCTTAACCGGATCGTTTCTGAGTCCGTTCGCTAGGGACTCAATTTCTGGGGTGACGAAATCCGCATCATTTCCGCCGGGGGTGACACTGTTGAAAGCAGAGAACCCATTCAGTCCCATCGCGGGTGGCGGTGGGATGCTCCGGGCTAACGATTCCGCTGCTTCGGAATCGGTGATTGAATCCGGAAAGCTTTCAATGATGGAAGGAGTCCCCCCCGAAGAAGGGTTGGCAAGCAGATCCAGCGCTCTTTGCCGCGACTCCTCCGGTTGCGCCCAACCGGGCTCCGCTTGAGCCTGAAGCAAACCCACGGATAAGAGATAGAGAATTACGATTCTTGTAATGAGATTCACTGAAACAATGTTAGTTGGCGTTGAGAAGATTGCCTTCTTCGTCTGAAGTGTAATTTCCAGCACCGACGGGGGCGGTTACGCCGGTGAGACGACCGGTGAGATCATAAGTATAGCTGGCAGGTTGGGCAGTGCTTACGGAAGTATAGTCCACGTTAGGATTTAATCCGAGATCTGCCTTTTCCTTGTTGGTAAGTCCGTCTGGTTTGAGAATGGCACTTGGATTTGCGATGTTGAGTCCACCGAAGTGGAATAGTTCCCAGCCATCCGGGAGTCCATCAGTGTCGGTGTCACCGCCCGCGCTATTTTTATCTAAGGGATTAGTGAAAATTGTTTCAATTTCGTAGTAGTTCGGAATTCCATCGTTATCGAAATCTGCATCTCTTGCCTGTTGGAGTGTCGTTGCTGTGTGGTCATTCACATAATGAAGCCTGACGAAGAGCTTCTCCGGGCTGGAGGTCATTTCATAATGATGAGGACCGATTCCGAATGTCATGAACGGTGCGAAACTCCACGTCACCAAGTCCGGCGACCATTGATAGAAATAGGTCCGCCTTGCGACTCCGGGCCAGTCGGAGCTGGAAACACCGCTAGCAGACCTCACGAAAGTCAATTGCTCGGGTAGTGGTTCAGCAGTGAGACTTCCAGATGCAAAGAGGAAACCGATTCCCGCAGCCGGAACTCTAAAAAATAAATTCTTCATGGGTATCAAGTGATTGTTTGATATCGATTAGTTGGCTTTCGCATTCTTGCATTTCCAAAAGCGAATCACGATATCCTCAGGAATCGGTGGATTTGCTAGTAAGTAGGCTTTTCTTTCTGTATTCGCTTTTTCTCGGGCTTGAAAGGCTGCTGCCATCCTCACTCCTTCTTTTCGATAGAGATCGTGGATTTGGCAAAGAGTATCCATCGCCTCTCCATGGGTTTCACCTTCGATCACCTCAAACGACGGGCCGCTGACGGCTAGTTCTTGCAGGATTGGAATTTCCGATTCTTCGCCTTCATCACGTTGCCGACCCAGTCGTTGGCGTATCTTGTCAGTGTCTATATTACCGATCCCCATCAGCAGACCACGGTCGCTGAACGTCCCATCACTTTCCTTGATCCGGTAAGTTGAGAAACCGGAAAAGTGATTGAGGTCGATATTGGTCCAAGCAGAGATTTCCCCCTCCACTTTCCCGTTGGGGAAAATTCGCAATAAAGTGCGCGAATGGTCATAGACGGTTGCCGAGACGAAAATCAATTCCGTCCCACGGTATTTTCCCCTTAGTTCCTCCATCTTAGCAATGACCGCCGGGTCGCTCGGGATGGTTGTGGGAAGTGGTGGCGGGTCCGGTAAGCCGGGATCTTCCACCATTTGCACGGTAACATTGATCGTTCCTTTGATCGGAGGAAGGTCGGGCATTTCCGGAGCTTCCGTCACTTTCTGCCGCCGGGTATTGGAAGCCAGAACCTTGAAATGGATGGGCTTTGGCTTCGGGGGAATGGGCGACCTCGCGCCATCAGCAATCGGCGTGGGGATTTCCACATCCCATTCGGGAACGGCATTTTCTTGGGCGGACAAAGAAAGGATAACACTCCAAAAAGCCATTGAGACCGGTAGAAGTTTCATAAGAGGCGGTATTCTTTAGTTATTGGGTTGGGTGTCGAACTATTCTGATGAGTTCTCTGTCACCGGAGGCGCTGATGCTCGATGCCTGTTTGTAGGCTAATTCGGTAAATTACCAGCTTTTTAGATAAAAGGCCGGATTTGGCAATTTTCAACTGTGGCAAAGTCAATTTATTCCGCCGATCAGGAGTCGTTGTTGAAAGTGATGGGGAGAATCCGCACTGACGCGGGTTTGACCCAACAGGAACTCGCCCGCAAAATGCGGTTGAGCCAGTCCACCGTGAGCGACGTTTTGCGCGGCCAGCGCCGGCTGGATGTGATCGAGTGGATTTCGTTCTGCAAAGCCTGCAAGGTGACGCCCGAGCAGTTCCTGGAGGAACTGGCTTTTCTACTCACAAGAAAATAACGAACAGGAAGTTTGCGCCGAAATACCACGGCCACCGAAAAAAAGGATCAATCGGCTAGGTCTTCGTTGAAGAAAATTTTGATGAACTTCATCTTCTTTCCTTCATCGAATCCATGTTCGAGAACGGCATCGGGCTTGGCGGCGAGGGCAGGCTTGAGGCGGATTTCGGCACCGGTGTCGAGCTTCATGACGGTTTTGAGTTTATTGCGGGCCTTGGTGACGTCCTTTTTAGAAATCTCGAACGAGTCGTCTAGCCGGTGGCCTTGCTCTTCCTCGACCTTGTTGCGATGCTCGGCGAATTTCGCCTTGGCCTCGGGGGTTTTCAGGACTTGCTCCTCAAATTCTTGAAGGCTGAAATTTTGTTTCTCCTCGAAGTAGGTGATGGCCTCACGCGAGGCCTTCGCGGTGTCCCACGGTGGCGCGTCATCGCTAGCAGTCGGTTTAGGGCTGTCTTTTTTTTCCTTCTCTAGGAAGGCGACGGCCATGTTCGCATACTTATTGGTGAGAAATGGGCTGTCAGTGATGGGGACGACGCCGAGGAAATCCCGGATCCAGAAGCGCGAATCCGAACCGGTGCGGTCAAAAGTGAGGACGTAGTAGCCCTTGGTGGCGAGGTGGTTCAGGATGAGGCAGCCTTTGTCGATTTTTTCCGGGTTGATCCCCTGCTCGGTGTGGAGTTCGAGGTCGCCATCACGGGTGGAAATACTGAGGAAGGGCACGACGCTCTCGGACTTGAGGATGCAGAGTCCCTGGGTGAGCTGGCCGTCGATGTCGATGTCCTTGATGAGGGAAATGCAGAGGTCACCGGATTTGATATTCGGGTGATTTGACTTGGCATAGAGGCGCTTAGCGATGTCGCAGCCTTTTTCTAGCAGGCCGTCATCTGCGGTGAAAATCGCGGCGGCGTAGGCATTCATCTCATGTTGGTCGAGCGACGAATGATGGCTGAAGCGGTGGGCGGTGAGGTTTTTAAACGGTTTGAGAAAAATCGTGGCGAGTGGCTCTTGGTCCTTTTCCTCGATTTTAAAAACTTCCTTGGAAGTCTGAAGCGGCTCGTCGCGCTGGGGGTGGCCGACTTTAGCAAGAACTAGCCCGGTGGCAGTGGCGGAAGTGAAACGAATCTTAGCGGACATAGGGGCAGGAAACTAGGCACGCCGCTGGGTTTGAAAACAATGAAATGGACCATTCCGGAAGATTGGGCCACCCCATCCAGCCTCCTAAAAATCAAACGTCGCTTGCGGGCCTTCCTCGGCGGGGGCCATGGCCTCCACTGCACCTTCGCGTAAACCGGCTGCGGCGAAGCGAATGAAGCGGCTCAGGGTGACTTCCATCGTCGGCGAACCAGAAGCACCGCCACTGATGCGGTGAAAAACTTCCCCGTGAGTGAGCATATAGATCATCCCTCCGATGACGAAATGGATCCGCCATGCCAATTCTTCCGGTGGCAGGCTCGGTAGTGCTTTCGCAAATGCCTTGCTGAATCGCTCACTGACTTGCTTGAACTGCTCCTCGATCTGCTGCGGCAGTCCATCTCCCTGCTGGGCGAAAATCCGGCCTGTCAGCTTGTAAAATAGCCGCTCCGTGAGCTCGGATTTTTTGACTTGGCCCACGAGTGGCCGCACCAGCGCATCGATGATCTGTTCCAACGGCGCGGATTTTCCGGGCCATTTCCCTTCGACGAAATCCAGCCGCACGAGCCGCTCCTCAGTCACCGGGGTCATGTAGCGCATCATCACCAACGTCAGTAAATGATCCCGACTGCCGAAGTGGTAATTCACCGCCGCGATGTTAGTCTTCGCGAGTTGGGTGATGTCCCGGACAGAAACAGCTTCGAAGCCTTTCTCGGCGAATAGCAACTCGGCAGCATCCAGCAGTTTCCGCTTCGCTCCAGATTCAGGGATGGTGAAATCACGCATGGCTCGCGACCGAATCAATGGACTGAAATGGAAATGTCAAACGAACGTTTCAAAGCAACTCTGCCACTCGCTCACGCAACTGCGACGAACTCCCGATTTCTGAATTTCCCGAACTTGCCAAGAGTTTTGCTTGAAACCCACGGCAACCACGGCCATACCGCTGGGACGTCAGCGCACCGGAGAGGTGGTCGAGCGGTTTATGGCTCCAGTCTTGAAAACTGGCTTAGGGAAACCTAACGTGGGTTCGAATCCCACCCTCTCCGCCATTTTCAAAATGGTTGATTATCGTCATCGCCATCGTGCCACGGATCGGTATTTCCGACGTCCCATTCTTCGACAAGGTCCGCTGGGAAATCCTCAAGAAATTGTGAAGGTCGGCAGATGATGTCACCCGTGTAGGACTTGGGATTCATCATCGGGTAGGTGAGGTAGAGTTCATCCTTGGCTCTCGTTAGGGCGACGTAGAACAGGCGGCGTTCCTCTTCGAGCATGGCTGCGTCATCCGCTTCGAGGATGCGGCCGTTAGGGAACTGGCCATTGACGAGCCAGATGAGGAACACGGCTTTCCATTCGAGACCCTTGGCTTGGTGGATGGAGGAGAGGGTGACTTTTTCCTCGTCTGGCGCGGATTGATCGCCGGTGGGTTGGCCATCGGTGGTGCTCATCAGCGAGAGTTGGGCGAGGAACTCGAGGATATCATCGAAATTTCCGCCATACTGGGAGAGCTGCTCGATGTCGGCGCGGCGGCTTTCGGCATTATCGAAGGAGGCCTTGAGATAGTCACTATAGACGCCTTCGAGGATGCTGAAGATCATCTGCGAAGGCCGGGCAAATTCGCCGTTAGGCGTGAGTTCGTCCAGAGTGTAGCAGAGCTGTTGCCAGTGGCTGGCGGATTTCTTCGGCACCTTGAACTGGAGAAAAAGCTCAGACCATTTCGGCGGGAGTTCTTCTTTTTCTGCCCAGCCAGATTTGAGCCACTCGGCCCAGAGCTTGGAGGCAGAGCCGGGGCCCACGCCGGGGAGCAGCGAGGCCATGCGGAGGAAACTCACTTCATCCCGGCGGTTCACGACGAATCGCATGAACGCGGCGACATCCTTGATGTGTGCCTGCTCGAAAAACCGCAGCCCGCTGGTGATGGCGAACGGGATACCACGAACCGTTAGCTCCATCTGGATTTCCAAACTCTGGAAATGCGCGCGATAGAGCACCGCCATTTCCTCCAGTGGTATCCCCTCGTCCCGTAGTTCTAAGATCCGCTGGGCGACGAAGGCCGCTTGGCTAGAAGGATCCTGCAGCGCGACGAGAGCGGGCCGCGTCCCTAACGCCTCACGCGAAGAACGTAGGTCTTTTTCAAAACGGCCGGTATTCGCGCTGATCGCCGCGTTTGATAGATTAAGAATTTCCGGAACACTGCGGTAGTTCGTCTCGATGATGTGGACCTTAGAACCCGGATACCTTACTGGGAAACCGAGGATGAGCGACATGTCCGCACCGCGCCACGAGTAGATGGACTGCGCATCATCACCCACCGCCATCAGGCTATTCGTCTCGCCCGCTAGCAGATCGATCATGCGGCCTTGGACGTGGTTGGTATCCTGATACTCATCCACGAGGACGTGCTTGAAACGGTTCCGATAGAGTTCTAGCACCTCGGGCTGCTGCTCAAAGAGCCGGACCGTTAGGACGAGGAGATCATCGAAGTCCATTGAGTTCGTCGCGAGTTTCTTGGCGATGTAGCCGAGCCGCACCTCCTCGATTTTTTCCAGCCAGTCGTAGAACTGGTCGTAGCGGGAGGCGATGACTTCCTCGAGCTTGGCATTGGTGTTTTCGATGAGGGAAAAAATTGAGGCCAACACATCTGCCTTCGGGAAACGGCGTTGCTTGGTGTCGATGTCGAGCGCCCCGACCACGGCGTTGAGGATGGATTTCTGGTCGTCCCGATCGAGAATGGAGAAGGACTTAGTAAACCCTAAATCCTCGGCATGGCGGCGTAAAATCCGCGAGCCGATGGAGTGGAAAGTCCCAGCCCACAGCGACGAAGTGTCATGCGGTGCCAGCTCACGAACTCGCTCGACCATTTCGCGAGAAGCCTTGTTAGTGAACGTTAGTAGTAGGATTTCCCGAGCGTAGAGGCCGTGGTCCAGCAGCCATGCCACGCGATAAGTGAGAGTGCGAGTCTTCCCCGAACCGGCTCCGGCGATGACGAGTGCCCGCCCGGGCGGTGAGGAAACGGCCGCGTATTGCTCCTCATTGAGCGCCGCCTTGTAATCGATGCCGGAAGCGTGTGCCGGTGCGGCGCGGTGGAGAGTGTATTGACGGGCCATTTGCTGGGCGGATGCTGACACCGGATCTGCCACTGGGCAACCCGGGTGAACGGCGGATAGGTGGAAAATCCATTGGGCTTTCCAATGGCCATTCGCAGCAGTGCACCCACACCTTGCGCCATGATTTGGGCATGGTTGATCTTTCTAGGTTTCGTTTTTCTGATGCTGGCACTCGACTTGGGCGTGTTCCACCGCAAGTCGCATGAGGTGGGCTTTAAGGAATCCATCTGCTGGTCTGCGGTGTGGATCAGCCTCGGGCTGTCGTTTTCCGTATTAGTCTATTTCGGCTACGAAAATCACTGGCTCGGCCTAGGAATGGCGGTGGATGCGGTGGATGGCGTGGTAAACAATGGCAAACTCGCAGCGACGAAATACCTAACCGGCTACGTGGTGGAGAAGTCCCTCAGCGTAGATAACATTTTCGTCATCGCCATGGTCTTCGGCTCGCTAGCCGTGCCGCTGCGCTATCAACACCGGGTATTGTTCTGGGGCATCCTCGGGGCACTGGTGATGCGCGGTGCGATGATCGGTGTCGGCTCGGCGCTGATTCACAATTTCCACTGGCTACTCTATCTGTTCGGCGTCTTCTTGATCCTCACCGCCATCAAGATGTTAGTGATGAAAGAGAAGGAAGAGCATCCGGAGAATAACCCATTCGTGCGCTGGATCACCCAGCGCTTTCCCGTGACGAAGAACTACCATGGCCAGCATTTCCTCGTAAAAGCAGGCAGTATCCAGTCGCACGAAGCCGCACAGCCCGGCGAGATCATCGTGGCGGATCCCGTGGTGGACGCTGCCCCTGCCGGGAAATGGCTGCTCACTCCACTGGCCGTGGCGCTGTTGTTAGTGGAAATCACTGACTTGATTTTCGCCGTGGACTCGATCCCTGCGATTTTCTCGATCACTGCGGACCCATTCCTCGTTTTCACCAGCAACGTCTTCGCCATCCTCGGCCTGCGTTCGCTCTATTTCGCCCTAGCAGGGATGATCGTGAAGTTCCGCTACCTCAAGCCCGCCCTCTCGCTGATTCTGCTAGTCGTCGGTGTGAAAATGCTCACCGCCAAGTGGCTCAAGCTCTGGCTGGGGGACTCATTTAATCTCGTGGTCCTCGCCGTGATCCTCGGCATCCTCGCCACCGGCGTCGTCTCCTCACTACTCCTTGCTCCGAAGGAGACACCGAAACACTAAGGTCTTAGAATGCAGACGAGACTTTACCAGTTCCCTGCCACTTCCACCACTGCGGCAATCAATTTGTCGTGATGCGGGGGCTGACGCCAGAGAGACCTAGAGACGTTTTAGCGGGATTTCGAGCGTTCCATTCTTTGGAACGAGAGGTGTAAAAATGCGCACTAGCCCCCGTCGCGCGACAAGTTGCGGTGCAAATTTCCACACTAGCCCTCGTCGAGCGGCAAGTGCCTGTGCAAATTTCCACACTAGCCCTCGTCGAGCGGCAAGTGCCGGTGCAAATTGCCGCACATGCCCCCGTCACGCGACAACTGCCAGTGCAAATTGCCGCACTAACCCCCGTCACACGGCAACTGCCAGTGCAAATTTCCGCACCTGCTCCTGCCGCGCGACCAGAGTGCTGGGTGGCTCCATTTAAGGGGGAAATTCAAGGCACCAATCCCGGATCGATCCTTTTCTCAATGCCGCCAAGCGACCCGGTGGAAAAAAGGAAGATGGCCGATGGGTTCCTTTGAGATCTTTGTGTTCCTTTGCGGCTAAAAAAGGGCTCGTCTTCCCTTGGGGGTGAAAATGCTTCTCTCACAAGCCCCAAGCAGGGACCCCGAGTGCAAGCACGCCAGATAAGGGTTCCCAAAGTGTAGGTGTCGGGAACGTCACTTGGCTTTCCCGCGTCTTCCTGATAGACCAACGATGCTATGATAAACATCGAACGCTTATTTGAAAACCATTTGGAAAACCGCAGCATCAGCGCCGAGGAACTCCGGCAGTTCGCGGAAGATCACATCGGCAAGCTCAAGGCCCTGCCCGCTGCGCCTGCGACGATTACCGCATTCGCCGCCCCAACCGAGGCGGCATTTGATGCGTTTGACGCGAAACTTTCCGCACGCACCACCCTCCAGGCCACGCAATCCGGCGGCACCATCACCAAGGACGAGGCGCTGCAACTCATCCGCACCATCATCCGCCAGCGCGAGGGCCGGATCCGGGATAAATTCGCCAAAGGCAGCGGCCCCTATGCCGAATTTTTCCCGCAAGGGCTGCGGGAATACAACCGTGCCCGCATCGGCCAAGTCACTGGATTACTCGACCGCCTCATTTCCGCCGCAGATCAACATCAAGCCGTGCTTGGCCCCGAATTACTCGCTGAATTCCAAGCAATGAAAGCGACTTTCGCCAACGCCCGCGATGGCCAAGTGGACACCAAGGGCGAACTCGCCCAAGCCCGCGCCGAGCTCGCCAGCACCCGCATCATTCTGGAACTCCAGCTCGGGAAAAACCTCCTCGCCATCGCCTCCCACCACCTCGGCCACCCAGAACGAGCAGTGGATTACTTCAACCAATCCCTACTCGAAGACGCCACCCGCAGTGAGGAGGACGTCCCCTCGCCGACCGCTGTGGGAGGATGATCGAACTCTGAATGTTGCACTGATACTCATCCCAAAGGGGTGGAAGCTTATAGCCGGGGGTAGAGCGAAGCACGAGCGATACCCCCGGATCATGGGTAAAGACGAACCGCACCCAGAAAAGGTGCCAGAGACCGCTCTCGGAGATTCGAATCTTACCGACCATGCTAGGTTGGCTTTCCTGCCACTTTCACCACCGCGTCAGTCGATTTGTAGTGATGCGCGGCTTGACCCCAGAGACTTCACCTTGCCGTCGGCTGACATGAGGTGGCAGTGGTGGTTTGGCGGATTGCCTCTAGCCATTTCATCGCTCATGATCTGATGGGTGAGAGCGACGCTAAATCTCGGGCTTTTTATGGATTTGTGGTGCACCACTGGCTCCACTGGTGGTTAGATCACGATAATAAACTTCAAGCATCAGGATGCACAAAGCTGTGCGATAAACTTTAGCACCGATTCTTTCAGCATTATTGCAATGATTAATCGTATTACTCTCTCTCTGACTCAACGGAGTATTCCATGATCCATTGTTATTTTGATTACTCAATAATCTATCGCGAATCATCTGATTGTATTTATTCCAGTAGCGACCACCCATTTGTATCATCGCCTGCGATTCATAATAGTGGCCGACTAAATTAGGCGCACGACCATTGTAGTCAAATTTACTATTTAAATAAATATAGTCAGCAGCTCTCTTCACCTCTTGACTGTCCTCTCTTGCCCAAATTTGATTGCAGAGCATTCCAATGCCAGTGACCCAGTGGTATTCTTGAGAGCCACTCCGGGAACTATCTTCGCCAAATCGGCCAGTTTCGTCTTGGCATGTGTTTAAAGAATTTAAAGCTTTGTTGATTACGTTGACTAAAAGATCAGGCTGGATGTGGATATTACGGCATGCTTCGAGCGCTTGAATCTGCCAAGCACTGATTGACGCATTCGCTCGATCAGTGGATTTGTCGTAGGCGTCATCCCAACTCCCCCTAGAGTTCTGCATGCTGATAATATAATTTGCAGCTTGTCCAGTAATCTCCGTAGCGAATGGTACGACTAAATCTAGATCTTCACAAGACGTGATGGCTTTGCCTAACGCATAAGTGCCGATAGCGTGTTCGTGACAATTGATGACTGTTTCACTAGGATTGATAAGACGGCCTTGGTTTTTAAGCCCAATATTGATTAGATAGGTAATTCCCCTGACGATGGATTCTCCAAATTCTTCGGAGGTCTGTGTTTCGCAGTGGCCAAAATATGCCAACAGCGCGAAACCCGTCAGCGTGATTTTTGAGTCGTCGCCCCACGAACCGTCTGAGTTTTGGTTCGCTTTCAGCCATTTTAGACCCTTCACGACGGCATCCTCACACGCGGGTATTCCGCCCATTTCTTTTAGCCGCTGCAACCGTTCTGTTTTTGTGCAGCGCTCGCGCATCCGTACCGGGATCGGTTCGAAGCGCAGATCATTCCCCAAACCGTCTCCCAAACCGTTCCCCAAACTATTCCCCAAACTATTCCCCAAACTATTTCCAACACCGTTCCCTAGCCCACCACCAGAACAACCAAGGCCACCTAGGTCACTTGATAGACTGGAATTAGGGATCGTCTCAAGCTTCGCCATTGAGCTAGGGTTACGCGTCACCTCTGGAATCGCAAATTGGGCAGTCACACCTTCTGCGAAGATCCGCTTGAAGTAAGGAATAGGCGCGATTGAAGCCCGCCGCTTGTGCTGAATCTGAAACTCTGCATCACCGCTTCCACCACCGCCACCGCCACTCTGGACGGTGGATTCGAAATCAGCGGGTTTTTTAACCGACTTGAAATAATCAAAGCTGATAAAGAACGCGATAATCAATAATAAGACATGCACCAAAATCGCAATTGCCAAAGATTTCCCCTCGAACCTTGCCCTGAATCCCGATTTGACTTGGGCCTCCTTGGATGAACTTCGAGTGGATTTCATGAGGTGAGTTCGTTGGATTTGCACGAAGTAGATCACCCGAAAACGCGGGTCGATCATCAGTTATTTCAGTGAAATCAACTCCTTCCATCGGTCATCGTGATTTCTCTGCGATTGATCCAAAGCTGACCGTGGGTGCAGCGCTGAGGCGATGGTTTCTTATTCGCATGGAGTCGCTCCAAGTGCGGCTTGGTGGGCCGAGAAATGGAACCCCAGACGGGGAGGAGTCCGTTCTTTGGTACCAGTCCGCGCATGATAACATTTTTTCGTCATTATATAGAGAATGTTATAATGCGAGGACGGGTGCCAGAGACCGCCCCCGGACATTCGAATCTTACCGACCGTGCTAGGTCAGCTTTCCTGCCACTTTCACCACCGCGTCAATCAATTGGTAGTCATGCGCGGACTGGGCCCCTCCACCCTAAGATGCTCTATCCGACGGAGACAAGAATCCAGTTTGATTTTCAGGCTTCCATCTCGCTGCGGATGAGCTAGCAAATGCGACGGCTGAAGCGCATCACGCCGAAAGTTTCAAACTCAATCATGAACAGAAGAACGATTCTCCTTGTTGTAGGTGTCGTCGCAATTGTCGGGTGTTCCCGCACCGGAATCAAAGGCGACGGATTCATCACAACCACGAACCACCCAATTGCTGATTTTTCCGCGCTGGAGGTCGCGGGTGCTTATCAGATTCAATGGTCCAGCGGCAAGCCCGCGCTGACCATTGCCACCGATCAGAACCTTCTTCCGTTCATCACGACGAGTGTGAGCGGCAACACTCTGCGGATTGACTGGAAGGAGAATCTCAGGCCGACCAAAGGGATTACGATTATCGTTTCCAGTAACTCTCTCACGGATGTGCTATTGAACGGTGCCGTCAGTTTGACGGCCAGCAATCTTTCTGGCCGTGATCTGAAGCTAAACTCCAATGGTGCATCGTCCATCATCGTGGATGGTTCAGTTTCTAATTTGGAGGCGAACCTTTCGGGGGCAACCAAGCTCAATGGGACATCTCTGCAGACCCAAACCGCCAAAATTGCACTGAATGGTGCGTCCTACGCCAATGTGACCGTCACCGAAGCTCTCAACGCATCCATTTTAGGAGCGGGCGTGCTCACCTATGGCGGCAATCCAAAATCCGTAGCGAAGAACGTCGGCGGTGTGGGAAAAATTCAACCCCGACCGTGAATGCATGTACAGTAACGCTGCCACCAAGTCGTTCCATCCAATCGCTAGGAGCTACCCACTTCACATGTTTTTTTCTAACTATCAATTGATTCAGCGTTCGATGCTCGATCCTGTTTCTAGCGGTGGATCAGTTCAGGCGTTGATAAATAAATGACCACTATGAATCGCTTCCTCTTTTTATTAACTCTTGTCGCGAGCAAACTTGTGGCGAGCCCGATTCCCGACTTCCCGTTCACCGCAGTGAGTGGCTCGGCCACGAAAGAAGTGTTGCCCGACAAGGCCACGATTAAGTTCACGGTGCTTTGCTATGACCCAAGCTCGGAGGTTGCCGTTTCGACTGTGAATCAGGTTTTGACGAAGGCCGTAGATGGCATCGTAGGACTTGGCATAAGGAAGGAGGATCTTGTTGCGGATGATCTCTCGAAGGAAGCGGTTCGGGAGAAGGGCGACGACTATAAGCGACTCAAGATCCTCGGATACGACGTTTCCCGGGACGTGAAGGTCACAGTTGCCGAGATTGATCGATACACTGCGGTAGTGCGGCTGATTATGGCGACCGACAACGTTACGAGAGTCTCGACTGAGTTCGACACAAGCAAAAGAGACGAGGTCGAGGCTACGCTGATGGCGAGCGCCTGCGCTGATGCAAAGAAGAAGGCGGAACTGCTGTGTAAGGGTGTTGGAACCGAGCTGGGGGAAGTGTTTGCGGTATCCAATCAGGATTTCACGGGAGTGTAAGAAATTCTGTGTAAGCGCTTTCCGGTGGTGCATCCAATCACCGAAAAAACACCGCACATGAAATCCTCTATCAAAGACAAGCTCCT
>JAYUHS010000095.1:0-32776 GCA_043766715.1 Luteolibacter sp.
CGCAAAAAACTCGCAATCGGCATTTCCCCAAAACACGCTCAAGGCCCCGCCAAATCGAGGCTCTGGGAGCAACATGCTCAGGCCGTGGGACGGTAGTGAAATGAACAGATTTGTGACCAGAGGTTTCCCGTAACTCTGGCGCCATTGTTTGGGCTGAATTCTCGTTTTAACGAGTGCATCAATATTTGTAGAAATGAGGATTTTTCTCTGAGCGTTCTGCACCCTTCCATCTTGGTTTTAGTGATGGCCATGAGTATGGGGCGGGTGCGAATGGCTTCGCGGTGGTGTTCTTCGTCGTAGGAGCGCAGGTAGAGGTTCTACCAATGTAAGCGTCCCCAAATCCACCCCCTATCATTCCGCCGCTGACCGTGCATCCTCGCCGGGATGTCCAAATCACGCCCCACTCCAGCCCGTCGCCGTACCGTAAGCGTAGTCCGAAGGGCCATGCGTATGGGTTTGCTACGGTCATTGCGTAGCAGTCAGATTGGCGTGATCTATGACCGCTATGATCTCAAGCTGCGGCGTGGGTGCTTTTTCCGCTGCGAGCTTTCTTTGCCTTGTGCCAGTTGGCGGGGGTCAGACCGGCCGCGTCGCTGGCTTTCATGGCGGTCATAGATCCAGCCAATCTGACTGCTACGCAATGACCGTAGCAAACCCTTACGCATGGCCCTTCGGACTACGCTTACGCTTGGCATGAAGAACTGGATGTTCTTCGGCAGCCTCGAAGCCGGGACGAACAACGCCCTCATCTACACCCTCCTTGCCAACTACTGCGCCCACGACCTCGATCCCGAAGACTACCTCGTCGAAGTCATCAAACGCCTCCCGCACGACGCCACCCCGGAGCAAGCCGCCGCGCTAACACCCGCCCGCATCGCCGCCGAGCGCCACGCCGCAGCAGAAAGCGCCGCCTAACCACCATTCCGTCCAAGCAAAGTCGAGGGATGAGTTGAGGATGCTCACGCATGTCTCGCATTTTTGCCAGAGATCTGGCGGCTATGGCATCTAGGCAACTCGGCTTTCGATGGTCTGACTTGGCGACTGGCCAGGTTTTGATCCAGTTAGCGGGCAGTAGGGCCTGCCATTATTCCGAGGCGGGGTGGTGCATGAGTTTTTCGAAGATCCACCTAAGTAGCCCTTGTCCGCCTTTAGTCTTCCTCACTGCTTAGAATTGAACACACAGAATCTCTTATTTTCGAAGGGTCTCCGTTTTTTAAAAATTTAACTAATAAGTATCCATCCCGTGACACACACGTGAAGAAAACACAAATATCGGAGACCACAGAGATTGACGAAATCTGTTCTACGCTGGAAACCCTCGCTTTTAGATAACCGATCAACACCCCACAGAGTTCCGCCATCATTTCGTCGCTTTGAGAGGTCGTGTTCTCCGTTAACTGAAAATCAACGCTTATTTCTACGTGTCCAGCGTATCCATCAAGTGTCGAGAGCTCGCCAAATATATTACGACGCATCCTAGTTGAATTGAGATTTAAAGATAAATTGCAAAGTTCACAGACATTCAAGGCAGTAGTCGAAATAAGCTGAATCTCCTTCGATCAACTCACCCTCTGCCGAAACAAGAACTCCACGTTCTGAAACAAAATTTCTCATCACTAACATAGATTGGCGCTTTCCAACAACCAACCCTCCTAAATTTTCATTCAGATCTAGAATATTACATACGTCCAGATAATACAAGTGTGCAAACTCTACCTCTTTAATAATCAAAGCAGCTGTTTGAGAATCAATGTTTGCCAACAAAGTTCCATTGGTGAGCATCCAAGTTTTGCCTAAGTCCTTGGTGCTGTGGTCAACGTTAATGTCCCCATTCATCTTGAGATTAATAGATAATTATCTAAGATATTATTAATTGTAGCCCGCGATCTTTAAACTGAAACCTGTAATCTGTGCAGTCGCCCGGATGATTGCTTGACATAACTTTTGGTTAGTAAATTCCGTGTTTGCATCAACAAGCTTCAGCGATTCAATTCCTTCGCTTTGGAGAAGTTCGGATGGAACTTTCAAAAACACTTGGTAAACCAATACGCTGCCTTCAACTCCTCCGCTACTTAGTTTTTCGATCTGTGAGATGATAGGCTGGAGCTTGTATCTCCTTGCTTCATTTTTTTTTGACGAAGTATTTTTGTGGGATGAAAGTGTAGGATTCGGAATTTGTTTGTCACCTTTAGAATTTAAACTCGTCGATTGACGACTTGCCGATGGTGTGGCCTGAGTTACGTGGTTTTTATCTGAAGAAAGACCAGAGGAGTCGGAAGATTCCCAGATCCAGCCCCGGATTGTATTTGGTGGTCCCGTAGAGGCTCGAAATCCACCTAACCTCATCTTTATTTCTGTAACTGAACTCGCTAACTTATCAGAAGAATCAGAGCTGTTTTCGGCACCGAACATTCCAAGTGCTAATGTTGAATAGGTCCCTTTTAGCAATTCGCTTACCGGTCTGAAATACGCCGTTGACCGCACATCTGCGAGGCAATTCTCGTAAATCAATCCATTCTCAAGTAGCTCCGCAATTACGCTGTTGGCCTCATTTTCTGACAATGAAAGATCTGCACAAAAATCCCGAAATGATTTCACAGACCCAAGCTGTGAGATTGAAGAAGTTATCGACCATGCTGATCTACGCATGCTCAGATCCTTACTTCTATCGTCAAAATCGTCGGCAAGTAGGTAGCGTTGGGAGATTGCGGTTTTCACTTCGCTTTTTAATTGGATGTAGAATGATGATCTAAATGAACAGGCTAATCAGTAAAGTGGCTGGATGTCCGTGCCACTTAAATGGGATATTTAAGACCATTGAAGAACACTTCAACGATGGATCGAGTTTACCACCTCCACTGGCCAAAGAAGGATGGATTATCAATCGGTTCCCAAAATACTCGCGACCGTTTGCAGCAACAGTGTTGGCAATTTCCCCTGCAATATCGATTCGGACATCTTCATTTCGGCTGGGTTCGGAAATAAAACTCAAAAGGTCATCCGCAAATTCTCGGGGGATACTAAGTGCGATCCAACCGTTGATAGGTCCTTCGACAGAAATAAGTCCGTTGTATGCGAAAAGCTTGGGTAAAGCCAACTCGATTGATGGGTCGCCAAAGATCGGAGGCACACGACTCAAAGTCGTGAGACAACGCGTCATCATTTTAATAAAAACAACGAGACTCTCAGATACTTCCGCACTTTTCATGTCGCTATTCATCGGTTTTTTCTAATGAGATCAATAGTCGAGATGAATAGTTATTCCATTCTATCGGAAGAACAAAACAAGGCACTCCGTGTGCTGTTCTTACCGATTCGTTGGGACCGTGAAGAAGAAATGGTGTAGAAATCATGAAGCCACTTCCGAGTGACTCCTTTGCATTACCCGCAAAGGTGTTTGCAATCTCTCCAACCAATTCGCCGCACAGATTGTCGTCAATTTCTTTCTCCCCAATGGCCGTCAGGATATCCTTGAGATTTGCTCGGGATGCCGTGAAATAGACATTTCCTCGGTAGTTGCCTGTGATTCCGATCACTGCGGAAAATTCGAGGGCAAGTTGGTCCTCCGCCGACCCTAAATAGGACGTTTTCAAAGTCGCCGCAGTGCCGGTTGTGGTCTCAAAGTAACGAATGACACTGGTCGCAAAAACCTTGAGAATCGATTCTTCTTCTTTTTGTTTGTCCATTTCGAATTATGATTAGTTAGAAAAGATCATCGATTGCTTCAAGAAGACTCTCCGCGGTGATCGGCTTTAAAAGAAACCCAGAAGCCCCTCGTTTGACAGCTTCCACAGCAGTCGGCTTATCGGCGAGGGCAGAAACCATCAAGATCATCGCGTTTTTGTCTAAAGATAGGATGAGTTCTACTGCTGTGAGACCATCCATGTCAGGCATTGTGATGTCCATCGTCACAATGTCTGGCAAAAACTTCTTATATTCAGCCACTGCTAATCTACCATTGGCGGCAACTCGGATCTCGCTGAAACGCTCTGAAGTGAGTGTTCGCTCGATTGCCCGTCTCATGATCAATGAATCATCAACAATTAATAATTTCATGCAGTTAAGTATAGGCGAAATTCGCAATACTGACCAGGTTCGCTGATTACCTCAATGCACCCGCCAGCGGCAGTTACGATCTTTTCCTTGACAATGGACATTCCCACTCCTCGCCCAGAGTGGATATCCGCTTTCTCAGTTGTTGAAAAAGTAGGTTCGAAAATGAACTTCACTAAGTCAGCATCACTTGGTGTGTCACCACTTTTGATAAGTCCAAGAGATTTTGCTTTATCTCGGATACGTTCGGCATCCAAACCTTGTCCATCGTCGCGGAATCCCAGACCTACGACTCCTGGTGCGGGAGATGGAAGAGCGTGGATCGACAAAACAGCTCCGCTTTGCTTTCCATTTTTTTCGCGGATATCGGGCGTTTCAACTCCGTGCGCAATAGAATTCCTCACCAACTGGACAAGGACATCGCGAATCATTTCGGTTCGGCCTTGAGAATACGAATGCAAGGCAAATTCATCGACTTCGAGACTAGCGACTTTCTTGAGATCGGTAGCGGTGTCATGGACCAATTGTCTCAGTTGTTCCGATAGAAGTGTAGCGGGGCTTTCGAGACTCGCGTTAATTTTAGAAGAATCCAAATTACCTACGCCCATATCTTTCAGCTTGTTACGGAGGTCGATGAGGTTTGACAAATCATCTCGCAAGGCTGCTTGAGCCACGACAAGTGAGAGGAAATCGTCCCCACTGAGAACCGAACGATCTTGCAGGTTCTTAATCTGCTCTTCAAACGCGTGCGCTGCTTTTTGGAAATAGACCAACCGGAGCAGTGCTGCATTCCCATTGATGTTGTGAATGCTCTGAAACGCTTGTTGGAGTTGGATTCGTAGTGCGTCTTGTCTGCCTCCTGCGTTGGCAAAGTCTTCCGCACGCATTGCTGCGTTGACGGAATCCAATTCTTCATGAACCAGATCGATGAAGGTTGCGAGATCATCGCTGGGCACGTGGATGATGCTCAAGAGAATCTCAAGTTCCCGATCCTTGTTTTTTTCCGATTCACGGAGGCGTTTCTCGAGCAGAATTTGATTCGTCACATCTCGAACCGCTACGAAGATCCGATCGACCTTTTCGCCTACCATGACGCGGCGGAAAGAAAACTCAAGGTATCGACTGATGAACCCGCCGTTTGGGTCTTGGAAGTTGATTTCTACGTCTGTCAGGGGATTTACTTTGAGGATCGTCTTTTCTTTCCTGTTGCCGTCAAAGAGCATCGTGAAAAAATCTTTTGCCGTGTTATACATCTTTTGAGATAGATGTCGTTGCAAAATTCCATACAAGTTTAGCCCTGCAAGTTCCTCCTGACGGAAAATTCTTGGTAAAGCGTTTGAGTAATATTCTCCAATAATCCCCTTGTCATCGATTAGGAATAACCCTTCTTGCACCGTTTCCATAATGCGATCTGTTTCAGACTTCGCCCGCTCCATCACAGAAATTTTCGCGGAGCTTGTATTCAGTTCGTTAACCGTTTTATCAGCGCGCAGCCTTTCTCTCTGCATTTTGAGGAACAGAGTGTAAGCAGGTATTGCAAGCAAAGCGAGGCAGGCCAATCCTGTCAGGAGATTTCGTAAGTCATTGCCGAGTGCGAGCGACTTTCCATCTGTGTCTTGAACTTGATCGAGCAGCGAATTGATTAATGTAGTTAATTCGCCCGCTTTTGTTGAAGCGTGTTGAAGTGCCGGAGAAATAGCGTCGGGCCTTAGGTTCGCTCCAGTTAGGGGCAAGATTTCGCTCTCTAAGGGTGACCAGACTTTCTTGATGTTGAGCACTAGTCCTAACTCACTTTGGACTTCTCGGGGGCGATAGTCGTTTGGCTTTCCCGCCATATTTTTGATTGTTGCACCCGTTTCTAATGCTTTGAGGTGTAACGCAAAATCTTCGACACTTTCCTTTAGCCCAATCTGAGCCGAGGTGATGTTTTGTTTGGAGTTTATGCCGTCTTCGAGAACATGAAGATTTTTGACCGTCTCTTGAACTCTGGTCGCCATACCTGCGACAAACTTCGTTGTTTCTGAGCTACGGATTGACTCTGAGGATAGAGAAATCGAATACGCAACGATCCCAGAAATGGCTCCGATGAAGATAAGTCCGAGAGCGCCATATACGAAGGCCGCACTATTTTCTTTTTTGGTGCCGGGACCCAAATTGCTGGAGGTTACAGAGCTGCTAAGCTTCATGAGGCCTTGACCCTTGTGGGTTTTCAGATACCGCGCAAGTCTTAATTTGCTTGTTTTCGATAAGGTCAAGACCTTGATAGATCGAGATCACCGGAGCTTCTATGTCCGTTTCAACCGGTCGGAATCATCGAATGGGTGGCAGGATTTCCAGTTCACCGGAATTGAATGGACTCAATGTCTTGCTCTGCGGAATTTTCCACAGAACGGAATTATTTTTCTTCAAGCCAATGCCAATAGTGATTGATCCCAGTCTTTCCAAACAGGGTCTAAACTTTGGCTGCGGAGCATTTTTGCGACTGCCGCAGGGCTGCGGTGGTCGGTGATTTGAAATTGCTCGGTAGCTTTCTCGCAGCCGGATTTCTGCTCGAGTTCGATGCGACGGCCCTTGACGGTGAGGTGGAGGTCGTTGCTGCCGGCTCCGGTGTAGCCGCCGGGTTCGGTTTTGGCTCCAGCTGACATGTGGGTCACGCCGAGGGTGGCAATCGAGTCCCGCAGTGGGGCAGATTCGCGGGTGGAGACGACGATACCGACTTGAGGAAACAGCAGGCGGAAAACCGTAATCAGCCTGACGAAGGCCTTGTCTGGCAAGTAGAGGTCGGGGTCCGGTTGGTATTCATAATTTCCCGCGTAGGGCCGCATCCGAGGGAAGGCGACAGTGAATTGCGATTTCCAGCAGTGTTTGTAGAGGTATTCGAGGTGGGCGCAGAGGGCGAGTGCTTCAAATTTCCAATTTGCCAAACCAAACAGGGCACCGATGCCTATGCGTCGGAAGCCACCGGTATAAGCGCGCTCTGGGCAGTCGAGCCGCCAATCGAAGTTTTTCTTCGGCCCTGCGGTGTGCAGCTGCGAGTAGGTCTCGCGATGGTAGGTTTCCTGATAAACGACGAGTCCCTCTGCGCCGTGGCCGACGATTTCCTCGTATTGGCCGTCTTCCATCGGCCCGACTTCTAGCCCGAGGGTGGGGATAAAAGGCTTGAGCGCGTCGAGGCAGTCTTGAAGGTAGCCGTCTGAGACGAACTTGGGATGCTCACCGGCGACGAGTAGGACGTTTCGGAAGCCAAGACCGTGGAGGTGCCTCGCCTCGGTGACGACTTGGTCCACGGTCAGGGTGGTGCGGAAAATCGGAGCATCGCGCGAAAAACCGCAGTATTTACAGTTATTGACGCACTCGTTCGAGACGTAGAGCGGGGCGAAAAGCCGCATCGTCTTGCCGAAGTGGCGGCGTGTGACTTGCTGGCTCTGGCGGGCGAGGGTCTCGAGCGGCCCGCCCGTTTCCTCGGAAACGAGCTGGAGAAAGCGCCTCATCAGAGGAGTGGGTCGCTTTAAAAGTTCAGGAAAAACATCCGCAAAAGCCATGGCGGCGGAATGTGTATCGAGGGAACCTCGCCGTCAAAGGTGGTTTTTTTGCAAAATGGAGAGCTTCAGAGAGTGGTAAGGTTGATAATACCTGTGGCGGGGCCGTTTTTCGCCGTTCCGTTAATCCCTTTGTCAGGATAGCCTTTGGAGGCGACGACTGAGGCCGTCCATTTCGTGCCATCGGAGAATGAACCTGCAGCCTTGCCAGTGTAGCTGCTGCCAAATTGGACCGTCACCTTGCCGATGCTGCCCTTGACGGTAGAAAGCGCGCCACTTTTTTGGTTGTGGGCGGTGCCAGTGATGGTTCCGGTCTTGTTGATTTTGAAGATCACCTTGTCGTAATAGGTGCCGTCGATGGATGTCTGGATCGTACAAGTTCCCTGGTAGAGGTCTTTGAAAATCGCTTTGGAAGGGGCAGCGGCTGGGGCAGTTACCGTGGAAATAACGAGGGGCAAAAGAATGGAGGTGGTGAATCTGAACATGGCGTAACTTTTTTAGGAATTTCAGTGAAGGTTCGCAGCTGAAACGAATTCACGTTCGATGAAAATCCGCTTAAAGCGTAAAATCGAGGGAATTATAGCGATGAAGATCAATTGAGTTCGGTCGGACTCGCTTGGGAAAAAATTACTCAAGCGATTTTTGAACTACTTTGCCGCGATGCGAAATTTTGCGGGTGAGTAACCCGGAGCTTCGGCGGTGAATTCCCACGCACCGCCGTCTGCAGCGTTGGCCGGTTTCGGTGCGAGGGTGATTTTTCCGTCGAGGCTGCCTTGGCTCTCGCTGATGCCTTCTGCGAGACCAAGGATCGAGTGGAGGATGGTGTCTGCGTCCTCGTCCTTGAGGGCGATTTGCGGTGGCATCGGAATTTCACCCCAGACTCCCTTGCCGCCGGCTTTGAGTTTGGCTTTTAAATAGTCCAGTCCATCGGGGCGGTCGCGGTATTTCAGAGCGACCTTTAAATACTGCGGGCCGACCGAGGCCTTGTCCACTTGGTGGCAGGCGTAGCATTGATTCGCGGTAATAAGAGCGGTGATTTTTTCTGAAAACTGGGGACCACCGGCGTCGTGACCGGTCGGTGGAATGTAGCGGACGTGGACGCTGGCCTGCGCTGCGGCGGGGGCGGTTTCCGAGGTGATTTGGAAGCTCACGGTCTCGCTAAAGCCGCAAGACTCGGGATTTCCGGAAAGCTTGAGGGCGAGCACGGGCGTGGTTTTTTCCTGTGTTAGCGAAATTCGTGCTGCCGCATTTGGGCTCTTTCCGTCCGAGGCCACGGCGCGGACTTCGCTGCCGACGGCGGAGACTGGCAGGGTGACGGTGGTGCCGCTGCCGAACTTGCGTTCGGTGACGCCGGTGGTGAGCCACCAAGTGACGGTGAGAGGATCGTTTTCTGGGTCTGAGGCGGACTTTACGTTGTAGGTGCGGTCTTTTCCGGCGACGGGTTCGATGGCGATGGTGGGGGAGTGATTGGCAGATTCCGGGAGCAACTGGACGATGCTACCGTTTTGGTTGAACCACCATTCGCTGCCGTAGTTGAGCATCCAGATCGAGCCGTCGGCGGCCATTTCCATGTCCATCGGGTGCTGGGTGAGATCGTCGAAATTCTCCAGCTTTTCTAATTTCTCGTCCTTGCCGAGCTTGGCTTTCCACATCTTTGCCCGCATCCAGTCGTAGGTCAGCAGCGTGTGGTCGTCTTCTTGGCCGAGGAGATTGTATTTCCGGGTGGCGTCGTAGTAAAAAACCGGACCCGCCATCGCATTACGGCCACCTTTGCCCATCACGGGAAATTCTGTGCTCTCGGCATACGGATACCAGATGAAGGCGGGCTGGGCGGGCGGTAAATCGACGAGGCCGGTGTTGCGGCTGCCGGTGTTTTGTGGGGCGGCGGGGTCGGTCATGCGACCGGGCTTGCCAGTAGTGAAATCGACAATCGGGTAGGGTTTGTTGTTCGCGACGAGGAAGGGCCAGCCGAAGTTTCCTGCGGTTTTTGCTTGGTTCACCTCGTCGTGACCGTCGGGGCCTTTCGCAGATTCTCCGCCGGCGTCCGGGCCGACCTCGCCCCAGTAAACCGTGCTGTTTTTCGAGTCGATGGACATCCGAAACGGGTTGCGGCAGCCCATGGCGTAAATTTCTGGACGAGTCTTGGCGGTGCCTTGGGGAAATAAATTGCCGGGCGGGATCTCGTAGCCGGTCTCAGTCGGACGGATGCGGAGGATTTTCCCGCGGAGGTCGTTGGTATTTCCCGCGCTGCGCTGGGCGTCCCATGGAGTGCGATTTTCACGATCATCGATGGGCGCGTAGCCATCGCTGTCGAAGGGATTCGTGTTGTCGCCGATGCTGAGGTAAAGCAGCCCATCCGCGCCGAACTGCACCGAGCCGCCGTGGTGGCAGATCCGGTCGTGGCGCTCGGCGGGGACGTCTAGCAGGACAAGCTCCGAGGAAATATCGAGTTTCCCGTCCTTGAGGGTGAAGCGTGACAGCCGATCCAGCAGTTTCTCGGGATGGCTGTAGTAGAGATAGACTCGGCGATTTTTCGCAAAATCTGGATCGAGCGCGATGCCCTGAAGGCCGTCTTCCACTGCAGAGTTACTATCTCGATCACTGATACGAAGTGCGGAAACGGCGAGATTTCCAATTTCAAAAACCCCACCCGTCGCCGGTCGGAAGCGGACCATCCGGCCCTCACGCTCCACCACGTAAACGTCGCCATCCGGGGCGATGGCGAGCGACATCGGGTCCTTCAAACCCTCGGCAGTGGTGATTTTCTGGAGTGGGCTGGCGGCGGTGGCACCGGCACACAACAAGGAAAAGAGCGTGATATTTCGCATGTTCGAATGGGTTACTTTGGTGACTCTGTCGATCTTTCAGAGCGGCGACTGGCGCTCCTGAACTTCAAATTTTTTCAACCCCGGTCAAGGTATTGAAACTCACCCGTTTCATGATGGTGAGAAATTCTGTCATGTAGGAAGTCGTTGCGGCTTCGCGAGTGGTGGCGGCGTAAAGGTTGGCAAATAGCCCGCTTTTTCGGATCGGCCGCGAGGCGACGTAGTCACGGTCGAGGTAAGGCTGCACCGCCCAGCCCGGCATCGCTGCGATGCCGCGCATGCTGGCGACGAGTTGGAGGATGGCCACTGTGAGTTCTGTCATCCGGCGGCCGGGTTCTATTCCGGCCGGTTTTAAAACTTCTCTAATCACATCAATCCGTTCGTCCGGGATCGGATAAGTCACCAGAGTTTCCTTCGCGAAATCTCGTGCCTGCAAGCACGGCTTCGCGGCAAGCGGATGGCGGTGTGCCATCAGCGCCAGCACCTCGTATTTGAAAAGCGGATGATACGCCACTCCGGCGCGTGGCGTGGCGCGGGAAACGATCACTAAGTCAGCGCGATCTTCTAGCAGTAATCCCACCGGATCGGCGTGAAATCCCGAGACCAAGTCCATCTCCACTTCCGGCCAGCCCTCGCGGAACTCATCCATCGACGGCATCAGCCAGTCGAAGCACGAGTGGCACTCCACCGCCATCCGAAGCTGCCCGGACACGCCTTCCAAGATGCGGAAAACATCGCGCTCTGCCTGCCGCAGCATCCGGTCGGTATCGTAGGCGGCTTCTAGCAGCCGCTGGCCTACCGGGCTGAGTTTCAGCGGTTGGCTTTTGCGTTCGAACAGCGCGGCGCCGAGCTGATCTTCCCAGAGTTTTACCTGATGGGAGAGTGCCGGTTGTGATAGATTAAGGCGCTTTGCGGCGCGCGACAGATTACCGGTTTCGGCGATGGAAATCAGGGAACGAAGCTGGCGGATGTCGATCATGGTGCTGCGCCGGTCATAATCAAATCCGATGATGATCCAAGATTAAATGCATTTGGTGAATGATGGTTAGCACCCGATCATCGGAGTTATGGCAAGCATCCGCACTCACAATCTCGGCTACCCACGCATCGGCGAGCACCGCGAACTCAAGAAATCCACCGAACTTTACTGGCAGGGCAAGCTGTCTCGCGAGGAGCTGGAGGAAACCGGTCGCACGCTGCGGCGCCAGAACTGGCTCAAGCAGCAGGCCGCCGGGATCGACCTCATTCCCTGCAATGATTTCTCATTTTATGACCAAGTCCTCGATACCACCTGCCTCCTCGGAAATGTGCCGCCGCGCTTCGGTAAGCACGCCGTCGCGGATCTCGATACGCAATTCCTCATCGCCCGTGGCGCGCGCGGTGCCGGGGAAAACTGCGAAGATGCGTGCGGTTGTCCGTCAGAAAGCGTCTCCACCTTCGCCAGTGAGATGACCAAGTGGTTCGATACCAACTACCACTACATCGTCCCCGAGTTCCGGTCAGACACGACCTTCCAAATTTCTGCCACCAAGATTTTCGATGAATTTTCCGAAGCCCTCGTGCTCGGCATCCACGCCAAGCCGGTGCTGATCGGCCCGGTCACTTATCTAAGTTTGGGGAAATCCCAAGAAGGGGGATTCGACCCGTTCAGTCTGCTCGGTGAGCTAGTTACCGCCTATGAGGAAATCCTCGGCAGGCTCGCCGCACTCGGTGCCTCTTGGATCCAGATCGACGAGCCGATCCTCGCGCTCGACCTCGACGACCGCCAGCGCGACGCGTTCCTCGAGGCTTACCCACGTCTTGCCAAGGCCGCTGGCTCCTCCAAGCTCCTCGTCGCCTCCTACTTCGGCGAGCTGCGCGAGAATCTGCCACTTTTCCTCGGTCTGCCGGTCGCTGGACTCCACTTCGACGGCGTGCGCGGTGCGGCTGAAATCCCAGCATTACTCGAAAAATTTCCTGCGGATAAAATCCTCTCACTCGGTGTGGTCGATGGCCGGAACATCTGGAAAAATGAGTTTGAAACGTCGCTTGCCACGCTCGTGAACGCCAAAGAACTCCTCGGCGAGGATCGGCTGTGGATCGCGCCTTCCTGCTCGCTGATCCATTCGCCGGTGTCCTTGGAAAACGAGCCGAAGCTCGATCCAGAAATCAAAGGCTGGCTCGCGTTTGCCGACGAAAAACTCAAGGAAGTCAGCGATCTCAGTGAGATCCTGCGAGGCAGTGCAGCTTCCTCGGTGTTGCTGGAAAATCAGGCCGCGCACGCCAGCCGCCGCGACAGTCTGCGGATTCACAGTGCCGCCGTCCAAGCTCGGCTCGGAGCGGTCACTGCTGCGGACTCGGATCGCAAATCGCCATTTCCTACCCGCCAGATACTCCAGCGCGAGAAGCTCAAGCTGCCGCTGTTCCCGACCACTACCATCGGCTCATTTCCGCAGACGCCGGAAGTGCGGTCCGCCCGGGCACGCTGGAAAAAGGGCACGCTCGAAGGCGTGGCCTACGATGCATTCATCAAGGAGGAAACCCGCCGCTGTGTGGCATTTCAGGACGAAATCGGCATCGATATGCCGGTGCACGGTGAGTTTGAGCGCAATGACATGGTCGAGTATTTCGGCGAGCAGCTCGACGGATTTACCTTCACCGCAAACGGCTGGGTGCAGAGCTACGGCAGCCGCTGCGTCAAGCCGCCGGTGATTTTCGGCGATGTCTCGCGCCCACGACCGATGACCACTTACTGGTCTGGCTTTGCGAAATCTCTAACTCAAAAGCCGATGAAGGGAATGCTCACCGGTCCGGTGACGATCTTGCAATGGTCGTTCGTTAGAAATGACCAGCCGCGTGAAATTACCACTCGCCAGATCGCACTCGCCATCCGTGACGAGGTGGTGGACCTCGAAGCCATCGGCATCGCCGCCATCCAGATCGACGAGCCAGCGATCCGCGAGGGCCTGCCGCTGCGGCGGGCGGATTGGCAATACTATCTCGACTGGGCGGTGGACGCCTTCCGGCTCTGTGCCAGCGGCGTGCGGGATGAAACTCAGATCCACACCCACATGTGCTACTCCGAGTTTAACGACATCATCAGCTCGATCGCCGCGCTGGATGCGGACGTCATCACCATCGAGACCTCGCGCTCTAACATGGAACTGCTCGATGTGTTTGTGAACTTCAATTACCCGAACGAAATCGGACCTGGCGTTTATGACATCCACTCGCCACGGGTCCCGAGCGTGGAGCAAATGGAGAGTCTCATGCGGAAAGCCGGGGCGCTGTTGCCGCCAGAAAATCTGTGGGTTAATCCTGACTGCGGCTTGAAAACCCGTGGTTGGGCGGAGGTCAGAACCTCGCTGGCCAACATGGTCGCCTGCGCCGAAGCCCTCCGCGCAAATCATCCTGCACTCCTGCGCTGAGCTCATGCACATCCTCGATCTCCTCGCCCGCAAGCAGCCCACGCTGTCGTTCGAGTTTTTCCCGCCTAAGACACCGGAGGACAGCATTCGCCTATCGGATAACATTCGCGAACTCGACAGCCTCAGTCCAGACTTCGTCAGTATCACCTACGGGGCCGGCGGCGGCACTCGGGATCTAACGCTCAATCTGGTGGAACAGTTGCGCGACCGGCGGCCTGTTCCGCATCTGACCTGCGTCGGCCATACGCGCGGGGAAATCCGAGGAATACTGACTAACCTTGCAGCAGCGGGTGTGTCCAACATCCTCGCGTTGCGAGGGGATCCACCGACGAGCGGCACGGTAGCGGCGGGGGATTTCCCCCAGGCGGCGGACTTGGTGAAATTCATCCGTGAGTTTGCCCGCCATCACGATCCGCGTGGGTTTGGCATCGGCGTCGCGGGATTTCCGGAGGGCCATCCCGGGACTCCTAACCGGATGCTAGAAATGGATCATCTCAAGGCCAAGGTCGATGCTGGGGCGGACTACATCTGCACCCAGTTGTTCTTGGACAATCACGATTTCCATGACTTCCGGGCGCGTTGCGAACTCGCTGGAATCCGGGTGCCGATCATCGCGGGGATTTTACCGGTCACCAGTCTCGGTATGATGCGACGGATGGCGGTGCTGGCGGGCGGCGCGCGTTTCCCGGCGCGGTTAATCCAAGCATTCCAGCGGGCGGGCGAGGACCCGGAGGCGATCCGCCAAATCGGCATCCACCATGCGGCGGCGCAGTGTGCGGACCTACTCGATCACGGCGTGGCGGGACTCCATTTCTACACGCTGAATCAGTCTGACGCGGTTCTGAGGATCTGTGAGCGGATCGGGCTGTCTCACCGTGCCGTAGCCTAACGAAAAAGGCGGCGGGAACCACCCCGCCGCCTTTGCCATAAACCGGTGAGCCGCCGTCGCTCCGAGCCTCAAAAGACGCGAAGCGGTGGCCACTCAAAAACCCATTTCATCCACATGAATAGAAACGCGGTCGGCGGATAAATTGTTTCAAAAAATAAGGTTTCCCTTATCTATTGGGTGCTGGCTGAGCCGCCGCCGCTCCAAGCCTACCGAGACCTGGAGCGGTGGCCGCCCTTTACGCGAACCGACGCGAAGAACCTAACTCAGTGATTTCATGCGACTGAAGTCATTCGCGGTGACAGTATTTTCACGCGCCCTTGCGGAGGATGTCATGTCGTGGTAATTCACCTGAGTTTATGGGAATTGCTGATCGAGATTATCACCGCCAAGACCGCCGCGAGGGTGGGGGCTTTTTTTCGCAAATCACGCCGGTGGTGAAGTGGTTGTTGATTTTGAATCTCGGGATTTATTTCCTCGATCTATTTCTGGCAGGTGCCGACGGCCAGCGGCCTTTGCGGAGTTTTGGGGCGTTTACCATCCAGACCGGGGTGCTGGGTGGGCGGATCTGGGAGTTCGTCACGTTTCAGTTTTTACATGGGGGTTTTCAGCATGTGTTGTTCAACTGCATGGGAATTTTTTTCTTCGGCCCGTGGATGGAGCGGTGGTGGGGATCGCAGAAATTTATCATCTACTACCTGCTGTGCGGCGTGGCCGGGGCGGCATTTTTCACGCTGCTGGTTTACTTGGGGATCTTGCCGCGGGACGGCTTGCAGTCGCCGTTGGTGGGGGCGTCTGCTGGGATTTATGGCATCCTCATCGGCGTGGCGGTGGTGGCTCCAGATCTGCGAGTGCGGTTATTTTTCCCACCCATCGAGCTGTCGATGCGGCAGCTCGCGGTGGCCTTGATGGCGATCTCTGCGGGGTCGATCTTGCTGAAGTGGGGCGGGAATGAGGGCGGTGAGGCGGGGCATCTCGGTGGCGCGATTTTGGGATTCATTCTGGTGCGCTATCCGTGGTTGCTCCGTGGTGAAGGCATCAGCCGAGTGATCCAGACGAAGGCTTTTTCGCGGGAGCCAGCGGCTGGGTTGAAGCCTCGTTCAATGCTGGAAAAGGAACGGGCTGCTGCGGTGGATGTGATCCTAGATAAAATTTCCCGCGATGGATTCCACAGTCTGTCGCAAGCGGAAAAAGATTTCCTGCAAGAAGTCGCCAAGGCAAAACAGTCGCCATGATGACTGATGGGGAAATGATCGACTGTCCTGACTTGGAGCAACAACTCACTCGGCTGCGGGCGATCATGCACCGGCTAAGGGCACCCGGCGGCTGCCCATGGGATGCCGAGCAAACCCACGAATCCTTGATTCCTCACCTGATCGAGGAGACTTATGAGACCGTGGATACGATCCAGCGGGGAGATCATGACCATTTAAAGGAAGAGCTGGGAGATTTACTGCTCCAAGTGGTTTTCCACAGTGAATTGGCGGCGGAGGCTGGGAGATTTAGCTTGGATGATGTGGCGCGTGGCATCAGTGAAAAGCTGGTCAGGCGTCATCCGCATGTTTTTGGTTCAACCGACGTCTCGACGACGGACGGGGTGCTTCAGCAGTGGGACGAGATCAAGCGGGCGGAGAAGGGTGATGAGGAAAAACCTTACTTACATGCGGTGGGCAAGGGCTTACCGGGACTGCTGCGGGCCGCGAAGCTTCAGAAAAAAGCGGCGAAGGTCGGCTTCGACTGGCCGGAGGAATCGGGAGTAATTGCTAAAATCCGCGAGGAGTTATTAGAATTAGAAACGGCCATGGAGGAGCAAGATTCTGAGGCTGTCGCTGAGGAAATGGGGGATTTGCTATTCTCGATGGTCAATCTGGTGCGCTTCCGCAGGCTTGATCCTGAAGTGCTGATGGCAGCGGCGAATGCAAAATTCGAAAACCGCTTCGGAGTCATGGAGCAAATCCTGAGTTCAGGGGGAATCACACTCGAAGCGGCAACCGCTGCGCGGATGGAAGACGCATGGGAAATGGCGAAACAGAAAGCTCTCCGGTAAGGCACTATTTACTGATGGAGATAATTTTCGCCGGGCCGGGGGGGAACCACTTACCGCCGAGTTTGGTACGTAGCCGCAACTGCCACTGACTGCCTGTTAGCAACTTGGTGCCGACAGATTTCGAGTTGAATATAAATTGTTTCGCATCGGAGGAGAAGGTTTTGCCCTTAAATGGCTCCAGCCAGTCACAGTTGTTGATGGAGATATCATCAATGAAAATGCCAGTAGGGAAGGTAGGTGCTGACTCGTGAGTGTAAATCGTGCCGCCTCTAGTAAAATAACGGAACCGGATGCGAAGTGGCGTGGCTGATTTCGTCAATGAGCGGCTCGCCGATATGATCGAGGCGCTGTAGGTGGTATCAGAAATCCCTTTGATCGGGTCGCCGAGGGTTTTCCACGATAGCCCGCCATTCGACGAAGATTCGATGACGAGTGAGCTGTTTTGGGTCATGAAGCCACGGCGGTATCGGAAGGTGAGCTTGGCGTTTGATTTCGCGATGATGTCGCGGTTGATCTCGAAGGACTGTTCGGGGACTCCGCGTTTCAAGACGTCGTAGGCGACTGAGAAAGTGAGGTGAAAAGCGTAGGTTCCGGTGACGTTTCCGAAGTAGGGGAAGGAGTTCGGCCTGACGATGAGGGGGTAGTTGCTTCCCGTCCCATCGATGACTTGAGCGGCGGAGGGTTTTTCGGCGTTTTCAGTCCATTTTTTGGAACTTCTGCGGGCAGCAAGGATTTGTAGGCCTTCCGCGCCGGATGGGGCGGCGAAGGTGTAGGCGGCGGAGCCAGTTGCTGACAGCCGCGAGACTCCGATCGGCTGCGGATTAGTCAGGAGGCGGTCTGGATTGATGAGGGTGACTGAGTAGCGGTAGGAGGTGGGGATTCCTTTTCCTGCGATCTCGGAGACGCTGACGTTATAAGTCGTGTCGCTGTAGATCGATTGTGCGCTTGCGGCAGAATTCACCTCCCAGATGATCGCTGGATCGCCGTAGTCGTTGCTGCGTCTGACGCTAATGATGGGCACGGGATTCCCCGCAGAGTCGGTCATTTTTACCGTCGCTGCGGAAAAGTCTGCACCTTCCCGGCTGAGGGACCAGTAGGGAGAATTGACAGGGACTGGGAAGAACCCGGGAGTGGGGTAGGGGACGAAATCGGTTGAAATTTCTCTGAGCAGTTCGTCCGGTTTTTGTAGGACGTAGAAAACATTTGTCGGTGGCACCGTGGCAGATTTCCCGGGTTGGTCGCCGGTCGCAAAAACCGTGGCCCGGGGGTATAGATTCCAGCGGCGGTGGCCGACCAGTGAGTTCCACGAGGAGGTCAGGGTGCTGCTGGCGAGCTTCTCGATCATGTATTCGCTGATGGCATCTGGACCATAGAGGCCGAAAGCGAAATTCCCCTTGGAAGTGGCATTCCAAGCTTGAGCCGTCCAACCGACGAGATTGCTGGCTGGATAATGAGTGAGGGCAGGGTTGTAGCCGCTGGCAGAGTCGTAATTTCTCACCAGCATCAGCGCGGCGTTTTGAGAGGCGGTGGACTTGAGAGTGGAGGGTGAGGGCTTGAAGATGTCCTGTTGTTCGATCACGACGGTCGAGTTGCCACTGACGTGAGTGTTGGAATTGAGGCCCGACATCGCGCGGAAATAATTCAAGCGTCGTTCGACGTCATTGACGAAGTCGTTGGAAACGGTGCCATTGCTGCCGGTGTAGTTTCCCGTCCAGTTGATCCGGTTTTGATACCCCTCGGAAGCGCCGTAAACTGCGTGCCAAAACGCCACCACGTCATTCCGGTTTTGGTTGTCCACGTAAAATTCCGTGCTGGCCATCCGAGAAGGCGCTACCGGATAGCTGCCAGGTTCCCATCCTCTGGCCATGGATGCGAAACCTACCCATACCAGAAGCGTGGCACCAGCCATCGACGAATGATTGATTTTCACAACACCTAAACCATAAGGACTTAAAAAAATTTGGGCAATACTGATTTTAAAAAAATCTGAACCTTACAAACCTTCAAGTTTCCAAAGTTTTTTGATTTTCCGCCCGATCATATTCATAGCGCAGGGCGGAAAGACAAAAAATCGTCGCCGTCTCTACTCGTAGAATGATGCTGCCCAGCGATACGAGAATAAACCTCGCGGCGAGTGCGGCCGTGGTCTCGGCGGGCGAGAAATCACCTTCCGGGCCGATGAGTAGGGTGGCCTCGGTGGTGGCGGGATGCTGGTGTAAAACTTCGCGCAATGGCCGTGCTCCCGGCGCAAGTGAGGCGATGAGCTTCAGTCCTGGCATTTCGGCTTGGCCGCTGATCCAATGATCAAACGTGAGCGGCTCGCTGATTTCAGGCAGGGTGTCTTGGCCGCATTGCTTGCAGGCTTCGAGGGCATTGCGCCGCCATTTCTCGGATTTCCCATCGCCCGGCTGGACGATGGTGTGGCAAGTGACGAGCGGCTGGATGGCTGCGACCCCAAGCTCGACGGCCTTCTGGACGATGAGGTCCATGTTTTTGCCCTTGGGGATCGCTTGGGCCAAGGTGATGGCGGGCAGCGGTGGGCGGGATGACTGGATTTCTCCGAGCATCAGAGCGACTCGGTCCCGGGAAATCGCGAGAATTTTTGCCGTCGCCCGGCGGCCTTGGCCATCGAACACTGTGATCGAGTCACCTAACTTGGCCCTGAGGACCTGCGAGACATGGCGGGCTTCATCTCCGCTGAGCGCTGGCTCGGTGAGCCACTCGCTGGGTGGGAGATAGAATCGCGCCATGGGTTGAGTGGAATTTTATCCAGTTACAGATCGAAAAACCGCTTCGCCTTGTGGAAAAAGCCCTCTTGCATCGGCGAGTTGTGTTCGCCGATGGACTCGGAAAAGGCGCGGAGTTTTTCCTGCTGGTCGCCGCTGAGCTTGGTCGGGACTTCGACTTGGACGGTGACGTTCAAATCACCACGGCGGCCGCTCGACAGCGAGGGCATCCCTTTTTCGCGGAGCCGGAAAACCGTGCCACCTTGGGTGCCGACCGGGATTTTGATAGATGACTGGCCATCGAGCGATGGGACCTTGAGCTCGCCACCGAGTGCTGCGACCGAGAAGGGTAGGGGAACCGAGCAAAATAAATCCGAGTCGTCGCGCTCGAAAATGTCGTGCGCCCGGACGTGGAGAAAGACGTAGAGATCACCCGCCGCGCCGCCGCGGACGCCGGAATCGCCATTTCCTGAAGAGCGGAGACGCGTGCCAGTATCGACACCAGCCGGGATCCGCAGAGTGATGCGGCTGTCGCGCTGGATCCGACCGTCGCCTTTACAACTAGTGCACGGGTCGGAAATGGTTTCCCCCGCACCACGGCACTCGGGGCAAGTCGTTTGCTGGATGAAAATCCCGGCTTGGCGGGCGACGACGCCACGGCCGCCGCAAGTCGAGCACGCCTTTACACCGCCCGCGCCTTTGGTGCCTTTCGCGCCGCACGGTTCGCATGGGACATACCGCTCGATTTCCAGCTCCTTCTGGACACCGCGGGCCGCTTCTTCGAGGGAAATTTCCAGATCATAGCGTAGATCACTGCCCTTCTGCTTGCCCGAGCCACGGCGCGAACCACCTCCGCCGAAGAACTCCTCGAAGCCACCACCGAATGCTCCGCCAAAGACTTGGGAAAACATGTCCATCGGGTCGTGGAACCCGCCGCCACTCGGGCGTCCACCGCCGCCGCCGGAAAAGGCGGCGTGGCCGTAGCGGTCGTAGGCCGCACGCTTGTCGGCATCGCTCAGAGCCTCGTATGCTTCGCCGAGTTCTTTGAATTTATCCTCAGCGGTGTGGTCGCCCGGGTTCTTATCTGGGTGGAATTTCACCGCCAGCTTGCGGTAGGATTTTTTGATTTCGTCGGCAGGGGCGTCGCGTGAGACGCCGAGAACTTCGTAATAGTCGCGTTTTTCAGCCATGGGAAATTTCGTTACGGGGCAGGAGTTGGCAGGCTCGAGACGACTACGCTGGCCGGGCGCAGCAGGCGGTCGCGCAGTTTGAAGCCACGGCGCGTCACCTTGAGCACGCGGCCTTCTTCACCGGCAGCGCATTCTTCTTGGGCGACCGCATCGTGGAGATTCGGGTCGAAATTTCCGTCCGTCGGGATGTCCTGCACGCCTTGGGAAGTGAGGAATTCATTGAGCTGGCGGCGGACCATGTCCATGCCGATGTAGATCATCGACTTGGTGTCCTGCGCGGCGGCTTGCATGCCCATTTCGAAATTATCGATGACCGGCAGCAGCTCTTCCAACAGGCGTTGGTTGGCGTAGCGGATGGCGTCTTCGCGTTCGCGGGCGGTGCGCTTGCGGAGATTTTCCATCTCAGCGGCGGTGCGGAGGGAAATTTCTTTCCATTTCGCGGCCTCGGCTTCGAGTTCTTCCCATGGGTCGAGCGCCGCAGCCTCGGTGGTTGGAGCGTCGGAGGTCAGTTCCACTTCGACAGCGTCTGCCGGAGTTTCATGCGCATGGTTCGGATCGGTATCGGCTTGCATGGCGGCAAGGTGTAATCGCATCGGCGCGAGCGTCAACCCAGTTGGCACGCTGGAGTGCGAAATCCTCTTGCTATCGGCAGGGTGGCCCATTAACCACTCGCCCCCACCGCATAGAACTGCGGATTTCGATTTCCCTCCTATGAAGTTAGCGAAGTTGCTCAGTGCGGACCGAATCATCCTTGATATGAAGGCCGTGGAACACTGGTCATCGATCATTGAGCTAGTGAATCACCTCGTGAAAAGCGGGCAACTGCCAGCTGCCCAGCAGCAGGAAATGCTGGATGCCTTCAAGGCTCGCGAGGAACAAGTCAGCACTGGTATCGGCTCCGGCGTGGCGATCCCCCACGCGTTTTCTGATCATCTGGACCACGTCGTCGCCGTCTTTGGTCGGTCGCATGAAGGCATCAATTTCGAAGCTCTAGATGATGCACCGGTCCATTTCATCATCCTCTTCATCGTCCCTCGTAAGGACTATCACCTCCACCTTCAGACGCTCGCGGCGATCGCGAAAATGTTCACCAATGGCGAGGTCCTCCGCCAGATCGGTGCCGCAGTGAGCCATGAGGAAATCCTAGCGATTTTCGAATCCAAGCCGTCCCGGGTGGCCGTTTAATTTCCCGTTGGTTTGCTAACGCCCCACCGCCATGACGCTGCTCCAAGAACTCGAATCCCGTCTCGCCACCGCCCTCACCGCCGCGCTCGGCGTGCCTGCCACCGCTGCCGTGACTGCCGCTGCGGACCTCCGTTTCGGCGATTATCAATCAAACGCAGCGATGGTGCTGGCCAAGCAGCAGCAGAAAAACCCGCGAGTTTTAGCTCAGGAAATCATCGATCACCTCGAACTAACTGGCCTCGCCACCGCCGACATCGCCGGTCCGGGATTCATCAATTTCCGCATCCTACCCGCCGCCTACGCCGCCCGGATCACCGCGTTGATCCGTGACGAACGGCTCGGCGTGCCCGCCACCGGCACTGGGAAAACCGTGGTCGTGGATTTCTCCGCGCCCAATGTCGCCAAGCCGATGCACGTCGGCCACATCCGCTCGACCATCATCGGGGATTCGCTGGCTCGCATCGCCCGCTTCCTCGGCTTCAATGTCATCGCGGACAACCACATCGGCGACTGGGGCACGCAGTTCGGCATGATCATTTACGGCTGGAACCATTTCCTCGATTCCGCCGCCCTCGCCGCCGATCCGATCTCCGAATTGGTTCGCATTTACCGCCAAGTAAACTCGATCAAGGACCAAGACGGCATCCTCGAAATCTGCAAGGCGGAACTCGTGAAACTCCAAGCCGGTGACCCGGAAAACCTCGCGATCTGGCAGCAGTGCATCGATGTTTCCAAGGCCGGACTTCAGAAAATTTACGACCGACTTGAGGTGAAATTCGACCACTGGCACGGCGAGAGTTTCTACAACGACCGGCTCGCCAGTGTCGTCGGTGAGTTCCTCGAAAAAGGCCTTGCCCGCGAGAGCCACGGCGCGATTTGCGTTTTCTCAGATGGCGTAAAACCGAAGGAAAGCGACCCATTCCTCGTCCACAAGGAAGACGGCTGGACCGATAATCCCGCGATCATCCGCAAGGCGGATGGCGGCTATCTCTACGCCACCAGCGACCTCGCGACCATCCAGTTTCGCATCGACGAGTGGAAGGCGGACCACGTTTGGTATGTCGTCGGCGTGCCGCAGCAGCTCCATTTCCGCCAACTTTTCGATGCCGCAGCACGGTGGGGGAAGACCGGGGATTTTCAGCACGTCCAGTTCGGCTCGATCCTCGGCGACGACCGCAAACTGATGCGCACCCGCTCCGGCGAAAGCGTCGGGCTGGTGGAAGTGCTTGAAGAAGCGGTCGAGCGTGCCGCCAAGGCCATTGCCGAGAAAAACCCCGACCTCCAAGGCGAGGAAGCCGCCCAGATTGCGGAAATCGTCGGCATCGGCGCGGTGAAATTCGCCGAACTCTCGCAAGGCCGCCTCACCGACTACGTCTTCTCATGGGACCGGATGCTCGCGCTTCAAGGCGACACCGCGCCGTATCTCCAGTATTCGCACGTCCGGATCCGCTCGATTTTCCGCAAACTGGATGGCCCGTTCGATGCGACCACCCCAGAAATCCACCTCCACGAGGACGCGGAAATCCATCTGGCACGCCTGCTCGCCCGTTTCGGCGAGGTCCTGCCGACCATTCTCGACGATTTCCGGCCAAACCTACTGGCCAACTACGTCCTCGAGCTCGCCCGCGCCTTCCACTCCTATTTCGAGGCCTGCCCCGTGCTCAAGGCCGCCGAGCCGATCCGCTCCAGTCGCCTCGCGCTGTGCGAGATCACCTCCCGCACCCTCAAGCAGGGCCTGTTCCTGCTAGGAATCAACGTCCCTGAGCGGATGTGAGGGAGAACATTATTGGACCACGACGGCAGGCAGCAAGTAATTCATGAATCCCTTCATGTGGTGAGATGCCACGGGGCGTTTTTTATGAAACACGATGCAAGGCACTGGAGTAGAATTCTCGCGCAAAGGCGCAAAGACGCAAAGTTTTTAAGAGTGTGGAAATCCAGATTTGCTGGTGATTTGTCACCGGGTATTTACCGAATCCCAAGCCGCTATCGCATCAAAACCCTCCTCTTCCTTTGCGACTTTACGCGAGGCACTCTTCCATAAGATGGACTGTCGCGCCTCACGATTTGTGGAATAACCCGAGTGACTTTAGCCCACAGCGGGCTGCACGCAGTCCATGAATCCCTCGACCTGATTTGCTCAGCGGTTTCGGTAAAGCTCGGGGCGGATCGGTAGGCAGAGTTTTTCCGGGAAACGGATGGTTTCTGCTCCGAGGAATTCCGTGATTTTTTGGCTCCATGGATCTGGATTTGAAATCAGAGCGGGATAAGAAATTTCTAGTAGATCGACTCTGGGGTGGGTGCCGAGGGCGGCGAGGACTTCCTCAGCGTGGTGTCTTTGCTTATCTGCTAGGTGGTCATTGTCGGACGCAGAATCGATGCCATTTCTGGCGAGCATCCGACTCTGGCTGGTGACGACCTCGGCGATGGGGCGGGTCATGAAAATGATTTTGAAGCGGTGCTTGAGCGGTAAGTGGGCAAGCAGGGCGCTGATGACTTTGGTGGCTTTACCGTGGGCTTGCTCGATGATTTCCGGCTGCTCGAAGAGTTTTTTGATGTCTTCCCATTCCCAGTAACCCTCGGGGTTGTCTTCGTCTGGCTCGCGCAGGCCGTCGGTCATGAGTTCGAGGCCGCCGGCGCGGAGCATCTGCATCATCAGGCTGGTGCCGCTGCGTGGGAGTCCGGAGACGAGGATAAACTCTTGGTCTGCGGGCATGGCGGATTTCCTCAGCGTTTTTGCCTCTGCTAGCTCGCTGCGTTTCTGAATGAAGGTGGGGATCCGCGTGGCGGAATCCAGTCTGAGATTGCGGATTCGTTCGGCTTCCGTCGCTTGGTCGATGTGGTTGGCGAGTCGGGACTGCTGGAGACAGAATGCGGCTTCGGTCGTTTTCCCGAGGGCTTGCTGGACATTGGCGAGGTGTCGGTGGGCGTGGGCGAAGCGGGGTGCGAGCTGGATGGCGATGCCGAGGGCTTTTTCCGCGGCGGAGAAATTTTCCAGTTTAGCCAAGGCGACACCGAGCAGGAAATGGCCACGCGGGTTGCCGTATTGGAACTCGATGGCGGCGAGGGCGTGCTCGATGGCGGCTGAGGGATCGTCGCGGCGGAGGGCGCAGCGGGCGAGACCGATGTGGGCGAGGTTGTTCTCGGGATCGACCTCGAGGGTGGTCTGGCAGACGTCGCGGCATTCCTCCCAGTGGCGGATTTTGGTGAGGGCGAGGATGCGGAGGCTGAGAAACTGGAGATCCCGAGGGCGGAGCTTGCCGATGAGGGCGAGGTGTTCGAGGGCTTTTGGCGCGTTGTTTTTTTCAATGGCGATGTTCGCACGGATCATGTGGACGGCAGCGGCGCGTGCTTCGTCGAAGGTGGCGAGGGTGGCCTCGGCCGTGGCGTCGGCCTCGTCGAGCAGGCCGAGGCGGAGCTGGCAGCGGGCAAGCATTTGTGCCCAGTCGGTGCGATCTGGGCGGGTGTGATGGATTTCCTCAAGCAGCGAGAGAGCGGCGGCGAAGCGGCCGGTGTCCATGTAGGCACGGGCCATGTTCCAAGTGTTTTCCCGGTGGGTTTCCATGGCGGCTTCATCGCGATCCGGTGAAATCGCGTTGATGTAGCCGAGGGCGACGAAGTGATCGAGCAGGGCTTGGTTTTCGCTTTCGGTAAGAGTGACAGGGGTGGCTTGGGCAGAGGGGTGAGGAGTGGTTTCTTCCCAAGAAGGGATGGTCTTGATCGGGGTCTTTTCTGAAAATGCCTCGTTGAGGACCCGGCCTTCCATGTCTTTGCCGACGGGTAGGCCGAACCAAGTGAGGATGGTCGGAGTGATGTCGAGCAGGCGTGCGCCGAAGAGGGTCTCGTTCTTTTTAAGGCCTGGGCCCTTGGCGGTGATGATGCCCTGCGGTCGATGCCAGACGGTGATGCCAGCCGGGACATTCGGCGTGTATTCTGGGCGGAGGTGGTCGCTGTGGAAGCCGTGATCGCTGACGAGCATGGTGGCGGTGTCTTCGCCAGCGAGCTGCATCAGGCGGCCGAGCATCAGGTCATGGATGCGGTAGGCGCTGGCGACGACTTCACGGTAGAGGCCGAAATCCACATCGCTCACGCCTGGCAGCTTCGGCGGATGGTAGGGCATGAACTCATGGCAAATTTCATCGATCGCCCGGTAGTAAATGGCCATGAAATCCCAGTCCGGGCGGTTTTCGAGCAGCCAGCAAGAAGCTGCGTGGACGCTGAAAGTTTCTGCGAGGCGCTTGGCGAGGCTCCAGAGGCGCTTGTCCTTTGCTTGGTCGATGCTGGGAGCGTCTGGGACGAAAAGGCGCATAACTTCATCGCCATCCATGTCCCAAGGACTGACGCGGAGGGTGTCGAGTTGAGTGGCGAGGTCTTCTGGGAAATAGGTGCCAGCGAGCGGTGGTGGCCATTGTTCGGGGAGGTCTTCTTCGGTGTGGGCGAAGGAATTGTAGAGATTCGAGACCATCGCACCGCCGTGTGGCAGGCGCTCGCCCTGGGTGGCGAACCAACTGACGACATGACTTTTGAGGCCATTTTCGCCGAGGATTTCCCAGACGGTTTTGCACTGGCGGGTGGCGGCGGATACCGGGACGACTTGGCCTGCGGCATTGACCTCTGTAAAACCAGCGACGCCGTGGTGGTAAGCGTGTTTTCCGGTGGCGATGGAGGTCCAGAGCATCGGCGAGAGCTGCGGCTCGAGGGTGGTGAGATTTCCTGAGATTCCCTCTCGGATCAGTCGGGAAACGTGGGGAAGCTGCCCATCTGCTGCGAGTGGACGGATGATTTTCCAATCGGCGGAGTCCCAACCGACGAGGAGAAAGCGTTTACGTGGCGGTGGTGTCATGGCGGGAAATGAAAAACCGCCGGAAGAAGAACTCCTCCGGCGGCAGGGTAACAGATTTTTTCAAATCAAGCGGCCTGCGCGGTGCGGCGTCTGCGGCGGGCAGCGGTGACGGCACCGATCGCGAGCAGGCCTGCGACGGATGGCTCTGGAACGACGGTGATGGAGGTTCCGGGCACTGACTCGACGAAGGAATTACCAAGTGTCAGGACTTTGCCGGTCGCATTCCATGAAGCTTCCGCATAGCCGAAATTTCCGGTGCTCGTCCTAAACCCGATGTATCCGGATTGATCTGTGGTGATGTTAGAGCCCGGAGTATAACCATTTACCAATATCCCTAATCCGAGGTTTCCGTTTAAACCGTTACCGAAAGTGGTTCCAGCGGCAAAGAATGTCGCGGACCCCCTGAAGGTTCCAGATTGGTAAAGCTGCCCGTTGCTAATATTGACACCGCCAATTTCGATATAATTATTTGCCCCACCGGACAATAGATTTCCGAACCCGGAGCTGTTATTTAATTTGAATCCAGTGGAACTATTTAAAGTGGAGCCAAAATCGAAGGTGAAGGCTGTCACTGCGGCATCCACTTGAGATGCTGCCATGGATGCGGTGAAGCCGGCAGCACCGGCGAGGTATTTGGAGATGTTTTTCATGGAAGAGTAAATAATTCGGATGTTGAGAGACTTTCTTTAAATCAAGCGGCCTGCGCGGTGCGGCGTCTGCGGCGGGCGGCGGCGACGGCACCGATGGCGAGCAGGCCTGCAACGGATGGCTCTGGCACGATGGTGATGGAGTTCCCGGCCACCGACTCGACAAAGGAATTACCAATCGTCAGGACCTTGCCGGTCGCATCCCATGAAGCTTCCGAATAGCCGAAATTTCCGCTGCTCGTCCTGAACCCGATGTATCCGGATTGATTCGTGGTGATGGTAGTTCCCGAAATGAAATTGTTCGCGAATATCCCTAATCCGAGATTTCCATTTAAACCGTTACCGACAGTGGTTCCGGCGGCAAAGAATGTCGCAGACCCCCTTGTGGATCCAGATTGGTAGATGACTCCACTAAGCTCGATATAATTACTGCTGCCAATTTCGATATAATTATTTGATCCTCTTGATGTGAGAGTTCCGAAGCCGGAGCTGCTATTTGACTTGAATCCAGTGGAGCTATTTAAAGTGGAGCCAAAATCAAAGGTGAACGCTGTCACTGCGGCATCCACTTGGGATGCTGCCATGGATGAGGTGAAGCCGACAGCACCAGCGAGGTATTTGGAGACGTTTTTCATGGGAGAGGAGTTAATCAGAACATCATTTTAATGAACGTGATGGGGGAAATTACCTCGCCTTAATTCTCCGATTCAAGGCCTTTCTAAAGAACCGTTAAAAATTCGCCACCGCATAGCGAAGTGACCAGTTCATGAAGGTTGCGCCGCGGTCTTCGCGGAAGCCTAAGTAGCGTCGGATCGCGGCTTGCACTTGGTCATGATCCGCCCACTCCACGGCGAATAGGATTTTGCAAAAACGGATCATTTCCTCGGTATTTCCGAAGCGCCATGACACATCGACGAGCTCCTCGCGGACTTCGGTGAAGCCCGCCTTTTCCAGATCCGTGGTGAAATCGCCGGGCTTGAAGAATTTCCCAACATGGCCACCGGGTGAGTGCTGGTGGACGAATTCGTTGAGGAAGCTTGCGGGGTCAGAGCCCTCCTGCACGTCCGCAATGACGACCTTCCCACCGGGCCTCAAGACGCGGTGCCATTCCCGGTAACAGGCGATCCGGTCTGGGACGTGATGAAGGCCGGCGAGACTGCCGATGCGGTCGAGGCTGGCATCCGGCAGTGGCAGGGAATCCAGCGGCTGGTGAATGACCTGGAACGCGGGGTGGATGGCCGCACCGAAGCGCTCGGCTGGCTCGACGCAGATGATTCTAATTTCTTCACCGAAGGCGCGGTAGATCCCATCTGCGAGGTAGCCGCCGCCTGCGGGGAGATCGCAGATAGTTTGCCCTGGGGCGAGATCCATCCGAGTGATCAGCGCAGCTCTTTCCGCATCGCGGGCCGCGGGGGAAGAAGTGGTCGCTTCGTTGTAGAGGTGGCCGCGAGCATTAAAGATTTCCTCGTAGGTATCTAGTTGGTTAGGGTCTGACACGCGGCTTCGGTATCGCGAGGGGCATGAGAGGGATATGAAAAACGCCATGAGTTGGATCAATCAGGAAAAATTTGAGGCGATTATCCGCCATGCACGGGCGACGAATCCATTTTATGCCCATTGGATTCCGGAAAAAGGAAAGGTCCCGCTGCTCGATAGGCTCACGTTTCAGAAAAATAATGAGCGCATCCTCAATAGTTATGAGGTGACGGCGAGGACCTCTGGATCGACGGGTATCCCGGTGCAGATCCACATGTCCGCAGCACGGCGGACGAGGGATCTCGCAGGGGTGGAATTGCTGGTGAGACATTTGGGTGGTCCATTGGTGCGGACGTCGATTGTTTTCCCATCTAAGGAGCCGTGCCCGGCGGATACGGTGCGGATCCATACTCCAGTGGCGGAACAATTGGTGGAGCTGCGGGCGAGATACCTGAGCCGAGGTGCCACGGCACTGATTACTTATCCGTCGAATGTGGAGCTTCTCAGCCGGGAAATTCTCAAACAGAGAAGTGACTTCAGTTTCATGAAACGCGTGGGTCTGATTTCTGAGAGCATCGATCCGGGACAGATTGCACTCGTGAAGCAGGCATTTCCCGAGGCGCAAATCTGGTCCAGCTACAGCGCGATGGAAACGGGAATGATCAGTTTCCAATGTCCTTATGAGCCGGAATACCATCACGCGATGACCGAGAAGTTGGGGATCGAGATTCTGGACGCAGCGGGAAACGAGTGCGAGCCGGGGCAAATCGGGCGGGTGGTGATCACGGACTATGTGAACCGAGAAATGCCTTTGATCCGTTATGAAATCGGCGATCTAGCAGCCTATGCGGAGGGTCCTTGCCCGTGTGGGAAAATCCCGTTTCCGGCGCTGAAGCATATCTTAGGAAAAGTCCGTGGCTGCCTGCTGCATGGCGATGGGCGGAGGGTTCCATTCATTTCACTCTCGGCGGCGTTGCGCGATCTGCCGGGGATGGTGAGATATCAAGTAGTGCAGGAGTCGGTGGATCAGTTCATCGTCCGGGTGCATTCGGAATTGCCCTTGGAAAAGGAAATCTTGGGGCTATTTCGAGGAGAATTCGGCGCTGGGGTGGAGGTGGAAATAAAACGTAAAGAGGAAATTTCACGCGAGGCAAATGGGAAATTCTATGCCTCGATTTGTATGGTTTGAGGGATGCCCGACTCTCCAGCCTCGCGGTTCTTCCCCCGTCAAGACGCGCTAAATGACAACGCCTTTAAAGATTTGGGAACGCGATCGCTCAAGGAGTGGTGGACTCAGATCCGCCATGTCCATGAGAAGCCAATGAATGGAGAGAATTGCTTTTCATTGTCATCCCATGGGCAGGCGATTCGGAGATCACCTCTCCTTGGGAAGAGGCTCCGCACCTCACTGTTGGAGCACTCTAGCCTCGCGAATCCATACGAGAATTCGCCCAGAACGTGTAAATTGCGGCCATGAGCGAGCACGATCACCCGGCGAACAAGTCCTGCTGCGGCGTTGGCCATCACCACGAACCAGACGTGAAGCCCTCTGCCGGGGCTAAGTTTTTCTGTCCGATGTGTGCTGGGGTAGAATCTGAGCAACCCGGCGAATGCCCGAAGTGTGGCATGGCGCTGGAGCGGAATCCTGCATGGAAACCGGCGGTGCGGACGATTTTCACCTGCCCGATGCACCCGGAGATCGAGCAGGAAAAACCGGGAGATTGCCCGCGGTGTGGGATGACGCTGGAGCCGAAAACGCTGCAAGTGGCGGGTGAGGTGGACGACGGCGGGGATCTGTCGAGGATGCGCCGGAAGCTGTGGATCGCGGTGCCACCCGCGTTGGTCATCCTGCTTCTGACCATGGGTGAAATGTTGCCGTTCCTGCGGATCGATGGTTGGCTTTCCGGCGGAATTCAGTGGTTGCTCGCGACCGGAGTCGTGTTCGTGGCGGGCGGTTTCATTTTCACCCGAGCATGGAACTCGCTGCGGAATCGGAGTCTGAATATGTTCACCTTGATCGCGCTCGGGGTCGGCGCGGCCTATTCCTACAGCGTGGTGGCGCTGCTGCGGCCTGACTTATTTCCGCAGCCTCATGGCCATGGCTCGCCGCTGTATTTCGAGGCGGCGGCAGTGGTCACGGCATTGGTTATCCTTGGCCAATGGCTCGAAGCCCGTGCCCGTGGCAAGACCGGCGAGGCGGTGCGATCACTGCTCGAACTCGCTGCCAAGACGGCACGGCGGGTGGTCGCTGGAAATGAGCAGGATATCGCGCTCGACGAGGTCCAGATCGGCGACGTGTTGCGGGTCCGTCCCGGTGAGAAAATCCCGGTAGACGGGGTGATCACCGAGGGAAATAGCACGGTGGATGAATCGATGATCACCGGCGAATCGATGCCCATGGCGAAGAAACCGGGTGATGCCGTGACCGGCGCCACCCTCAACCAAACCGGCGCATTTCTGATGACGGCAGAGCGGATCGGCTCGGAAACGCTGCTCTCGCGCATCGTCCAACGGGTCGCCGAGGCCCAGCGCTCGCGGGCGCCAATCCAGCGGCTGGCAGACCGGGTTTCTGGCGGGTTTGTGCCTGCGGTGGTGGCGGTGGCGGTGCTGACATTTTCCGGCTGGATGGTGTGGGGGCCGGGAGTTTCCCAAGCGATTTCCTGCGCCGTCGCCGTGCTGGTCATCGCTTGTCCGTGTGCGCTCGGCCTCGCCACGCCGATGTCGATCATGGTCGGCATCGGTCGTGGTGCGCGGAGTGGAGTGCTGGTTCGCGATGCCGCATCGCTCGAGCGGGCAGAAAAAATCACCCACCTCGTCACCGATAAGACCGGCACGCTCACCGCAGGCCGACCAGTGGTGAAGGAAATCGTCAGCGTCCAGCCCGGTGGGGAGGATCACCTGTTGGAAATCGCCGCAGCCTTGGAAAAACTCAGCGAGCATCCGTTGGCCCACGCCGTCGTCAGCAGGGCAGGGGAGAGCAAGTTGGCATTGCTAGAGGTCGAGGATTTCCAATCGATCACAGCAGCGGGCGTGTCCGGCAAGGTCGGCGGCATTTTTACCCGGGTGGGAACTCGGTCGTGGCTGGAGTCGCAGGGCGTGGTGATTTCCCAATCACTCACCGAGCGGGCGATGCAGCTTCAGGAAAAGGCACACACCGTCATCTGGATTTCCGAAGGGGAAGCGCTCAGTGGCTTCATCGCCGTGGCCGACCCAATTAAAGCCTCGACGCCGGTAGCGGTGAAAAAACTCCAAGCCATGGGACTCAAGCTGATCATGCTCACCGGCGACAACCCGCAAACGTCACGCGTCGTCGGCCGTGAGTTAGGCATCGACGACGTCCGCGCAGAACTCACGCCGGACGCCAAGCTAGCGGTCATCCGCGAGCTGAAAGCCGCCGGAGCGGTCGTCGGCATGGCGGGAGACGGCATCAACGACGCACCCGCATTGGCCGAGGCGGATGTGGGAATCGCCATGGGAACCGGCACCGATATCGCGATCCAAAGCGCCGGGATCACCTTGGCGAAAGGCGATTTGCTAGGAATCGTCCGGGCGCTCGAACTCAGCCGGGATGTGATGAAAAACATCCGCCAGAACCTATTTTTCGCCTTCATTTACAATGCGCTCGGCGTGCCACTGGCGGCGGGATTGCTCTATCCGTTCACCGGCTGGCTGCTGGACCCGATGCTCGCCGGTGCGGCCATGGCACTGAGCAGCGTGTCCGTCATCGCCAACGCGCTGCGACTGCGCCACGCTCCCGGCATCGATCCATGACCGCTTTTGAAATTGTTTCCCTCGTCTGTGCCGCCGCCGCCGCAGGAGTGATCAATGCCGTGGCTGGCGGCGGGACGATCCTAACATTTCCGAGCTTATTGGCCATCGGCACGCTGCCAGTAGTGGCGAATGCGACCAGCACGGTCGCCCTGGTTTTCGGCACCGGCGGCTCGGTCTATGG
>JAYUHS010000096.1:0-13510 GCA_043766715.1 Luteolibacter sp.
CCAAGATACGATGCGCGGCAAGCGCATCCAAGCAGCGCTTAGCGAGCCCATCCTCGAAACTCTGCTAAAAATCACGATTCCAAAGTGAGGTTGCCCTGCCCTGAGAAATTACTCGTTGTCTGTCTTCTTTTTACGACCGCCGCCATCGTTCGTTCTCGCTTGTTCTGGGCGGAAGCGAGTGGGTGCTTGAGGTTTGGTTTGTTGAGGCTGCGGGCGGGACACCTGCCTGAGTGGCTGGGAAACAGCAGGTGAAGGTTGGCGTAACCGTGGTCCGGGTTCTGCCTTAGCGGTTCGTTTTGTTTCCGGCCGTGTTACGGTTGCTTGTTGTGGTTTTGGAGCAGCCTTGCGGGGCGTGGTGGATGCGGAGTCTCGGCTGTTGTCAGCCTTTGGTTTGCGCTGGGGTGCCGGTTGCTCTTGGCGCTTCGGTAACGGATTTATTGGGCGGTTAGGCTGGGGCTGCGGTTGAGGTTTCGGCGTCGGGTTGGCCTGACGCTTCGGCGCCGAGTTTGCTTGTCGTTCAGAGTTGAGCTTCGTTGGTCGATTTTCTTGTAATTGTGCTTTTTTCTCGGAATTCGGTAACGGCTGTCGTTTCGGACCGAGGTTTGCTTGGCGCGCTGGAGCCGGGTTATTCGGACGTTGCTCTTGAGGTTTAGCCTTAATCGGAGTGCGATCTATTTCACGTTTTTGACCCGGTTTATCACGTGTTTCTGTTTGAGGCTTGCCATTCCCATTCCTATCAAGTTTGCCGCCACGGGTGACGTTGGTTTCCTGTTTCTGCTGGGGCTTGGATGTGGCATCCCGATTTTTCGTCGTATCTCTCGCAGTTTGATCCGAACTGCGTGGCTGTAGTCTGGCAGGCGGCCCCCCATCTTTATCAGAACGATCAGATTTTTTTGAAATTATGGGCGAACGGCCTACTCTAACGCGGTTATCTTCACTACCGTTTTTCGCGCGGTCTGCGGGAGAAAGCTGGCCACGAGTTTCAAGTTGTTCGCGTTGCTTACCGAATTTTCGGATTTCTTGTCGTTGGGAAACGAACCCCTCGCGTTCTTGCTTGTTGATCGTTTGAAACCGCTGGCGTCCGCCGGCGCGGTTGTCCACGACACGGTCAAATCGATCTGCTACGCCGAAGTCACCACGTTCGCGATCCGCCTGCGAACGGGCGCTCAGGGCGACCCATGTGCGGGGTGGACGGGCATCTCGATTGTCACGGCGGTGCTCGAAATACTCTTGGCGCTGGCGACCCCAACTGCGGTCGTTGCGGTTTTCCCAGCGATCATAAGCGTAGATCGGGTCATAACCACGCCGACCCGAGTTATAGGAATATGATGCGAAATAGCCTTGGTCGCGATATCTTGGCTCATAATAATCGCCGAAGTAATAATGACCGTAGTTCGGTCTCAAAAACAAATGGTTCGTAAAAACGGATAGGCTTATCACCGTGACTGGTGAGTAGTAGAAATCTGGACGAGAAATGTATTCCCGTTGGAAATGGACCGGGGCGAAAACAACACCTCGGCGAGCGACAGGATAGTCCCAGTAGCCATCCACATAGACATAGCCGCGGTGAGTCCAGCGATAATAGGAAGGAGTCCAACTCCAATTCTCACGGGCCCCGACCCAGTATCCAGCGCGCCACGCATAGCGATTTTCCCGCCAGCTCCAGTTGCCGGGGATCCAAGTTTGATCATTGGATGTTGCCTCCACACTCGGTCCAGATTCCACGCTGCGGGGTGGTTCCGGTAGATAGGAAACTTCGGTGTTCTCTGCATCCTCCCAGTAACCAGATGTCCATTGGTGGCGACCATCCGAGTCAGACCAGTAGCCGGGAACCCACTCACGACCGGGAGGAAGATTCCGCCAAATACCGCTCACCCATAGAAAGTCGTTTTGGTCTTCATCCCACGCCCAATAACCCGGAATCCAAGTGACATTCTCGCCCTCCAATCGCTGCTCAGGCGGAACTTCTTCGATCAAAGTCGGGGGTGCTTGGCCTACAATGACACCTGGAGTGGGATCGTAGGAAATGGTCCCAGCGAAGGCTTCGTGTACCGGCCCACGGGTCATCACCTCGGCCCCTGAAGTAGCGGCTTCCGGCTGGGCAATCGCGGTGCCTATAATGGGAAGTACCCCGCCGAGAGCGACGGCGGTGAGGTTCCCTAGGATTAGGTATTTTTTGAACGGATTCATAAATTAATTTAGGTTTGGCAACATAGACGCAGACCGGTGCTGTGTCATTCGACTTTTTTATCGAGAATGTGTCCAGAATCCCTCATGCAAATCTTACCATCCTTCTACAGAGTTCATGCATATATTTTTAGGACCGCTCACCGTGTCGAATGAAACCATTTAAAGATCTTTGCAGCAGCACTCGAACTAGGTAGTGATCAGAGAGAAATTGCCTGTTGTAACGTAGCGAATTTGGCTCCCAGCGGCTCAGACCTTAGTTCAGGCATCGCTCGCCTGTGAAAATGTCTCATCAATCAAACACTAAATCATATCTATTAATTAACTCCATTGACGACGTTAGCCGTTTGAGATCGCGTAATTATCATATCACTATCAAATGCGCAAGTTTGGTCGCATCCTCTCCCGCTTGGGTATTCTGCTTGGGTGGAAGGATAGCAATTCCATTGCAACGATGGCAATGGAACATGCCAACCTCCGCAGCCATTTGATCCAACCCGGCACCCATGCAGATGCCTACCAATACTGACCAACGACTGAGGACTCGCCGATCAATCATGATTACCGCTCTGCCAATGTGCCTTCGGTGACGCCGAGTTTCTCTAGCGCTTGGACTTCGCTGAGCAACTCGAACGCGTCCGATTTCCCACTGAGTAAATTCTGATAGGCTCGAATGGTTTTTGCTGCGTCATCTGCCTCGTCGAGTAGCTCGATGCGGAAACGCGAGAGTCCGGCGCTGCGGAGGTGTTGATAGTAGCGGGCGCCAGTTTGGGCCTTGCCATTGAAGAGCGTGTTCCGACAGCCGACGTCGGCCTGTAGGCGGTGAAGCTGGCCGACACGGTCGCGCAACTGGACGACATGACTTTCACACGGACGGCCACAGTCTTTGTAGGTTGTTCCTTTACTGAGAAAGGTGCAGAACACGCAGTGCTCCATGTGAAACATCGGCATGTGTTGGTGGAGTGTGAGTTCAAACCAACTGGGCGGCGTATCGACTAGTAACTCTAGGACTTGTCCAATGTTGAGGTCATAAGAGACTGTGAGATAATCAAGCCCAGCATTTTCCATCAGGAGTCTTGCGGTGATTGGGTTAGAAACATTTAGGGAAAAATCTCCGATTTTTTTCAGGTCGTGGCGATCCTTGTAGTAGTAGAGTGCGGCGAGATTACGGAGAAGCAGACCATCGGGCGCTGCTTTCTCAATGAGCTTGAGATAGCCCATCTCGCCGGGCTTAAGAATGCGTGGGGTTGCCAAATAGATTTGCGAATGAGGGGTTGAAATTTCAGACCGAAAACAGACGACGGCTTCCTTATAGCGGCGAGGGTCTTCGAAGTCGCAGTACAGAGTTTCCACGCCGCATTCGATGGCGGCGGTGAGTTGTGCCATGGTCCTGCACAGAACGGAGAGGTGGGGTCCATCGGACATTGAGCGATGAAAATCGACCATTGAGGGAAGAAGATCCTGATAGGTGGTAGTAATTTCCGCGAGGACCGGCCTGATGGCAGCGGCTTCATTCAACTGCTTGACGAGTGTGCGACGCAGTTGGTTCAGCGCCGAGACAGCGATGTGGCAATTTCCTTCGAGCTGATTGTCGAGCGAGCCGAGTTCGAAGCAAGTGTCGCCGAGACGACCGAGTTGCTCTGCAAGCTTTTCGGTCGCTAACGGGTGCTTCGCTGCTTTTTCTATCAATATCGTAGAAACGACGGATGAAGAGAGCCCGTCGCAGACCGCAGTGATGGTGATGGGATCGCCAGGCTTACCGGTCACGGTAAGGTGGAGTGCAGTCTTGATTTCGACGGGGCGAGTGTTTTGCCAAAAGCGGCGAAGCTCGGAGTCGAGCTTGGGATCGGAAGTTTTGTAGAGCGTCTGGCCGGGCTTAATGCGGTCGAAGTTGATGCCGCTGTAAGTGAGATGGAAAATCAGCCGATCACCCTCGATCACCCAGATGCGCGCACCTTGTTCGAGGTCACGATTTTCTCCGGCATCGAAGACTACGCCATCACCCGCGGTGAACGGGACTCCAGTGAGTTTACCGAGCCGAATCCAGCCGGAACCACAATCGGTGATTTCTCCGAGTAGTGGGCCGCGTTTTTTACCGAACTTGCCGTGGGTGAGATAAGGGTGATTCGTCCCCGCAAACCAACCGGTACTGAGGCCTCGGGAAAATGTCATTTCTAACTCATACCGATCTGTGTCTGTAATGGGGGATGGTGGGTGAGCGGTGTCGCATGAAGAAATAGCAGCGTCGAGTGCTTTTCGATAGACGCGGGTGACGGCAGAAACATATTCGGGCGATTTGAGGCGACCTTCGATTTTGAATGACTTCACCCCGGCCCTAACGAGGTCTGGGACTAGATCAACGGCGGCGAGGTCTTGTGGGCTGAGTAAGTAACGGACAGCTCCGAGATCGCGGGTCTCGCCATCGACGACGATTTCGTAGGGCATCCGGCAAGCTTGCGCACATTCTCCACGATTCGCGCTGCGCTGGCCAAGGGATTCGCTCGTGAGGCACTGGCCAGAGTAAGCGACACAAAGGGCACCATGGACGAAAACTTCTAACGGAGTTTTCAATTTGAGATGCGCGCTGTTCTCAGAATTGAAGCGTTCGATTTCTTTGATGGAAAGCTCGCGGGCGAGGACGGCGCGCTCCATGGGAAATAGCGTCTCGATGAATGCCAATCCTTCCGGCGAGGTGATCGTCATCTGAGTGGATGCATGGAGCTCGACATTCGGCGCGACGGTGCGTGCTAATTTCGCGAGACCGAGGTCTTGGATGATCAGCGCATCGACTCCGGCAGCGGCTACTTTTCGAAGTTGCTGCTCGGCAGCTTTCATTTCGCTGGTGAAAATCAGCGTATTCATCGTTAGAAATCCCTTCACGCCGTGGCGGTGGAGAAATTCCATTAACTCTTCCAAATCTGCTTCGATGAAATTATCCGCACGCAGGCGGGCATTGAACTTCGACAAGCCGAAATAAATTGCATCTGCACCGGCAGCGACCGCGGCACGAGCGCAGTCCCAGTTTCCGGCTGGGGAAAGGAGTTCGGGTGTCGTGTCAGGCAATCGTTCAGGCATAGGGAAAGTGAAACATGGGAATCTGTCGAGGGACAGCGGAGAAAAGCCGACATACCGTAATCCTCGACGAACTCTCCGTCGAAACTTCTCGGCACCTTTGGAGTTTCTACGAGAACCATGCTACCGAAAGCGGATGATCCTTGGACAATTTTTGAGGCAGCCCACCTGCTCAACCGCGCGGGATTCGGCGGTAGCCCAAGCACGATCAAAGACTTCCACGCGCTGGGTCGTGAAAAGGCGGTGGATTCGCTACTTACACCTAAAGAGCCGTTAGGTGCATTTCCCGTGCTGCCATGGACTACCGATGAGCAAGTGCTGGCAGATCGCCGCGAATATGCGGAACAACGAAAAACCGTCCACGAAGCTATGCGCGGGCTTTCTCTAGACAAGGCGGAGGAACTGAAACGCGAGTTTAATAAGAAATTTCAGAAAGAAAATCGCGAGCGCGGCCTCCAAGCTCAAGGCTGGTGGTTCCGGCGGATGCTCAAGACACAGGCTCCATTACGCGAGAAGATGACACTTTTCTGGCACGACCACTTTGCTACGTCCATCCAGAAGGTGAAGCAACCGGTTCTATTAGTTCGTCAAAACGAGTTGTTCCGGAAATACGCATTTGGTAGTTTTCGGGACCTTACTCAAGCGATCCTGATGGACCCGGCCATGTCGCTCTACCTCGATACCCAAAGCTCCAATAAGAATATGCCTAACGAAAACTTCCCTCGTGAGCTGATGGAACTTTTCACTCTGGGTGAAGGTAACTACACAGAACAAGACATTCGCGAAGCAGCCCGTGCTTTCACCGGCTATCAATTTAGCAGGGCGAAAGGAAAGGTCACTCTGAACAAACGACAGTGGGATCCGAGCGACAAAACCGTGTTTGGAAAGACCGGCCCGTTCACGGGTAAGGACGTTATCGATTTGATCTTCAGCCATAAGCAAGCCGCACGCTTGATGTCGAAGAAGCTCTGGGAATTTTTCGTTGCTGAAGAACCGTCAGATGCGGCCATCGATTCACTAGCGACGAGTTTACAACACGATAATTTCCAAGTCGGTCCATTACTCCGTGAAATTTTCCTATCAAAAGAATTTTACGCTAATGCGTCGGTCCGTTCGCAAATTAAATCGCCAGTACAGTTCCTTATCGAGCTCTTGAAGCAGCTCGAAATCACTAATCCACCTGCACGTTTACCATTCATCGCCGGTGAGCAATTAGGTCAGATTCTTTTCGCTCCGCCTAATGTCGCGGGCTGGGATTGGGGCCAAGCTTGGATTAACACGAACACTTTACTCACTCGCTACAATCTCGCTGGATTTCTCACGAAAGGTGCGGGTGATGGTAGTTCGATGCCGGCTAAGGAAAAGACGAAAAATCCCGGGATGGCTGCCACCTCCAAAAACATGGGTCACGGCTGGAATGGGCCTAATTACGAGAATATCGCGCCGAGAGAACTCCGCGAAAACCCGGTGGATCTTGTCGATTCACTCATCTTTCGTTTCTTCCAAGGACCTCTTCCTAGCAAAGCACGTGATTCATTCGTCGAGTATGCCAACTCCAAGAAAGGTGCCATTTTTACAAATAAAGAAACGGCCGAACTCTGCCACCTGATGCTCAGCACTCCCTACTATCAACTCACTTGAATTTCCTACGATGAAAACTCGCCGTGATTTCCTTCGCTCCACCGTCCTTGGTGCCTCTGCCACATGGACAGTGCCGATGTTTATCGAGCGCACCTTCGGCCAGCTTCACGAAGGTGCGCGTGATCTGGCCATCCAGCCAGCCACCGGGAAAGACGATACTATCATGGTCGTCCTCCAACTTGCAGGCGGAAATGATGGTCTCAATACGCTCGTGCCGTATGCTGACGACCTCTATCACCGGTCCCGTCCACGCATCGCTAAGAAGGAAAAAGATCTCATCAAACTCAGTGACTACGTCGGACTGAATAACGCAATGCCATTCCTGGGTTCGCTGTTTAAAGAAGGAGATCTCGGCGTCGTTCAGGGGGTGGGCTATCCGAATCCCAACCGATCTCACTTCGTTTCTACTTCTATTTGGGAAACTGCGGATCTTACGAACCATTCACCTACCGGCTGGCTCGGTCGTTATTTCGACAATGCTTGCCCCGGCGCAGATCCCACTGTCGGTATCAGCTTCAACAAAACTCAGCCTGAGGCCTTTGGTGCGCTGAAAAATCCTGGGGTCTGTCTCAATTCACCCGAACTCTATCGCTGGATCCACGGCGGTGGAGAAAAAGCGCGGGCCGAAGAATTCTTCGCGGACCTCAATAAGCCCGATGATCGGCAAGACGATGAGGACGAACCATCCGACGGCGGATCCATCGCCATACCCGGCGGTGGCAAAACTGGCGGCATCTCAGGTGAGGGGAATCTCGCCTTCCTCGAACGGGTCGCACTCGACGCTCGCGTCAGTTCCAAGACCATTCTCGAACTCGCCTCCAAACACAAAACCGCAATCCGCTATGACGGAACTCCGCTCGCCCGCAATCTCAACCTCGTCGCACGGATGATCGCCGGTGGCATGCCGACCCGTGTTTTTTACGTCAGCCATGGTGGATTTGACACCCACAACCAACAACTCAATTCACATGAACGTCTGCTAGGACAGCTTGATCGTGCATTAAAATCCTTCTTTACCGATCTAAAAGAGCAAGGCAACGATAAGCGCGTCGTATTGATGACCTTTTCCGAATTCGGGCGCCGCGTCTCCGAAAACGCGAGTGCTGGCACCGACCATGGCAAGGCTTCTTGTCTCTTTCTCGCCGGACCGGGCATCAAGGGTGGCCTCCATGGCACCCACCCCAGTCTCACCGATCTATCGGAAGGTGACATCAAACATACCGTCGATTTTCGAAGTGTTTATGGCACACTACTAACCGATTGGCTCAAGGCGCCTCAGATGAAGCCCATCCTCGGGGCAAATTATCCGAAGATGAAACTCTTCGGCTGAGCGAACGTCCGCCACACTCACGGAGCGACGCTTTCTGGGAAAAACCGAAAGCCACTTGTATTTTTGTGATGAGGGCGACCCCATCACAGATGCTCGGCTGTGGCTAACTTTAGCGTTTTATTTGGAGCGGCGACTCGATTTCAGATACACTCGCGCCAGCACACCTTGTCCCGAGCAACTAGATCAAATAGTTAGAAATTAATCTGTCGGATGAGTAAGCTTCCTGCGCGAAGCAACGTATGATGCAGAGATTTTATTTTGAAATTTCTCGAACTTCATCTCTTCTGAAGGTGTTCCCGCCCAATTCATCATCAGTTTTTCCGTGCATTCCGCCCGATTCTTCCTATTTCTCAGTGCTGCGCTCATTAGTTTGAGCAATTGTGGAGTCACCCCGCTGCGCTCGCACGCGGAATTTTCCTTACCTCCGCAGTGGAAAAACTCCGTCCATTTTCCCGTCGCCTCGGCAACCCGTGATCTTTCGCGGTGGTGGAGTCGTTTCGAGGATCCCACGCTTTCTCGTCTCATTTCGAATGCTCTGAAAAATAGTCCTGATATCGCGTCCGCCTCCGCGCGGATCAAGGAGTCTCGCGCGCGGCGCGATGCGACCCGAGCTTCACTTTTCCCTTCCCTCAGTGGTTCTGCTTCCACGAATTCTACCACGTCAGATCGAGCAAGTGCTGGGAGAAACTCGAACACTTCCTACTCCGCCGGGCTGAATGCCTCTTGGGAAATCGATCTTTTCAGCAAGACCCGCAGCACTATCGAGGCAGCTTCCGCACAACTCGGTGCGAGTGAGGAAAATTTCAATTCCGTCCAAGCCTCTCTCGCCTCTGAAATCGCAATTGCTTACACAAATCTTCGTGTTGACGAAGCGGCGCTCGAGGTGCTTCTCCGTAACGTGAAAACCCGTGAGGAAACTTCCGAACTTGCCAGTTGGCGCACGCAAGCAGGCGAGGCAGACTCTCTCGAATCCAGCCAGGCACTCAGCAGCCTTGAACAGGCCCGTGCGTCCATCCCTGCGCTTCAGCAAAATATTTCCCAATCACGCAATCTCATTGCTCTTCTATCAGGAAATACTCCAGGAAGTCTCGATGGCATCCTTTTCACAGGGAGAAAATCCATTCCCAACCCTCCGCGTGGTCTAGCAGTCGGCATCCCCGCCGATACCCTTCGGCAGCGTCCTGACGTGCGCATCGCTGGTTATCAGCTCCTTGCTGCTGCCGCCAGCACCCGAGCTGCAGATGCCGAGCGCTACCCTTCTCTTAGTCTTTCCGGCTCCCTCGGCCTCAATACCCTCGCTGCCAGTAAGCTCTTTAATCCAGAAACTGCCACTGCCGGAATCATCGCGGGAATTACTAGCCCAATCTTTGACGCGGGCCGTATCCGTTTAAACATTGAGGCCCAAAACGCAGCCGAGGAGCAAGCCTATCAAACTTATCGCTCCACAGTTCTAACTGCATTGTCAGAAGTAGAAGACTCGCTGATCGCTTGTCGTCGCACCACGGAAAGATTAGAAACCCTCCAAAGAGCAAGTGTCGCCGCCCGTGATGCGGATTTGATTGCCCGACAACGTTACGCTTCTGGAGAAATTGACTTCGTCTCCGTGCTCGAAACTCAGCGCTCGCTACTGGGACTTGAGTCTAGCCTCTTCTCCGTCCGCGCGGACCGCACCATCGCTTATATCCAGCTCTACAAGGCTCTTGGCGGCGGCTGGTCATCCGATTCGTGAAAATTTATACCTTTATCTTTTTAATTTAATGACGCCATCCGATTCATCAGAGGACCTTGCCACCATCGTCGCGGGTGCAGCCTCGAAGCCTGCAAGAAAGTGGATTTATATCACCATCGGTATCGTACTGGTGATTAGCACTATTTGGTATTATAAAACTAAGGGGAAGAATACGGAACAAAGGGCGGAATATCAAACTGTCGAATCCAAGATCGATCGTATTTCGCTCATCGTCACAGCCGCAGGGAATCTTGCTCCCACCAATCAGATCATCGTTGGCAGCGAACTTTCCGGAACTGCCAAAGAAGTGTTAGCAGATACTAACGACCAAGTAAAAAAAGGCCAAACACTCGCCAAGCTGGACACCACTAAGCTTGACCAGCAAACCGAGCGCAGCCGTGCTGCCCGACTCGCTGCCAGTGCTCGGGTCAGCCAAGCCGAAGCGACCGTCGCCGAGAGCAAAGCCGCACTTGCACGCCAAGAAGAGCTCCACGATCTCAGCGGGGGGAAAACACCGTCGCGGGCGATCATGGAAACCTCCCGCGCTACCCTCACTCGCGCCATGGCGGATTTAGAAAGTGCCCAAGCAGCCGTGACTGGTGCCGAAGCAGACGTTCGTGCCTTCGAGAGTGATCTCGCGAAAACCATCATCCGTTCGCCTGTGGACGGCATCGTGCTCGCACGCTCGATCGAAGTCGGCCAGACCGTCGCCGCCTCATTTACCGCCCCTACGCTGTTTACCATCGCCGAGGATTTGAAAAAAATGGAACTGCTAGTCAACGTTTCGGAAGCAGATATCGGCCGCATCGAAGTCGGTCAGACCGCCACATTTAGCGTGGATGCTTGGCCAAGTCGCAGCTACACCGCCAAGGTCAAGAAGGTGGCGTTCGGTGCAGTCGGGACGGGCACCACCGCCAAGGAGGGAGCAGCCGGCAACACGAACGCTGTGGTCACCTACAGCACAGAATTGGAGGTGACGAATGAAGATCTATCACTTCGCCCCGGAATGACTGCCACCGTGGATATCGCAATCGTCGATAAAAAAGACGTCCTCGTGGTCCCAAACTCCGCCCTACGTTTCGACCCTGTCGCTGCCGCCGCCATCGGCAAGCCAGATGCTACCAAGCGCACCCTTGTCCAGAGCCTTTCGTTAGGCGGTGGCAGACGCTGGCGCGGAACCCCTCCAGCGAAAGCTGGTTCCTCAGACTCTACTCCCAGAGTCTGGATTCTCAAAGACGGTGAACCCTCGGAAATCAAAGTAACTCCCGGCATCACTGACGGTCGCGTCACCGAAATCACCAGCAAGGAACTCGTAGCTGGCACTCCTCTCATCATCAGCATCAAGCCAACGAAGACTGAATGAACGCGGAAAAGCTCATCCAGTTACATGGCCTAACCAAGCGCTACGGCTCGGGCGATGCTGCATTTCTCGCTCTTCGTGGCGTGGATCTCACCATTCAGCGCGGCGAATTTGTCGCCGTCATGGGTCCCAGCGGCTCGGGCAAATCGACATTGATGAATTTGTTAGGCTGTCTCGACACGCCCACTGCAGGCTCCTACCTTTTCAAAGGGATCGCCGTGGAGCATCTCAACAAAGACCAGCGCTCGCTGCTCCGCCGTCACGCACTCGGCTTCATCTTCCAAGGATTCAATCTACTCGCTCGTACCTCAGCACTTGAGAATGTCGAACTCCCGTTGCTCTACCGTGGTTATTCCAGAAAACAACGCCACGAAATGGCCCGCGAGGCGCTGGCCCAAGTCAGTCTATCCGATAAGGAGCGCAATACTCCTGCCGAACTCTCCGGTGGCCAACAGCAGCGTGTCGCCATCGCCCGTGCCATCGTCACCCAGCCAGACACTCTTTTCGCGGATGAACCTACCGGAAATCTCGACTCTCAAACCACCGTAGAAATCATGGAACTTCTCCACCGGCTCAACACAGACCGCGGCATCTCGATCATTATGGTCACTCACGAGGATGAAGTTGCCGCCTGCGCCCGCCGCATCATCCACGTCCGCGATGGACTGATCTATCAAGACACAAAAAAGGAGTCTTAACATCCGTGATCTTCAACGCGCTACTCATCGCCATCCGAGAAATCCGGCGGAACTTGACACGTTCATTCCTGACAGTGATAGGAATCGTCATCGGCGTGGCTGCCGTCATCACCATGGTCACGCTTGGGCGTGGGGCTACCGAGACCGTGAAACAGCAGATTTCTAAAATGGGGAACAACTTGCTCGTTCTCCGCCCCGGCCAGGGCTGGGGTGGCGGCGCTCCTTTATTTAGCCTCCGCGACGTCGAAGCCATCCGCGATCAAGTGCCGGGTATCGCCTCCGTGGCTCCCTTTGTTTCGAGTAACGCACAAATCATCTATCAAGAAAAAAGCAGTTCGTTTGACGTCCAAGGCACTACTTCTAACTATTTCGAAATCGCCAACTGGAAGGTAGGTAGTGGCCGGTTTTTCACGGATCAAGAAGTAGCCGAGTCGTCGCCCGTCTGCGTCATTGGTGAAAGCATCCGCAAAGAGCTTTTCGGCGAGGGTGTGGACCCAGTGGGCAGTAAAATTCGGGTGAAAACGATGACCCTCGAAGTCGTAGGCGTCACAGCAGTCAAAGGCCAAGGCGGCTTCGGCGATGATCTGGACGACAACGTCATCACGCCCTACACCACCGTCATTCACCGACTTTCCGGTCGCCAAGGTGGGAAAAATTTTAACCAAGTAATGATCTCCGGAAATCAAGGTTATCCCGGCGCCAACATCGTCGCAGACGTCAGTGCATTGATGCGGGAGCGCCGCAAAATCACCGCCAACGAAGAGGACAATTTTAACGTATTCGACTCGCTGCAACTGGCCGAAGTAATCAGCTCCAGCACCAAGGTCATGACATCCTTGTTAGGCGCAGTCGCGGGTGTCAGCCTGCTGGTCGGCGGCATCGGCATTATGAATATCATGCTCGTTTCTGTCACCGAGCGGACTCGCGAGATCGGCATCCGCCTCGCCATCGGCGCGCGAGCACGGGAAGTGTTATTACAATTCTTGGTCGAGGCCGTCACGCTCTCCTGCATCGGCGGAGTGAGTGGGATCGCGCTCGCCTATGGCTTGTGTTCGACCCTCGCAGAGGTCGTCGGTGCGCCTTTTCTATTCGATCCGAAGATTAATATTATCGCCTTCGTCTTCTCCGCCGCCATCGGCATCCTCTTTGGATTCATGCCCGCACGCCGAGCAGCGAGTCTCGACCCGATTGACGCGCTCCGACACGAATGATCTCGGGTGGCTGTATTGGTCCGGGCGATTCATCATCGACGGCACATCATTCAGTCTGCCATGGTCCGCCGCGTGAGTCCCATCACCATCGCCGCCGTCAAGGAACAAGCCGGGGAAATCCCCATTCACGCCGCCATCCATGCCCAGCTCCAGTCGCGGGCCAGTCGCACCACCAAGGGCGGGAAGCCGTATTTTGAGATGGTCTTCGCCGATGCTACGGGAAATTTCTCGCTGAAAATCTGGTCGGACTCGCCGGTGCATGAAGCTGCCGGAGAGTTGCCG